>CANHQP010000099.1 GCA_947462925.1 Flavobacteriia bacterium | reverse complement strand
GCCGAAATTAATCCAGATTCAATCTCTTTAACAACTTCTAACTTAAAGGACATTGAATAATCCTTTTGGCTGCGTTTTTCATAAACAACTTTTTCTCTTTTTTCCATAACGATAAATTTTGTGTATCGCTATTTCAGGACTAGACAATTCAATGCAAAAAAAGCATGCTCGGTTTAATTGTCTGTTTTCTTGATTTGATTCATTTTTTCATGAAAGGCTTTTTGATATGATATAAATCAATCTCTTAATAGTACGTCAATTTTCTCCGATGCAGCGCCGTCCATTTTCCAGAAGGTATTTCCTCAAGGCCGATTTCCTTTTTTTCAATCCAATTTCCATGTGAATCTAAGATGAAAATTTCTTTGTGATTGATGGCATCGATAATAGCAGACCAATAAAGATCGCAAAAAACGGTGTCTTGGTGATACGCATATTTATATTTGTACCCTTCGACGTTGCCACTGTATGGTATTGAATCCATGGTTTTTCTTCCGAATTCGTCGTAAAACGAAAAAGTGGTATCTTCCTCAAAAACAATTGAAATGGAATTTCCTGCTGGATTTGATTTTATCTGATCGGGTAATTTCGGAGCAAAAAACTCGGGGATCATTGCTTCTTGATAATGAATTGTATCGCCTTCCAATATATCGGTAACTTTTTCACTTGAAATTTGATTGTTCGCATCATACAGAAATTCAATGTGAAAAAATCTAACAATGGCAGATTCCACAGAATCAGTGCTCAACGTTTGAATAAATTGAATTTGGCCTGAACTGGCATATTTCGCTATCGTTTCAACCTTGTATTCCTTTGTTGGACTGTAGTACGAAATTTGACTGATTTCCTTTACCTTCCCTTCCACAAGTAAAAAATCTCTTGTGTTTTCTTGATTTTCATTCAAGATGCCAACTACTTCTGGGTAATTAATCCATCTTTGGGCGGATTGACTGTGCAGGTTGAGGGAGAATATTAGGATTGTGAAGAATATGAAGTGTTTCATTATGTTTGGGAATAAAGGAATCTAACTTTCCAAATCGAAAGCGCTGTTTAAAATTATTCGAAAGATAAATAAAATTTAATTTCTCATCCTATTGGTAAATATCAGAAATTCCTTTTTTCGAATGGGTTTCAATGAATTGTAATCATTGATGAAATAGGTTGTCTTCACCTTTCTGCCTTTTTTTGGAGTATGTGTTATGGTTTGCATTTGTACATATTTAAGCGAAGGCCCAATAAATTCATATTCTCTCCATATTTTCTTCTTAGGTGGACGCAATTGACCATATTTGTTTCTTTCAAATGCCTGCGTTGTATTCTTTCCTGTGATGGTTTTAGTCTGAAAATCAATGGAAAGGTTTTCCAATTGTTTAATATTAGGGTCTTCAAAAAACTTCTGTCTTTCAACATTGTAGAAATAAATAGATCTATATGTTTTCATCTGCTCATCTTTGATAGTCAAATCTGGATAACCATCGAAGTTACAGTCTGCCGTATAAATAGAATCAGAATGCGTGCCAAATAGCCCTTCGTTCTCACCGATAATTTCAGACAATAATTGGTCATTAGCTAAACTGTATATCCTGTAAATGTTTCTGTAAGTAATATTTGGATTCTTCTCCATATCTATTTTAGGAGGATATATTTGTCTAATCTTGACAAACTTAAAGCCGCCTTCATACTTCACAATTGGTTTTGTATTTAACGTATCTTCTAAACGAGCCGCCCTTAAATCACTCCCTTCGAGAATATGATAGGTGGTGTTGAAATTGCCATAGAATTTATGTGGCTCAGGATAGGACGAAGGAGATATAGTGCAGTATTTCAAACTTTTGCCAAAGAATTTATATTTATAAGATGTTGGTTTTGGACCCGTACTAGATGAATTATCTAAATCATTATAAAGTGTACCGGTCACCATTTTTTTATTTGGGTCAATTTTTACATTTCTGAGGGAACTGAGCAGATGACGGTAGAATCTGTTGTTGCTTGCATCAAACATGTAATAATCATAATCATAAAGATAATCTGCCACACCCTTTGTTCTCTCTACAAGTGTAGTACTTTTCTTTGTTAAGATTCTAAAATCTGTGTGTCCATCGAAATTATAATCATTAATCTCCAAAAAATTTTCAGCGAATAAGCTATCTCGATACGAACAGAAATAGAGTTTCTCAAGCAGTGAATCATTTTTTGTTGAGTACACGGTAATAAAAACGCATTTGGAATTATAACAACGTGAAGATTCAGAACTATCGCAAAATTGCAAATTAAATCGAAAATCCAAACTCATCTTTTCGATGCCGTTTAGGTCTCTCTGACTATATATTCTATTCGAAGAAAGAAAAAATACAGCGAGTTGTACTAAGAAAAATATTGTTTTCAATCCTTTCACGGCTTATCTGAATTTTAGTTTTAATGAAATTAACGTTTTTGGGCTTTGCTATGCGCGGAACAAATTAAGGCATTGACCTAGATTTAGACGAATGTGCACCAAACAAAACGGATGATTCAAAGTGGCTCAAATGTCCGGATATTGCAAAGCCACTGTTGGCACTCTACTTTTATTCCACCCTTTCAAGATAATATGTCTTTAAATATCCACTATCTGTTTCATTCCCTATTTGTGTCACCATCAGAATATCAAAAATCAAGTATTTTCCGGATTTGTAACTCGTAACAGATGGATTTTCAAATATTCTCTGGTCAACATTACTTTCAAACAAACTAACTTTAGAAATGTCTTTTAATAATCTAATTTTATTCGCACATATAAAAGACGCAACGGTAGATGGTTCACTTTCAATAATTATTGAATCCTCCAATGCTTCTCCCCAATGGTGATTAATAAGACATGTTTTAATCGGTCGATTTGATCTACTCAAATTATTATTTTTTAAAGAATCATCAACGTTTTTTAATTGAATCACTTCAGCAAAATAATTTTCACTTCTAATATTTTTATAATTGCATAATCGCATCAGCTTAAATCTGTCATTTGTAAAATATCCTTGTATTGAGTAAATAACTTTAAATGCATATCGTAAACTTTACCAGTAATTAATACCAAACAAAAGATACAGCAGCAATCAAAAGTCTGTCGAATACCTTTTCACCAAAATATCTTCGGTTGTATTTGAAACAAAACTCGTTCAAATAATTTTGTAAATAGTTGGCT
>CANHQP010000098.1 GCA_947462925.1 Flavobacteriia bacterium | reverse complement strand
TGAGCAAAAGCGTCGCCTGCAAAAACAACCACACCCAATTTTTCTCCGTGTAAATTGTTGATCAATTGTACCATCGCTCGTTTCGCAATTCCCAATCGGGAAACTTTGTCGTCGATGTCTTTTACATTCATCGAAGAGGAAATATCAAGTGCAACAATCAATTCTAAACTTTCAATCGTTCCTGTTACTTTTTTGCTGCCAAAAACTGGTTGCGCCATGGCAAGAATGATGAAAGCAACGGCGTTTCTAAAAAAGAAAAACTTCAAAAACGCTTGCAAACTTGAAATTGGTGAAAGCACGACGCTTTGAATGTGGTGATTTCCTATCGTGTTGAATTTCTTGTTTTTCCACGAGATAAACCAAAGAAAAACCAAATTCAAAGGCAAAATCAAGAACAAATATGGCAAGGCATCTTCATTGTTAAATCCCATTTGGGTTCCCACATTAGAATGGCTGAAATAGCCCATCATCAACAAAAATCCGAAAAAAGTAATCCAAAAAATGAATTCCCAAATCAAAATTCCAGTTAAAATCAACGGAAATCGGTATGTAAATAAACGCTTATCCATTGGTTTTGAAATAAATAATTTGAAAAGCCCAAGCCAATAACGTTAGAACCAAAGCCCAATTTAGGAAAGGCAAAGGCGTTGTCGGCGGTTCAGATTTATAGTCAATTGTTTTGATTTTTCGCTTTTCAAGTTGGTTGATTTGCTCATAAATGGAACGCAAACTGGCTTCATCTGTTGCCCTAAAATATTGACCATCTGTAATTTTGGCAATTTTCATCAGCGTTACCTCATCAATTTCAACTTCCTCATCGACGTAGCGCACTCCAAAAGGTGTAAATTGAGGTGAAGGCGCCGTTCCGCGAGAACCAACGCCAATCGTGTACACTTTGATGTTTTTTGATTTTGCCAAATTTGCTGCTTCTTCAGGTGTTATGTCGCCGTCGCTGCTCACTCCATCAGTCAATAAAATAATCACTTTGGAAGGCAAACTGTCATTTCGCAATCTTGTTACAGCTGTTCCCAATCCGATTCCAATTGCTGTGCCCGACTCCAAAATTCCAGATTGCAATTGATCGATTTGTTGGTACAAAACCTCGTAATCGGTCGTTGCAGGACAAGCTGTAAATGCTTCGGCTTCATAAGCAACCAATCCAATTCTGTCGCCTTTTCGACCTTTGATAAAATCTTTGGCGACTTTTTTCGCAACTTCTAATCGATTTGGGAGGAAATCCTGCGCCAACATCGAACCAGAAATATCTAAGGCAATCACAATGTCGATTCCATTTTTGTAATCTGAATCGTTGTCGTCATAAGCAGACCAATGAAAAGGCCGTGCAGAAGCGATGATTAAAAGTGAAGCAACCACCACATAAATCGTTAAAATTGACCAGCGAATGTATTTGATTCCATCCTTTCCCAAATTCTTTTGTTCGCGTTCTGTGCGTGAAAATTTGAAATCGCCGGCTTTATTTTTGTCGAAGTAAAACGCAATCCAAATCAAAAATGGAATGAGCAAGAGCAGCCACAACCAATGTGGAGAAAGGAATTCATATTCCCAAATCGCTATGTTCCAATTTTTAAACATCAAATTCCAATGGACTAGTTTCGGCAACAATTTGTTTTGCCAACGCAGAAATTCTCAAAATCTCAATTTCTGTTGGCAGTGATTTCGCAAATTTCACCATGTCGGATTGTTCTAAAATCATCTGAATTGTTTCGACCGTATCTTCACTCAAACCTTGGTGTTTCAATAAGATTTTGGTTTGAAAACTCGTAGATTCAAGCAAATTCAATTCGTATCGCACACCTAAATATGATCTTAAAATGTAAGACATTTCGATGTAATGTTCCTTCAACATTCCTTTTTCCCAAAGTTTTGAATTGTCGAGCGCTTCGATGGCGAATAATGTTTTGTCTTTCAAAGAAATTTCCTTTTTAATTGGTTCAGGTTTTCTATTTTTCCATCGGATGTAAAACCAATACAAAACGCCCAAAACCACCAACAAAATCATCCACCAAAGATTCGATTTCAACCAATAAAATGGATCATTCGGAATGTCGGCGAATGTTGAATCTGATTCCATCAATTCTTGTCCAGCAATTAATTTCGTTGCAACAACTTTGAATTGAATCGGTTGAAAATTGACCATGCTGTCTTTCCAAACGATGAATGGCGCTGGAATTTCAAAATGTCCTGTATCCCAGGCGGTAATTGTATATTTTCCAATCCACTTTACTTTTTTTCCGTAAGCCAAACTGTCTTGAAATTTGCCGATGATTTCAATGTTCACTTTTTGTCCAGACGAAAGTTGGCTGTTTTTTTGAACGACATCACAAGGTATCAATCTCATTTTAGGTTCGAAACGGACAACGTCATCCTCGTTCTCTAGATTCAGTTCGTAGTAAATTTCTGTTTGTTCGCCAATTTCCAAACTTGCCTTTTGAATGCGCGATGTTTGACTTGAAACCACGAATGGCAGGCAAATCAAAAGCGATATGGAAATCCAAATTTTCATTTTCTGGTTTGAAAAAGTTGCACGAGTTTCGGAATGTAATCATCGGTTGTTTGAATCGTTGTTTGGTCGATTCCCAACTGTTTAAAAATATCATTCAACTGATTTTCAAAAGACCTGAAATTTTCCTCGAAAATCTGTTGCGCAAGCACAGAAGAAGAATTGACCCACGTTTTTCTGCCTGTTTCAGCGTTGTATAAATGAATCATTCCCAAATCTGGCAATTTACTTTCGGCAGGATCTGACAATCGAATCGCGACCAAATCGTGTTTTCTTTTATTTACATTGAATCCTTCTTGAAAGGAATTTGAATCGATGAAATCACTGATTACAAAACCAATACTTCGTTTCTTTTGCGTATTTCTCAAAAATTTCAAACCTTCGTTGATGTTGGTTTTCAAGCTTTTTGGTTTCAAGGCAATCAATTCCCGCAAAATGTACAAGGCGTGTTTTTTGCCTTTTGCTGGTGCAATGTATTTTTCAATTTGATCTGAAACGAATATCGCACCAATTTTATCGTTGTTTGCTATGGCAGAAAAAGCCAATACTGCCGCCAATTCTAAGGCTAAATCTCTTTTTGTTTTGTTTTGTGTCCCAAATTCAGATGAACCAGAAACATCAATCATCAGAATGACGGTCAATTCACGTTCTTCTTCAAATACTTTGACAAAAGGTGCATTGAATCTTGCCGTTACATTCCAATCAATCGTGCGCACTTCATCGCGCACGTTATATTCACGTACTTC
>CANHQP010000097.1 GCA_947462925.1 Flavobacteriia bacterium | reverse complement strand
GATTTATGATACCAATTCTCAAAATATTTTTTGTGCACGAGATAGAGCAGGAGTGAAGCCTTTTTTCTACTATTACAAAGACGGTTTGTTTATGTTTTCATCTGAATTGAAAGCTTTTCACCAACACCCAAATTTTGTAAAAGAAATTAATTTACCAGCTGTTGCTGCTTTTATGCAGTATGGCAATGTTCCTACGCCACATTGTATTTTTAATTACACACAGAAATTGGAGCCGGGGCATACGTTGACTTTTTCGCTGAAAGAGAAATTAGAAAAAATGCCTGCGACCGAAAAATATTGGTCTGTTTACGACGCCTACAATCAGCCGAAAATGGACTTAAGTTTTCAAGAGGCAAAAATTGAAACAGAGAAAGTGATTACCAAAGCAGCTGAATATAGAATGGTTGCAGATGTACCCGTAGGCGTATTTTTAAGCGGAGGATATGACAGTGCCTCAATTACTGCATTGTTGCAAAAAGATAGAACTGAAAAGTTAAAAACTTATACAATTGCAGTTCCAGATATCGGCTTAAATGAGGCACCATATGCCAAAGACGTTGCAAAATTACTTGGAACAGATCATCATGAATTCGAATGTACACAAAAGGAAGCCATCGATTTTATTTCCAACATTCCATTTTTCTACGATGAACCTTTCGGTGATAGTAGCGCCATTCCAACAAGTTTGGTTTGTCAAATGGCTAGAAAGGAAGTAACCGTAGCGTTAAGTGCTGATGCTGGAGATGAGGTGTTTGCTGGATATAATCGCTACGATTATTTGATGAAATTTGGTGGGAAGATTAATTCTATGCCAGGATTTGTCAGAAATTCAGTTGCTGGTATGATGAATTTGATTCCTGCGAATTCAATTCCGGTTTTGAAGAACAAATACAATTTTGCAAATCGTTACGAGAAATTGAAAGGCATTTTGCGAAATCCCTCGCCAGAACAAATTATGTTGAGCTTGAGTCAGCAATTTGATGAAACGCAGATTCAAGAAGTGATGAAAAATCCGATTCATTCTCTTTCAACCGCTTATTTTAGCAAGGAACTGAAAAGTGAATTTCATTCTCCATTGGCTTTTATGATGGCGATTGACTATCAAACCTATTTAGTGGACGACATTCTGCAAAAAGTGGATCGCGCTTCGATGACATCCAGTCTAGAGGGGCGTGAGCCATTCTTAGATCACAATGTAATCGAATGGGCGGCTAAGTTGCCTGATGATTATAAATACCATAATGGCATCAAAAAGCATATTTTAAGAGAAATCGTTTATCAATACATTCCGAAAGAAATGATGGACCGCCCAAAAATGGGATTTGCCATTCCTTTTGAAAATTGGATGACCAATGACTTAAAAGAGCAAGTAATGTATTTCTTGGACGAAAAAAGAATTACCTCGCAAAATATCTTCAATACAAAGTATGTCATCAATATCCGAGATCAGTTTTTTGCTGGAAAAAAGGAATTTGGACTAAAAGTATGGTATTTGTTGATGTTTCAGATGTGGTATGAGAAATGGATGAATTGAAAAATCTATGAAAAACAATACGAAAACAGTTCTATATATTTCTTACGATGGAATGACAGATCCTTTGGGGCAATCTCAGGTTTTACCTTATTTAAAAGGTTTAACTGCAGAAGGATTTCAATTTCATATTATCAGTTTTGAGAAAGAGGAAAGATTTGAAGTACATCGCGAACACATCCAGTCTATTTGCGATGAATCAGGAATTATCTGGCATCCTTTGAAATACACTAAAAAGCCACCGCTTTTATCGACGATTTATGATGTGGTCAGAATGCATCGATTAGCATATAAATTACATAAAGTCAATCATTTTTCAATTGCACATTGTCGCAGTTATCTTTCTGCAATGGTTGGAATGGCGATGAAGAGAAAATTTGGTGTCAAATTTATTTTCGATATGCGCGGTTTTTGGGCAGATGAGCGTATCGAAGGAGGTATTTGGAGCTTGAAAAATCCTGTTTTGAAAGTGGTTTACAATTATTTTAAACGGAAAGAAATTCAATATTTTCAGCAAGCTGACCACATCGTTTCGTTGACATACAATGGAAAGGAAGAAATTCAAAGTTGGGAATCGTTGAAGTCTTCAGAATTGAAGATTGAAGTGATACCTTGTTGTGTTGACTTGGATTTGTTTGACCCCAAATCAATTGATTTTGAGTTGGTAAAGTCATTGAGGGGAATATTGGGATATTCCGATGAAGATTTTGTACTAGGATACGTCGGCTCAATTGGAACTTGGTACATGTTATCAGAAATGTTGGACTATTTTCTAGTTTTATCAGAAAATAATTCTGCAGCTAAAATGCTTTTTGTTTCTGGAGAAAATCCCAAAACAATTACTGAACTCGCAGAGCGAAAGAAAATTGACACGTCAAAAATAAAAGTTGTTTCATGCTTGCACAAAGAGGTTCCACTATATGTTTCTTTGTTTAGTCAGTCGATATTTTTCATCCGACCAACCTTTTCAAAAAAAGCGTCTTCACCAACCAAACAAGGCGAAATCATGGCGATGGGAATTCCTTTGGTGTGCAACGCTGGAGTGGGAGATACCGATTTTATCGTCAAAAAATACAAATCTGGGTCTGTTATTGAAACATTAGACTTTGAGAGTTATAAAGAGAATATATTAATTTCAGAAGTTTTTGAAACAGCCGACATCCAATTTGGAGCTGAAGATTTTTTCTCTTTAAAACAAGGAGTTAGTCGTTATTTAAAAGTCTATCAAACTGTTCTGCAAAAGCAGGATTAAAATCATATTTTTGCAACACATTACTTGATTATGAGCAAAAAGATTTATTTCATCGTTCCTTATCCACATCAAGAAGCACCATCTCAACGTTTTCGTTTTGAGCAGTATTTTGATTTTTTGGAAGCGAATGATTTCGAAGTTGAAATTTATCCTTTTATCAATCAATCCACATGGAAAACCCTATATGGTGAGGGTAAAGTTTTCAAAAAAGCTTGGGGTATTTTAATGAGTTTTGTTCGCCGTTTTGCGTTGTTGTTTAAGCTCCATAAAGCTGATTTTATTTTCATTCATCGTGAAGCTGCGCATATAGGTCCACCAATTTTTGAATGGATTATTGCCAAAGTACTGCGACGAAAATATGTTTATGATTTCGATGATGCTATTTGGTTGCCTAATTACAGTGAATCAAATGCTAAATTTCATCGTTTGAAAGCCTATTGGAAAGTTCGCTATTGTATGAAGTGGGCAAGTCAAATTACTGCAGGAAACGCCTATTTGGCTGATTATGCTAGACAATTTAATCCTAATGTACAAATTGTACCAACTACGATAGATACGGTGAATCATCACAATATTATGACAGATCACCAATCACAT
>CANHQP010000096.1 GCA_947462925.1 Flavobacteriia bacterium | reverse complement strand
GAAAAAGTTGTGATTAATAGCTATGCGGCAGAAAATCCAGAGTTTATTAAAGAAGCTTCTCTAACTTTTGGTTCATCTACCATCGTAGTGTGTATTGATGTGAAGAAAAAACTATTTGGAGGCCTCCAAACTTGGATTTTAAATGGCACAAAATCAACAAAATATTCGCCGATTGACTTCGCTAAGTTAATGGAAGAAAAGGGAGCTGGTGAAATAATTATTCAGTCAATAGAGAGAGATGGATCGATGGAGGGATATGATTTGGGATTAATTAGGTCAATCAGTGAGGCAGTAAAAATTCCAGTAGTAGCATTAGGTGGTGCTGGCAAATTAAAAGATTTAGAGGATGCTTATCATTTAAGTTATGCAAATGGTCTGGCAGCAGGTAGTTTATTCGTTTATCAAAGCAGTAAGAGAGGTGTTTTAATAAACTATCCTATGAAAAAAGAATTGAAATTTTAACAAAAATTGATTTCAAATGTTAAACTAATATCCAAATCAACTACTTTTGGACGAATTTTTGAAAGAAGCAGAATCAAACTAGATATTTTTTGATGAATAAAATCCCTTATAAACAATGCTCACGTTGTGTCATGGACACCACTGATCCTGATATTACATTTGATAGTTTAGGGCATTGTAATCATTGTGAAGAATTCATTCAAAAAAGAGCCAATCACAATTATAGAGGAAAAGAAAGTGATGACCAATTAGCAAGTCTAATTGAGCAAATTAAGAGATCTGGCAAAGGCAAGGAATACGATTGTGTTATTGGTTTAAGTGGTGGAATAGATAGCAGTTACGCTGCACATATTTGTAAACAAAAAGGTTTGCGTGTATTAGCAGTTCACATGGATAATGGTTGGAATTCTGAAGAAGCGGTTTTGAACATCAAAAACATAGCAAAGACTTTAGAAGTTGATTATGAAAGTTATGTGTTAGATTGGGAAGAATTCAAAGATTTACAACTATCATTTTTAAAAGCATCTGTTCCGGAAGCGGATACGCCGACAGATATTGCGATTTTGGCTTCATTGCATAAGGTTGCGTCCAAATATGGTGTGAAGTATATTATCAGTGGTGGAAATTTTGCAACTGAAGGTATTTTACCAAAATGTTGGCATTACAACGCAAAGGATTTAACTTATTTTAATCATATTCAAAAGAAATTTGGTTCAGTAAAACTGAGAAAATTTCCAACGTTTGGTTTTCAAAAGGAAATGTATTACAAATTAGTTCGAAGAATTAAAATGATTTACATTTTAAACTATGTTCCCTTCGTTAAGGACGAAGCCATGGAATTATTGAAAAAGGAATTGGATTGGAAGTATTACGGAGGAAAACATTACGAATCAAAATATACTGGATTTATACAATCGTATTACCTATTTGAAAAATTTGGAATAGATTATCGCAGAGCAACATTGTCTTCTCAAATTTGCACCGGAGAAGTGTCTAGAGATGAGGCAATAGAGATTCTTTCAACAAAACCCTTTAATGATGAAAAGGTTCTCGAAGAAAAGAAATATATAGCGAAAAAATTGGGCATATCTTTCGAAGAATTTGAAAAGATTGTTCATCTTCCTGGAAAACTTTATCGAGATTATCCAAATGATGAAAAGAAATTAAGTTTCATTTATGACACTTATAGAAAACTTTTCAAAAAAGAAAAATTAGGTAGCTTCTAAGTTTCAATTTGCTCATAAAATGTAAATTTTAACAAATTTCCTATTGATTAATTTTTTCTCCTGAATTCAATTATCTTTGTTTCATGTGTGCAATTACAGGTTTTGTTGATTTTAATCAATTGACTTCTGAATCCATTTTAGATCAGATGCGTGATACAATGATTCACAGAGGTCCAGATGGTGGAAGTTCTAAGTTTTTCCAAGAAAATAATTATCAGTTGGGTTTCGGACATCGTCGTCTAGCCATTATCGATCTGACTGAAAATGGAACTCAACCCATGTCATTTGAAAATTGGTGGATTTGCTTCAATGGGGAAATTTATAATTACCAAGAGATTAAAGCTGAATTGAGTTTGCTTGGTCATACTTTTAAAAGTGATTCGGATACAGAAATGATCTTACATGCTTATGCCCAATGGGGAAAAGCATGTCTTCATAAATTCGTTGGAATGTTTGCTTTTGTGATTTATGATACCAATTCTCAAAATATTTTTTGTGCACGAGATAGAGCAGGAGTGAAGCCTTTTTTCTACTATTACAAAGACGGTTTGTTTATGTTTTCATCTGAATTGAAAGCTTTTCACCAACACCCGGATTTTGTAAAAGAAATTAATTTACCTGCAGTTGCTGCTTTTATGCAATATGGCAATGTTCCGACGCCACATTGTATTTTTAATTACACACAGAAATTGGAGCCTGGGCATACGTTGATTTTTTCGCTGAAAGAGAAATTAGAAAAAATGCCTGCGACCGAAAAATATTGGTCTGTTTACGACGCCTACAATCAACCGAAAATGGACTTAAGCTTTCAAGAGGCAAAAATTGAAACAGAGAAAGTGATTACCAAAGCAGCTGAATACAGAATGGTTGCAGATGTGCCCGTAGGCGTATTTTTAAGCGGAGGATATGACAGTGCCTCAATTACTGCATTGTTGCAAAAAGATAGAACTGAGAAGCTGAAAACTTACACGATTGCTGTTCCTGATATCGGTTTAAATGAGGCACCTTATGCCAAAGATGTTGCAAAATTACTTGGTACAGACCATCATGAATTCGAATGTACGCAAAAGGAAGCCATCGATTTTATTGCCAACATTCCATTTTTCTACGATGAACCTTTCGGCGATAGCAGTGCCATTCCAACGAGTTTGGTTTGTCAAATGGCTAGAAAAGAAGTAACTGTAGCGCTTAGTGCTGATGCTGGAGATGAGGTGTTTGCTGGATATAATCGCTACGATTATTTGATGAAATTTGGTGGAAAGATTAATTCTATGCCAGGATTTGTCAGAAATTCAGTTGCTGGTATGATGAATTTGATTCCTGCGAATTCAATTCCAGTTTTGAAGAATAAATACAATTTTGCAAATCGATACGAGAAATTGAAAGGTATATTGCGAAATCCTTCTCCTGAGCAAATTATGTTGAGCTTGAGTCAACAGTTTGATGAAACACAGATTCAAGAAGTGATGAAAAATCCGATTCATTCGCTTTCAACCGCTTATTACAGCAAGGAACTGAAAAGTGAATTTCATTCTCCATTGGCTTTTATGATGGCGATTGACTATCAAACCTATTTAGTGGACGACATTCTGCAAAAAGTGGATCGCGCTTCGATGACATCCAGTCTAGAGGGTCGTGAGCCATTCTTAGATCACAATGTAATTGAATGGGCTGCTAAGTTGCCTGATGATTATAAATACCATAATGGCATCAAAAAGCATATTTTAAGAGAAATCGTTTATCAATACATTCCGAAAGAAATGATGGACCGCCCAAAAATGG
>CANHQP010000095.1 GCA_947462925.1 Flavobacteriia bacterium | reverse complement strand
TTTTTGCATTCTCCCATATTTATTTTGACCATTTTCGGATTAATATTGTTGTTTGTCCGAAATCGTTTCAAGGCTTTTTGGTTTTTGATCTATTTCGGAATCAATGTATACATAATTGCATCATGGTGGTGTTGGGATTATGAATCCTCTTTTGGTGCAAGGCCCTACACAGAACATGCAGTTTTCCTGATTTTGCCCATTTTTGAACTACTAAAAAGTAGGAAGAAATGGGTTGTGGTTAGTTTTGTGTTTTTCTCTTTAATCGGTTTGAATAGACTCTATGCTTCCTTAACGGGGATTTTTGTGAATCAACGATTTACGAAACAAAACTATGTGGAAAGTTTAAATATTTGGAACAAAGCAAATCATGAACGTTGGAATTTCACTTTGGCATGTAAACCTTTTGGAAAAATGGTTCAAGAAATTAGCTTGCTGTCGAATCCAGATGAAATGGAGGTGAAGTCGACAGATTTATATGTAAATACAGTTGATTATCATTTTCCAAGTGACAGAAAAAACAGACGATTCTATGTCAACGTAGAACTTGAAAAGAAGAATTTTGGGAATGATTGGTCAGACGTTTTTTTAGTCATAGATGCCCACTCCAAAGATGAAAAATTAAGACATTACCAAACAATTCCTTTGTATAACGATCGGTTTGAGGCTAAAAATGAGTGGACAAAATTTGTTTTTGAAGAATCAGCGGATATTGATTGTCTAAATCAATATGATGTAGTTAGAATTTATATTTTTAATAGTGCCAAGAATCACTTCTTGTTAAAGAATGTAAGATTTAATGTCAATCTTTATGAACATAAATAAATGCTGAACTGTCTTTGATAGATTTTTCGGCATTCCAGAACCAGCCATATCTAAAGATACAAAACATGGCGCGAATGCCATCTTTCCAACCAATTTTTTTTCCTTGCACGTTTGATCGAGGATTATAGGTGATAGGAACTTCTGCCCACTTTAAATACCTTATTTTTGCCAGTTTTGCTGTGATTTCTGGCTCGAATCCAAATCTGTTTTCTACCAAAATTAGCGCCTGGAAAATATGTGTCGGAATTAACTTATAACAGGTTTCCATATCTGTTATCTTAGTTCTAAATACAAAATTAGCCAATTTAGTCAAAAACGAGTTTGCCAAAACGCTCATAAAAGCGCCTTCTTTTTTCTTTTTTAGAAATCGACTTCCGTACACTATGTTAGCTGTTTGTTCTAGAACAGGCATCAAAATATTGTTGTATTCATTGGGGTCTAATTCCAAATCTGCATCTTGAATGATTGTGTAGTCGCCTGTTGCTTTTGCAATTCCCGTTCTTAAAGTGGCACCTTTTCCTAAATTGATTTCATGGTTGATTAGAAGAATTGGATGTTGAGGAAAATTTTTGATGTATCTTTTAATTTCTTGTAGACTTGAATCGCTAGACTTGTCATTGATTACCACAATTTCCTTTTCAATATTCTGAATTAACGTTACGTCATTAACTTTTTGTAAAACCTCATAAATGGTCTTACATTCGTTAAATACAGGAATAAGAATGGAAAGCTTTTTCATGAAAACGAGTAACGGTGGCAAGATATATTTTGAGTTTGTATTGCCTACCTATTTACAAATGTAGTAGAATTTTCAAAAAATCAAAAGGAAAAAAGCTGTAAACTAAAGGTTTGTTGTTTAAATGGGAAACGAGTTTACTTAGATTCATTTCAATTAGAGGAATTAATGGAACAATATTTTGTGATTTGCGTATAGTTTGTTAATTTTCAACAAAAATACGCGAACATGGCTACGGTATTCGAAACAAGATTGATTGGTAACATTGGAAAAGACGCAACTATCAAAAATATGGAACGTGGCGTTGTCGCCATTAACTTTCCTGTTGCACACAACAAAAATTGGCGTGATAAACGCACAGGAGAATCCAAAACAAAAACAACGTGGGTAAATTGTACAATTTGGAAAAAAGACGGTGCAAATTTGCGCATTTTGGATTTTTTGAAAAAAGGAGCTTTGGTTGAATTGATTGGAAGTCCATTTGCCAAAGCATACAACCAAGAAGATGGTTTTTTAAGAACAGAAATTAGGTTAAATGTTTCAAAAACCAATATTTTACGTCCAGCGAAATGCGACGATATTCTTTTAGAAGATTTGGTTGACAGCGACAACAACGATTGTGATGACGATTGCATTGAAACATCTTTAGACGATTTTACATTGGATGAAGATGATTTTTAAGAATTGATTTCCAATTGTTTAATATTACATCAAGAAAATATTAGATTTTTTGCGGTTCTTTTGGCTTCATTTAAAAATCTTTATATATATTTGCACTCGCAATTCAAAATTGAGTTGTAAACGCTTTCTTAGCTCAGTCGGTTAGAGCATCTGACTGTTAATCAGAGGGTCCTTGGTTCGAGCCCAAGAGAGAGCGCATTAAAACCCAGTATAGTTAAGTCTTTACTGGGTTTTTTCTTGGATTGTAGTTTTCCAAAAAAAATGAGGAAATTATCCAAAAAACACCCCAAAAACACCCTTTACTTGCAAATTTACTTGCAAATTTTTGAGCCACAATATTCAAATTATGGCAACATTGAGCTTAGTTTTAGACAAGCGCAGACAAAAAAGGGATGGTACATACCCCTTGGTATTTCAGGTAGTAATGAATTCTATTCCTGTAAAACTTAGTACAGGAGTGTGTGTTTTAGATGAGGTTTTTGACTGTTCAAATAACTCATTAAGAAATTCAGATACACTAACAAAAGAGTTATTTAAAATTGAAAGTTTATACAGAAGTAGGCTTCAACTACTGTATTTGAAAAATCCAACTTGTTCAAGTGGAAAAGAAATTAAAGAGTTTCTACTGAACAAAACTCCAGATGAATTAACCATAGCTGACTTTTGGGACAATACCATCTCAGATGTGAGAAGCATGGGTAGATTAGGTGGTGTTAAAATATATGAGCAAAGCAAACGTACCATTGGCAAGCACACTAACCTTGATATCCAGTTTCATAAATTTACATACCGAGATCTACTAAATTTAGAGCAGAAACTGCACCTTTCAGGAGTGAGTGTTAACGGGATGGGAGTGTATTTAAGATGTTTTAGGGCAATCTGTAACAAAGCCATTAGGGAAGACCTTGTTTCATTTGAGTGGTATCCATTTAGGAAATACACCATAAAGAAAGAAAAAACCACCCCAAGAGTTATTTCAAAAAATGAGATGTCTAGCTACTTCAAATTTAATTTAGATGAATCACACCCAAGTTATAAATATTGGAATATAGGTATGTTGTTGTTTATGTTGCGTGGCATTAACATTACAGATTTACTACTTCTGAAGCATGCCAATATAAAGAGCAAGCGCATTATATACAAAAGTGGAAAAAACGGTCAAATTGACCACCCAATTCCAGACTAAATTGACCACCCATTTCGGAGCAAACTGACCACCACTTTCCAGTTCAAATTGACCACCTAGTTTCGGTTCAAATTGACCACCCAAAAAC
>CANHQP010000094.1 GCA_947462925.1 Flavobacteriia bacterium | reverse complement strand
CAAAAGCAAAGGGCATAAAGCCAATTCTTGGGCTAGAGGGATACATGTGTGCAGACATATCTGATACACGAGATAAGTCTGAAAGAGAAGGTCAACAAGATCTTGTCTATAACCACATTATCCTTCTAGCCAAGAATCAAATTGGTCTAGAAAATCTAAACAAGATTAGTGAACTATCTTGGACAGATGGGTTTTTTAAGAAGCCACGATTTGATTTTACTATTTTAGAAAAGTATAAAGAGGGTATTATTGTTACCTCTGCTTGTCCAAGTAGCGTACTTGTTAAAGCATTAGAAGAAGAAGAGTTTGCTCTTGCCAAGAAGTATATCTCTTGGTTTAAAGATCGTTTTGCAGACGACTATTATATTGAGGTAATGCCACACAATGAAGCGCATATCAATAAGTATCTTATTGAACTTGCAGATGAGTTTGAAGTTAAGGTTGTTGTTACACCAGACTGCCACCATGTTGACCCTTCACAAAAAGAAGTTCAAGAGTTTAAACTTCTTATGAACACACATGGCAAGGTTTTAAAAGATACTACATACGAGAAGTCAAAGAAGAAGACTGACATGATGGAGCGACTTGACTATCTTTATGGCGAAGATCGTCAGATAACATTTAACAAGTTTGACATCCACCTTTTGTCCTATGAAGAGATGAAGTCAGCGATGGAAGCCCAGGGTATTGATAGACCAGACATCTACTCAAACACACTCCTATTAGCAGAGACAGTAGGAGACTATGGTATTCAAGATGGTATGAATCTTCTACCAGTACAGTATAAGAGTCCAGACAAAGAATTAAAAAAGATTGCCTATGAAGGTTTAGAGCAAAGAGGTTTTGCTGACAACCCAGAATACATTGCAAGAGTTGAAGAAGAACTTGAAATCATCAAGGATAAAAAGTTTGCTCCATACTTCCTAGTAGTTCAAAGCATGATTGCTTGGGCTAAGAAGGAAGGCATCATGGTAGGTCCTGGTCGTGGTTCTGCTGCAGGATCATTAGTATGTTATGCTCTTGGAATTACAGATGTTGATCCAATTAAGTATGGACTCCTGTTCTTCCGTTTTATTAATCCAGATCGTAATGACTTCCCTGATATTGATACAGACATTCAAGACTCTCGTCGTGACGAAGTTAAAGATTATTTGGTTAGACAGTATAGACATGTTGCATCAATTGCTACATTCTTACAGTTTAAAGACAAGGGTGTAGTGCGAGATGTTGCACGAGTTTTAAATATTCCTCTGACAGATGTTAATAAGGTTCTTAAACTTGTAGATACTTGGGAAGACTTCTGTACATCAAAATCAACAAGAGAGTTTAGAGAAAAGTATCCAGAGGTGGAAATGTATGGAGAACAATTACGTGGTCGAATTAGGGGTACTGGTATTCATGCTGCAGGAGTTGTTACTAGTAAAGATCCAATCTTTAGGTATGCGCCGATGGAAACTCGTTCTTCTCCTGGATCTGACGATAGGATTCCAGTGGTTGGCGTTGACATGGAAGAAGCGGAAAGAATTGGCTTAATTAAGATTGATGCTCTTGGACTAAAGACACTTAGTGTTATTCAGGATGCAGTAGCAATGATTAAAGAAAATCACTATAAGGATATCGACCTACACTCGCTTGACCTTGCAGATCCAAAGATTTATGAAATGCTTTCTGACGGGTACACAAAGGGAGTGTTTCAGTGTGAGGCAACCCCATACACAAACCTTCTTGTTAAGATGGGTGTAAAAAACTTTAACGAACTTGCTGCATCAAATGCTCTTGTTCGTCCAGGTGCTATGAATACAATCGGTAAAGACTATATTGCCCGTAAGCATGGCAAGCAGAACGTATCATATAGTCATCAAATTATGAAACCATTTACGGAGGATACTTATGGTTGCGTTTTATACCAGGAACAAGTTATGCAAGCATGCGTACACCTTGGCGGTATGTCCATGTCGGAAGCAGATAAAGTTAGAAAGATCATTGGAAAGAAAAAAGATGCTAAGGAATTTGATGTATTCAAGGACAGATTCGTATCAGGTGCATCTGCTTACATCTCTCCTAATGAGGCTAAGGACCTGTGGCATGACTTTGAGGCACACGCTGGATACTCTTTTAACAAGAGTCACGCAGTTGCTTACTCGACTCTATCGTATTGGACGGCGTGGCTAAAGTACTACTACCCACTAGAGTTTATGTTTGCCCTTCTTAAAAACGAAAAGGACAAAGATAATAGAACTGAGTATCTTATTGAAGCAAAGCGTATGGGAATTCCTGTAAAGTTGCCTCACATCAACGACTCAGACTTTGACTTTAAGATTGAGGGTAAAGGAATTAGATTTGGGTTGACTGGTATCAAGTATATCTCTAGTAATATTGCAGAAAAATATATTGCTGCAAGACCATTTAAGACTTTTAAAGAGGTTGAAGAGTTTACATTTACTAAGGGCAATGGCGTAAACAGCCGTGCACTTCAGGCGATGAATATGGTTGGAGCACTAACATTTAGTGACAACCCAAGAAACGATACTCAGATCAAAGAAAACCTATATGAGTATTTAAACCTTCCAGAGTTTAACATTACTATCCCATCACATTACTATGCATTCATACAGGATGTGGAAGAGTTTGAAGAAAAGGGATCTTATGTTTTACTTGGTATGGTAAAATCAATTAAACGAGGAACAGGGTGGTCACGAGTTGAAGTTTTGGACAAGACTGGCAGTGTTGGTATATTTGATGAAGAAGGAACGACTATTGAGACTGGTCGTACTTACCTTGTTCTCTGTAATGACAATAGGATTGTCTCTGCAATTCCTGCAGATGAGATAAAAGGATCCACAAATGCACTTGTAAGATTCTTAAGTTACAAACAACTACCCTTCACAGATGAAGAGATGTTTGTAGTATCATTTAAACCAAGAATTACAAAAGCAGGAAAGAAGATGGCATCCTTAACATTGGCAGATACAAGTAGGGATCTTCATTCTATTACAGTTTTCCCTACATCATTTGCAAAAGCGTATATGCATATTGAAGAAGGAAAATCTTATAAGTTTAGTTTTGGTAAGACTAAAGACGGAACAGTAACATTGGAGGATGTACATGTCAGTTAGTATCGAAGAAGCGTTAGCACAACTTGATCCTAAGTTGAGGAAAAGACTTGGAAGTGGTGTTGGCGTTAACTATGAATACCAGCCAACTCCTAGTTATGGTTTAAACCGTGCACTAGGGGGTGGGCTTCCTTACGGTAGACAGGTATTGATTTGGGGCTCGAAGTCGTCTGCAAAGTCCTCTATGTGCCTTCAGATGATTGCTCTAGCACAAGCAGAAGGAAAGTTATGTGCTTGGATCGATTCAGAAATGTCATACTCAGAAGATTGGGCTAGAACTCTTGGGGTAGATCCAGAAAAACTAATCTACTCACAAGCAAGAACTATTAGCGACATGGTTGATGTAGGCGTTGGACTTATGAATGCTGGCGTTGATCTAATCGTAGTAGACTCAATTACATCAATGCTTCCTGCTATCTATTTTGAAAAAGATACAGATGAAATGAAAGCATTAGAAAATACAAAACAGATTGGAGCAGAATCTCGTGACTTTAGTAACGCATGGAAAATGCTTAACTATGCAAACAATAAAGTTAAGCCAACTTTGCTTGTTCTCATTTCTCAGTCTCGTAATAATATTAATGCTATGTATACTAGCCAGCAGCCTTCTGGT
>CANHQP010000093.1 GCA_947462925.1 Flavobacteriia bacterium | reverse complement strand
TTTTTTCCGTCAGAATTAATTGTTGTCTTTACAAATTAATCATTTAAAGGAATAAATTCAAGTATGGCGAAATCTCAAGAAACCTGGAATAAAAAAGAAAAAGAAAAAATCCGACAAAAGAAGAAAGAAGAAAAAGACAAACGCAAAGAAGAGCGCAAAGCCAATGGTGGAACTGCTAGTTTTGATGACATGATTGCGTATGTGGATGAAAATGGTAATCTTTCTTCAACTCCTCCAGATCCATTGAAAAAGAGAAAAATTGTTGCTGCTGATATTGAAATTGGTGTACCAACAAGAGCCGCTGAAGAAGAAGTTGACCCAAATCGATTCGGAACTGTCACATTCTTTGACACTTCAAAAGGTTACGGTTTTATCAAAGACAGAGATTCTCAAGACAGCATTTTCTCGCACATCAATGGTCATTTAGAACAAATTCAAGAAGGCGATAAAGTTACTTTTAGAACTGAAAAAGGAATGAAAGGTTTGAATGCTGTGGATGTGAAAATTGCCAAGAAAGAAGTTGTTGCTCCAGCTCCTGAAGCGACTGAAACACAAGAAGCTCCAGCTGAATAAAACGTTAATTCGATTGTCTTAAATTCAGATTAGATTCAGCAAAACGCGCTTTTTTAATAGTGTTTAGTTTCTTTAACTGATTCGAATCAGCGTCGAAATACAAATAATAATCATAATCTCCAGAAACACCATCTCGATTTACTGGTTTCAACCAATACAGCGATTTGGTTTCTCGATAATAATTAACAGAAGGTTCTAAAGTCCAGGAAATCCCTAAGGTTTTAGAACCTTTTTTTATGTTCAAGATTTCAATTGTTTGTAAAGCCGTTTTTACATCAGCGTCTGACTTCCAAATGATGCTGTGATGTAAATTCAAATGACTGATAAACACGATTAAATTTGTAGTTAACAAAACTAAAGTAAGAGAAATGTATGAAAATTTAATTATTTGATTTTCTGATGATTGAATAAACTCATTGAAAGTAAAAACAGCAATAAATCCACCAACCAAAATCCAATACTGTGCTGCTCGATCTTTGGCAAATCCCATTTGAATTGTAAAATGTAAAACAGTTGGAATCAAAATTAGAACTAGACTCCAAACGAGCATCAATTTGACTGAATTTGATTTTAATTTGAAAAAGCTAAAAATTGCAATTGCTGTAAAAATGTACATTCCCCAAAAAGTAAAATCAAACCAATTTGTTTCATAGCTGAAATGAAAAATAGATTTTAGGGTATCTTGAAAAACACCATTATCACCTCCTGCATAGAGTTCATTCATTTTACTCAAATATTGAATATTAAGAACCGCAGGAATTAAAAAACAAATTTCAATGCAATAAGCAAAAAATATTTTTTTCAAACTTGCTTTGTGCAGATTCAAAAAAATCAAGAAAAAACTCACTTGTAATGCCAGAATTGGAGTAAAAAAGGCATAATTGGCATAAATACAAGCAATTGAACTTAATAGACATAAAACCAAGTTGCTTGTCTTTTGATTCAAATAATAAAAACGAAAACCTTGGTAAAAAGCAAAAGTCAAAAATCCCATTCCTAAGCCGTAACCGCGCGCCAACGCGAAAAAATCCAACAAGAAAGGATTAAGGAAAAATACAAAAATCGCCAACCAAATGGTCAAATGATGCAATTTCGAAAGTTGAAGTATTTTTATGATAGAATAAGCGTAAAATCCGAATGCAAGCACATTTGGAAGTCTCAATGACCATTCTGAATAGCCGAAAATGAGCGAACAAACTTTCATTAAAATGGTGTTCAACCAATGATTGTTCGCTGTAAAAAGTTGAGACTCATTCCCTGTTAAAATAGTGTAGGAAAGACTTTCATCGTGCGTAAAACCTACCAACATACTTCGTAAAAAGATATAAGCGAAGATCAATAAAATACTGATTTTTAGAACAGTATTTGCAAGCTTTATTTTTGATTCATTACTTTCCAGCATCTATCTAAAGTGTTTTTTTAGTTTCAAGATTGGACGTTCAAAATATCGAAAACTGATCCAACTTGAAATGTAGGTGATCGAAAAACAAAGCATAAAATAGAAAGCAAAATCTAAGATACTTTCAGTCCATTGATTTTCAACAAAAATAGCTTGTATGTAGTAAATCACAATGCAATGAAACAAATAAAATCCGTAAGTCAATTCACCTGATTTTTTCAAGCCTGGAATATTGTCTAGTTTGAAAAGCGAATTTTTAGCATAAACTTGTTCAGCGATTATAAATGCAAAGAAAGTTGCGATAACAATGCGTTGAAAAACAAATAAATAATTGATAAAGATTTTAGATTCTAGGAAAAGAACAACAATTCCTACGAAATAAATTAGCAAAATTTGGAATTTAGAAATGCGTTCAAAAAACGCTTGAATTTTATTGTCAAATGCCAAAAGTGCCAAAATTCCGCCGATGGCAAAATCTGAGATTACTGAAAGTGTGTGGTAGTATAAAATCCTTTCATTTTGAATGAAAATCGTTCTAAACACAATAGAAATCAATAGAATGGAAAGAAAGAAAATCCAAAATTGTTGCTTTTTGGAAAATCGGAATATTCCGATAAGCAATGCCCAACTGAGGTAAAATTGCTCTTCTACGCTCACGGACCAAGTTGCAGTCAAGAAATTCAACGAATCGCGCGCTCCGAACCAAATTTCATCTAAGTTGGAAAGAAAAAAAGTGAAATTGATGAGTTCATGTTCAGTCACTTTACCAAGCGGAAGGATGGGAAAAATGAAAAAACCAAAAATGACAACGACAAAATAAAGCGGCCAAACGCGTAAAATTCGTCTTGCAATGAAATTTGACAATTTAATTTTGCCTGTTTTTTGCAATTCTGTGAGCATAATGAAAGTGATCAAAAATCCACTTAAAACAAAAAACAAAGAAACGCCTAAATGTCCTTTGCTCGTGATTTTTGACAAAATTGAAAAAAATGTAGAATCTTTAAAATTCCCCCAATGTTCTCTACCCAAAGAAATTGCATGAAAAACAAAAACCATGAATGCGCCAACGAACCTCAAACCATTGAGATTTGGGAAAAAATGATTGCCTTGATTTTTTAAAATATTCACGTTTTTCAAAAGATGAATGATTACTTTTGTACAAGTTTACAGAAAATTAGAAAAAGAATGACTTACGACGTAGCAATCATTGGTGGAGGAATCGTTGGCGCAGCGACTTTATACAAGCTTCAAGCTAAAAATCCTGAATTAAAAATTGTATTGATTGAGAAAGAAGCATTGCTTGCAGATCATCAAACAGGACACAATTCTGGCGTAATTCATTCAGGTTTGTATTACACGCCTGGCTCTTTGAAAGCCACTAATTGCGTGTCTGGAAGAAGAGAACTCGTGGCTTTTGCCAAAGAACACAAAATCGCACACGATGTTTGTGGAAAGGTAATCGTTGCTACCAAAGAAAGTGAATTGCCGTTCATGGATAAAATTTACAATAATGGAATCCAAAATGGCATTGAAGGAATTGAAAAAATTACAGCTGAGCAAATTAAAGAACAAGAACCACATGTAAAAGGAATTGCTGGTATTTTCGTTTCTTGCACAGGAATCATCGATTTCAGAGGTGCTACAGCGAAAATGGTTGATATTGCGTTGAGCATGCAACCGGAAAGTAAATTGTTGTTAGAACATGAAGTAATAAATGTTGAAAAAGGGGAAACAACCTCAAAAGTAATTACCAACAAAGGTACAATTGAAGCCAAATATTTGGTTTTTTGCGCTGGTTTGCAAGCGGATAGATTGGCACGAAAAGACGGAGTTAATTTGAAAGAACAAGTTGTTGGTTTCCGTGGTGATTATTACGAATTAACAGACGAAGCGAAACACAAAGTTCGAAATTTGAT
>CANHQP010000092.1 GCA_947462925.1 Flavobacteriia bacterium | reverse complement strand
CTCATGGCAGCGCCAGAGAAAGCTCTGTGCGACAAACTGATGCAGACATCAAATCTCAGAATTAATAGTGTCAAAACTATGCTCAGTTATCTTGAGCAAGACCTTCGCTTAGATCTTGATGAGTTTGCAAAGTTTGATCCTGAGTTGCTTAGACGAATAGCAGCAGGAGGTATCAAGTCACATCTGCTAAACATACTCTGCAACACATTAGAGAAGATAAATGGAAATTATTAAAAATTTATGAGATTAATCAAATTTATTAGATTTGTTAATGTATTCTTGATATCAATTTATTAAAAAAGTAAAAATCATGATTGAAGTGGTGGCTGCTGTAATCGTATACAAAAAAAAGATATTGGCTTTTCGTAGAGGTAAAGCTAAATATGATTATGTTTCACACAAGTTTGAATTCCCTGGCGGAAAAGTTGAGGCCGGGGAGTCATTAGAGTTAGCTCTTGAGCGTGAGTTACAAGAGGAATTAAATTTAAAAGCAAATATTAATGAATTAATTACTACTGCAGTTCATGCATATCCAGATTTCTCAATAAAAATGCATTGTTTCCTAGTTCATGTTGATAGTTACGACGGTACCTTAAGGGATCATGTCGAATCTGCTCATGTAACAATTGATGATGCTGAAAAGTTAGATTGGATTGAGGCGGATAGACCTGTATTAGAAATTCTTAGAGATAAATATAAGCATGTTTTCATATGAGAAACTTCTAGATGGTGCTAAGTCAGGCTTAATTGATTCGAGTACTGACAGCTCAAAAAATTTTCAACCTCATTTAGTCCTGAATGATTTGTCAAAAGGGACTAAAACACTTGAATATGTTCTAGAAAACCTTTCTAACTGTATCCAATTTAGATTTGCCGTTGCTTTTGTGACGAGAAGTGGGGTTGCCTGCCTTCATCAAACTTTAAAAGAATTATCCGCTAGGGGTGGGTATGGGCAAATTCTAATTTCAAGATATCTTAATTTCTCTGATCCTCATGCAATAAATCTGCTTAAAAGTTTTAAAAATATAGATGTGAGATTTATTTCATCACCCAACTATCATGGGAAGACTTTTTTATTCGAATTTGATAAGTTTTCACGAGTATTAATTGGAAGCTCCAATTTGACTCAGGATGCCTTGGGTAGAAATACCGAGGTTAATGTCTCGGCAACGGTTGCAAAAACTTCATCGCTGTATCGCGAATTAGATGAAAATCTAAATTCATGGTTCACAGCCTCTGAAGTAATTACAGAAAAAGTATTGGCTAGTTATTTTGATGCTTGGAATTTAAATAAAAATAAAAAATATAGTGAGGAAGTAGCATCGGTGAATAATTTTCCAGAGGAGATTTCTGAGTTAATAACCCCAAATGCTATGCAAATTACCGCACTTGAAAATCTCAATCAAATTAGAAAGAATGGACAGGCAAGATCTTTAGTAATTTCCGCAACTGGAACAGGGAAAACAGTTCTTTCTGCCCTTGATGTAAAGCAAGCTGGTTCAAAAAGACTTTTATTTGTTGTGCATCGCTTAAACATTGCAAAAAAAGCAATGAACGAGTTTAAAAAAGTTTTTGGCTCTTCTAAAACTATGGGGATATATTCTGCTGGCGAAGAGCTTAATATTGAAGCTGACTTCTTGTTTTCAACAGTTCAAACAATTAATACAGAGCACCATCTCAAAAGGTTTGAAGAATCTCATTTTGATTACATCATCATTGATGAAACTCATCGTGCGGGCGCTAAAACTTATAAAAATATTATCGATTACTTCAAGCCGAAATTTCTTCTGGGCATGACAGCAACCCCAGAAAGAACTGATAATTTTGACATCTTCAGTTTATTTAACCATTCTATTGCCTATGAAATAAGGCTGCAAAAAGCACTAGAGGCTGATTTACTTGTTCCATTTCACTATTTTGGCATCGCAGATATTTCTGTTGGCGGGCAAAGTCTTGATGAAAAGAGTGATTTTAATAATTTAGTTTCAGAGCAGCGGGTAAATCATATTATTGATGCCCTAAGAGAATATGGTTGTGATACGGCTAAACCAAAAGGATTAATTTTTTGCTCAAGAACTGCTGAGGCCAAAACTCTTTCTAGTGAGTTCAATATAAAAGGTTTTAAAACTTGCGCCTTGACTGGTGATGATGGTGAAGACCAGAGGGAGTTGGCTATAAGAAGACTTGAGTCGGATTCGGAAGATAGGCTTGACTATATTTTTACTGTTGATATTTTTAATGAGGGCATTGATATCCCTGCCGTGAATCAAGTAGTTATGCTGCGACCAACAAGTTCTGCAATCATTTTCGTACAGCAACTGGGTCGCGGATTAAGAAAATCACAAGATAAGGAATATTTGACTGTTTTAGATTTTATAGGTAATTATGAAAATAATTACCTAATACCTGTAGCTCTTTTTGGGGATGCATCCTTTAATAAGGATAAGTTGCGAAGGATTTTAAATGCCGGAAGCGCCTTAATTCCTGGCGCCAGTTCAATTAGCTTTGAGCGAATCGCAAAAGACTTAATATTTAAATCTATTGATTCAACAAAGTTAGATACTAAAAAACAGCTTTCAGAAGCTTATAAATTACTGCAATTTAGAATTGGCAGACCTCCAATGATGATGGATTTTATTACTCATCAATCAAGGGATCCTTATCAATATGTTGCAGAATATGACTCAATATTAAAGTTTTCTGTAATTTCTAACGCTATTAATGAAATTGCCCTTGAAAAATTAGATCTAATTAAGTACTTAGGTAAACACGTCCTTGATGGCAAGAGAATTGAAGATGCTGTAATACTTAAGTTATTAAAAAGTTGTTCCGAGATTGAATTCGAAGATGTTAAAAAATACATTAAAAACTTAACTGGCTTTGAAACCTCTGACAATGTTATTAAGTCCGCAATGCATAGTATCAACCTAAACTACATTACTGAGCGCCTTGATGGAAGCTCTCAGAGAGTTTCTGAAATTAAAGGCTATAAGTTAGTTGAGTGTACTGGCTCAAAAATTTATTCCTCTAAATTTTTGGAAGATATCAAATGTTCAGGCATCTACTCAAATTACTTTTATGATTTGGTAGATTGTTGTGTCTCTACTTTCATTTCTAATTTTAATTTGTCTGATTATGTTGGTGGATTTAAGCGCGGTGAGAAGTACTCAAGGAAGGATGTGTTTCGAATTTTGAACTGGGATAAGCGGCCCAACGAGCAAAACGTTGGGGGATATGCTATCAGTCCCGATGGCACTAATTGTCCTATGTTTGCAACCTATCATAAGTCAGATAATATTTCCTTGACTACAAAGTATGAGGACCGCTTTATTAATCAAAGTCATCTTGTCTACATGTCAAAAAGCAAAAGAAGCTTGAGTAGTAATGATGTTTTGGAAATCAGAAATCATAAAAATTCAAATATGAGAATTCCTTTTTTTGCAAAAAAGAATGACGATGAAGGTTTGGATTTTTACTATTTGGGCGATCTGACATCTCTCCCTGATAACTTTGAAAGTACTTTTATGCCATCCCAAAATGGGCAGGTTTCTGTGGTCAAAATGGAGTTTCTTATTGATAAGCCAGTTGATGCTAACTTATATAAGTATATAACTGGCTCTGGATATCTTTACGACTGAGTTCATGACAGTTATTGGCAGCACTCTCATGACTGGAAATATTGAGCACCTTTTAATAGTGTACCCATTCACTAATTGATAAAAAATCCAAATAAATCAATTAAATAGGCCAAGTAAAAATCTCCAAAACATATAAATATTATTATATTTATATAAACATTAATATTGATAATCCAAATAAATGATTAAATACTTGCCGATTAGGTATTTAATAGTTACTATAATAAATATCCTCAATAATTAATTGATGAGATAGCTCAGCAAACTGGTTTATTAACTGTTTTATTAACTGCTGAGCAAATAAATACTTATTAAACTTATATAATATTTGGAGAATCAATGGCAACTTATCAAGAGTTATTAGCTCAAAAAGAATCTTTAGAGAAACAAATCCTTGAAGCTAAAGCCCGTGAAAAAGCAGAAGG
>CANHQP010000091.1 GCA_947462925.1 Flavobacteriia bacterium | reverse complement strand
CTTATATTTTGGTACTTTAAGGAAAAATCAATTATTGTCTTTCCAATCACCGATAAAAAAGTGGAAATATACTATTGGGTAGCGGTATTATTTTCAAACAGTCTTGGAACCGCTTTCGGAGATTTTTTGAGTGATAATTTAGGTTTAAGTTACCTTAATGGTGCTTTTGTAACTGCTGGAATAATCATTCTTGTTTTAATTCTACATTACTTGACTAAAATTAATCAAGTTGTTTTGTTTTGGATTGCATTTATTTTCACTCGCCCATTTGGAGCAACTTTTGGCGATCTATTAACCAAAAAAGTGGAAAAAGGAGGGTTAGATTTAGGTACCATACCTTCAACAGTTATCACGACAATTTTATTGGGACTTTGTGTTTTCTTCGCTTATCGAAAAAATAGAATTAAGGGTTAATTTCAAAATTCAATATTTCTTCTAAATTCAAGTGTAGGTTTGTACAAAATCTATAACATGAAAAATCAAATGTATTTATTTTTATTTCTTTTAAGTTTTGTAATAAATTATTCAGTTTATTCTCAAAATTTCACAATAAGTGGTTATTTAAAAGATGCTGAAACGGGTGAATCATTAATTGGAGCCAAAATTTATTCAGTCAAAACAAAAACTGGTGCAATAGCTAACAATTATGGGTTTTATTCACTTACACTTCCGATGGATGATAGCACTGTTATTATTTATTCTTATTTAGGTTTTACGGCTCAAATTAAGAAAATTATTTTGACTGAAAACATTGAATTAAACGTGAAATTAATTCCAAAAACTCAAGAATTATCTGAAATTAATATTTCCTCAAAAAGATTAGATGATAATGTGCAAAATATTCAAATGAGTGTTTATGATATTCCTATTCAAAAAATAAAAGAATTACCTGCATTGTTTGGAGAAACTGATGTTTTAAAAATAATTCAGTTACTTCCTGGTGTGCAATCGGGAAATGAAGGAACTACTGGTTTTTTTGTTCGAGGAGGTAATTCTGACCAGAATTTAGTTCAATTGGATGAAGCGGTAGTTTACAACCCTAATCATCTCTTTGGCTTATTTAGTACTTTCAATACAAAGGCTTTAAATAATGTTTCTTTGATAAAAGGAGGATTTCCTGCTCAATATGGAGGAAGGCTATCTTCAATTTTAGATATAACAATGAAAGAAGGAAACAATCAAAAATTAAAAATAGATGGAGGACTTGGGTTAATTTCTTCAAACATAACTATTGAGGGACCAATAAAAAAAAACAAAGCTTCTTTTATCATCTCTGCACGAAGAACATATTTAGATTTATTGATTAAACCGTTTTTACCTAAAGGCATCACTACAACCTATAATTTTTATGATTTGAATGCCAAAATAAATTGGCAAATTTCAAAACGAGACCGTTTATTTTTAAGTGCTTTTAATGGGAATGACAAAGCGGGTTATACCGCTGCAAGTTCAATTAATTATGGAATTCGTTTTGGAAACTCAACGGCAACTTTACGTTGGAATCATTTATTTGGACAAAAACTATTCTTAAATACTTCCTTTATTTACAACAGGTATTATTTGAATCTTTCCACTGTGCAAGGAAAATATTATGCTCAAGTTTATTCTGGTATAAATGATGTAAATGGAAAAACTGAATTTCAGTATTATCCTAATTCAAAACATAAAATCACTTTTGGAGCAAACTACACTTATCATACTTTCGTATCAAGCGGAAAATCAGCTAAAATACCAAAAGATTTACAAATTGCCAATATCAAAACTAATTCAATTCCTCCGAGATATTCAAGTGAAATGGCACTTTATTTTAATGATGAAATTAAAGTTTCGAATCGAACTTCATTGAATTTAGGAATTAGAACACCTTCATTTATAACAAAAAACGCTTCTTATTATAGATTTGAGCCAAGAGCTGCATTAAAAATTTCAGTCGATTCTACATCATCTATTAAAGCAGCATATTCAGTTATGAATCAATTTTTACATATTGTTCCTAGTTCTAGTGCATCTTTACCGTTTGATTTGTGGACACCATCCAGTCAAATTACAAAACCTGAACGTTCAGAACAATTGGCAGTTGGTTATTTTAGAAACTTCAAAGAAAACAAATACGAAGCAAGTGTTGAGGTCTACTATAAAACTATGCAAAATCAAGTTGCTTTTAGAGAAGGAACACAATTACTTGATCAAACAAATATTGACAGTTCATTGGTCTTTGGAAAAGGCTGGAGTTATGGGGCTGAATTTTTTTTAAAGAAAAGCTCAGGCAAATTTACAGGTTGGGTTTCATATACACTTTCTTGGACAAATCAAAAGTTTAAGGATCTAAATTACGGAGAGGTTTTTCCTTTCAAATATGATAGAAGACATGTACTTTCTTCAGTTGCAACTTATGAATTATCAAAAAAATGGACTTTATCTGCCGTATTTGTTTTGTCTTCAGGGAGTGCTTATACTTTACCTGTAGCACGAATCAATGTATCTGATGGAGGTAGTTTGTACGACGGAGTTTACTATGTTTATGATAAAAGAAATAATTACCGTTTGAATCTTTATCACCGATTAGATGTTGGTGCTACTTATCGCAAAAACAAAACATTATTTAAAGGGAAAGTGCCTTTTGTAGCAGAATGGGTGTTTAGTATTTATAATGTTTATAGCCATAGAAATCCATATTTTGTTTATTTGACTGTTGACCCATTAACTCAAGAGCCAAAAGCAAAACAAATTTCCCTTCTACCAATAATTCCAAGTGTCACTTATAATTTTAAATTCTAACATCATGAATACTATATTAAAAATAACTTATTTAAGTCTTTCTTTTTTATTACTTTTTTCTTGTCAAAAAGAAGTAAAAGTAAAACAGGTTCCATACGATGAACAAGTTTCAATTGAATGTATTCTATATCCTGGAAAAGTTCCACAATTATTTTTGAGTACTAGTGTTGCTTTTTTTAGTTCAAATGTTTCTCCTTCTCAGTTATTTGCAAGGGGAGCAACAGTGACTATATCAGGGAGTTCGGTTGATAATTTGTATATGGATTCAGTTTTTGACAATTTTCAATGCCGTTGGGTTCCATTCTATAAAGGTTCGATACCATGTGAAATAGGACAGACATATAATCTATCTGTAACTTACAATGGAAAAACATATACTTCTACCACAATAATTAGCCAAGCAAAAGCCACAATTAATGCAACTTCTTTTACTGCTAAATTTCATGATATTTATGGCGAACATGAAGGTGTGATAATTGATTTTGATGATATTGCGGGAAGTGAAAATTTTTACCGTTTTCAAATGAATAGAATGATTGATAGTTCGGTTTATGGAGCATCAAATTTAGGCTTGATTCATAGTACTTGTACTAATGGTGCTAAATTTTATATCAGTGAATTTGGGCGTTCTGTTTTGTTTGATAAAGGAATAGACGGACTTGCGATGCAATTTGTAATCGAACCTGCTTTTAAACACAAAAAAGATGATTCAACGTATGTTTTTGTTCAATCATTAGATAAAAATTCAGCTGAGTTTTATGACAATATTGATAGACAGAAATTATCACAACTGAATCCTTTTGTTGAACCCGTTTTTTTGAAAACAAAAATAGATGGGTGTATAGGTGTTTTTGGTTCAGCAGTCGTGTCAGACTCTGTTTTATTTATTTATCCCGAATAATTTTTGAAACTATTTCATTAATCTTTAAAAATTCAATTTTTCTTCTAAATTCAACACTAATTTTGTATCATAAATAATTCTTTAAAAACATATAAATATGAAAAAGTTAATTTTAATTGCTTGTGTTGGGAGTTTTTCTTTGATGTCGTGCGCACAAAAAAACAACGACAAAATTCCTGCAGCTGTAAAAAGTGCCTTTGCAAAAAAATATCCTGCCGTAAAAAAAGCAAGATGGGATGTTGAGGACAAAAATTTTGAAGCTAGTTTTGAAGAAGACGAATTAGATATTTCGATTCTTTATGATGCTCAAGGAAATGAAAAAGAGGTAGAAAGAGAAATCAACATGAAAGATTTACCTCAAGCTGTTTTAGATTACATCTCAAAAAACTACAGTGGAGCAAAGATTCAG
>CANHQP010000090.1 GCA_947462925.1 Flavobacteriia bacterium | reverse complement strand
GATCTAATAAATTTGTTTTGAGTCTATTGTCATTCGTTAAGAGAAGTAAACCTTCACTGTCTTTATCTAGCCTCCCAACTGGATAAATATCTTTAGGAAAGTTTTTTAGCTGATTTTCTGCAATCAAGTTTTGCAAAGTCAAATCATTTTGTTCTCCAGAAAATTGGGAAACATAACCAAAAGGTTTGTGCACGACAAAATATCTGAAGTTAGTCACAATGAAAATTTATGCTTTTTCTTTGATGCAAGTATAAACAAACGCTGGCGGAAAATTAAGCGGAGTGAAAGCCAAGTGTACTGCATCAAATCTGTCTTCCAAAAGTCTCTTTGAATTGAGAGAATATTGAAATTGAATGTATTTACCTTGATTTTTCAAGGTTTCATAAGATACATTGATGATGTTCGTTTTTAATTTGTTTGGAAAAACAGCCAATGGAAGGGAAGAAACAATGTAGTCAACGTGAATAAATCCCGCTTCGTTCAGGTATTTTTGAATGAATTCAGCACTATCGTGAATCAAAATCAAACGATCGTCGATTATTTCTTCCTTCAAATGCTCGTAAAAAGTATCATTTAATTCAAAAACCAACAATTTCGCATCTGGTTGCATGAATTCTAAAATCTTCTTGGTGAAAACACCTGTTCCAGGTCCTAGTTCAATGATAACTTTTGCTTTTTTGAAATCAATGTTTCTTAGCATTTTGTACGCCAGATATTTAGAGCTCGGACTCATAGCGCCAACCATTTTTTTCTCCTGCCAAAATTGTTTTAAAAAAGCTGTTTTCTTAGCCATTGAACCTTATTCTTTGATTGCTAATTTACCGTTATTTATAATTCCGAGAACATTTCCGGTCAAAACTTTTCCAACAAACGGGGAATTATAGGTTGAGGAAACCACATTTTCTTTCTCAAAAGTCCATTTTTGATTGGGAGAAAATAAAGTCAAATCAGCTTTTTGTCCAATTTCAATTGATTTATTTTCAATCCCTAAGACATTTCTATTTTTAATCGAAAGAATGTCAATGACAGTTCTCAAATCGAATTCAGAAACTGTTTGTAAAGATCCAAACAAAGATTGCAAAGTGATATTTCCAAAGGAAGCATGATCAAACTCAACATCTTTCTCTTCCTTGTCGAATGGGCGATGATTGGAAACAATGTTGTCAATCGTTCCGTCTTTGATGCCTTCCCAAAGTGAAATTCTATCAGATTCTCTGCGTAAAACAGGCATTAATTTGAAGTTTACATCAAAATCTAAAACGGCTGTTTCATTGAAAATCAATTGTTCTGCATGAACGTCTGCAGTAAGATTCAATCCTTTAGCTTTTGCTTTTCTAATTAAATCAACTGATTCAGCACAGGAAATTCCAGTTAAATGTAAATTTCCCCCGGTGTATTCTGCCAAGCGTATATTTCTTTCTACTTCAATGATTTCAGACATCGTAGCTTCTGCTTTCAATCCTGTTTTCAAGGAAGCTTCACCTTCATTTACTTGTCCGTTTCCAGCCAAAGAATGATCTCTGGAAAAGCCAATTATTTTTGCGTCGAAATTGCTGCTATATAGCAAAGCTCGATACATAATTCCAGAATTTACTGGAACTAGATCATCTGTAAAAAAAGACACGCCTGATTGAGACATATCATACATTTCAGCCAAGTTCTCACCTTTCATTTTTTCGGTGATTGCGCCCATTGGATGCAATGTCGTTACTTGATTTTCTGCACGTTTCAAAACATATTCAACTTGCGTTTTTCCATCAATTACTGGATGCGTAGAGGGCAAAATCGCTACATGAGTAAATCCACCAAAAGAAGCAGCTTGTAAACCTGATTCAATCGTTTCTTTGTGTTCTTCTCCTGGATCGCAAAAATGGGCTTTCAAGTCAACCCAACCCTGAGAAATATGTAGATCTTCACCTTCAATTAATTTTGCGTCATTGTCGTCAATATTTGATTCAATTGATTGAATAATTCCATCTACAATCAAAATATCAACTTTTTTTCCAAAATGGGAAGAACTTGAGTCTGCTATTTTCCCTGATTTTATTAAAAACTTCATGCTTATTTTTTCAAAAATTTAATCAATGCCATTTCTGTCAACACGAAAAGTAGTGCCAACAAAACAAATATTCTCCAATATTCTTTGGGTTTTTCCAATTCAATTCTAGCAATGCTTTGACCTTCATCAATGGTCGTAAATTTTACATTATCAATACCTTGTAAAGCAAAACCTTCACTGATTTCGTTTTCTGTCAATGTTGAAATATCTGATTCTGAACGGTTGTAATTCAACGCCAAATTACCAAGCGTTACTTCATTTTCAATGTTGTACAAACCTGATTTCAATACATTTGCTTCAATTCCTGCAATGGAAATATAGGTGATTTGATTAATTTTTTCAGTTTGAGGGATAAAATCAATCTCGGTGTTTTTTAAGTGTAATGGTGTTTCCTTTTTGGGTGCATTGTAAACTGGAAATTTACTATCACTTCCGATGGTCAGTGCGATGGGAATTCTTCGCTGACTCATTTCTGCAGATCTCAATAGAATGGTACTAAACAGAGCATTTGAAGTAAAATTCCCAAAACTTGGCGCTAGACTGCTTCCAAAAAGAAATACTGAATAGTTTGAATTAGATCTAACAAATAGTGGTAATCCATTTTGTAATTGAATTAAATTCATCGCGCTAGCGGAACTACCTGACGTGATTTTGTAGATTTTCGTTTGCAGTGGAAGATTTAAATTTTCAGGCTTTTTCTCAAAAACACCGTTAAAAAATACATCGTTGTAATTAATAGATTTCACTTTAACTCCTTCCGTTTGCAACGCTCCAAGCAAAGGCATTTTTAATTTTTGCAAAAACGCATTCCAAGAGGAAGTTTCCACATTTTCACCAGGAAATAAGGCCAAAGATCCACCTTCCTGTACAAATGATAAAAGTAAACTGGCTGTTCCTGAGCTTATTTCATTCATTCCATTGACTACAATGAAATCTTTTTGGTTAATCATATCAGCCGTGAATGATGATTCATCAACACTTTTTACTTGGTAATAATTATCCAGATTGTAGACACGCTGTACATTCTGAACTGCACTTTTACCGTTGATAATCAATACTTGCGAATTGGCTTTTACTTCATATGAAAAGAAATATTCGTCGTCAAAGTAAACTTGTTTGTCATTTACTTTTACTTTTCCTTGTTTCAATCCAGGTTTAATGTCTGTGTAATTGATGGTTGTGGTCAAAGTCTGATTAGCTTCCAAATCAACAAAAACATCGCGTTTTGTGCCGTTTACATCCAATTGAAGTTCTACATTCGTCAGCGATTTTTCTCCAGCATTTTTTATTCGGACATTCAATTCGTTGTTGATTCCAACTTTAAAGTTAGGATCGTTGAACCAAATCGTGTCAATATACACGTTTGATAGATTTTGCGGAATCAATTGAACTGGAAAATAATAGGCTGTTGAATCAGATTTTAAGTTTTTGAATGAAGCTGAACTTTTCTGAAAATCTGAAAGAATCACGAATTGTCGCGCTCCCAATTTTTGATTGGTTGCTTCTTCTTTATCGATAATGTCTCTCATCCAACTGATTACAACGTCAGTGTTCTTGACTAGTGGCGAAGTTTCAATTTTATCCAATCGATTTAATGCTTCAACTTTGGTCACCAATCTCTGTTCAATGCCGCTCATTTCGTTGGTAGCCAAAATGATTCTTGTTTCAACACTTGCTTTTTGAATCAATTTTCGTGCTTGTTCACGGGCTTCAGATAATAATTCTCCTTCAGTTCCTTTCAAGGTCATGGAAAAAGAATTGTCTAAATAAATCGCCAAAACGGGATTTCCACCTGATTTTGCATTGTCTGCAACTGGCAAATAAGGTTGTGAAAAAGCCAAAATCAATGCAGAAAACGCCAACAAACGTGCGATTAAAACGAGTAAATGTTTGAGTTTTTGTGTAGATTTTGTTTGTTCGTCGACTTGCTTTAAAAATTGTAAACTGGAGAAATACAAAACCTTATAGCGACGAAAGTTGAAAAGATGAATGATTATTGGAATGGCCAATAACAGAAATGCAAAAAGAAAACCTGGGTATTCAAATTTCATGATTTCAAAGATAGGGATTTATTTTCATAAATTAATTCAGGTTTCAAACAGATTC
>CANHQP010000089.1 GCA_947462925.1 Flavobacteriia bacterium | reverse complement strand
TGGCTTCGTGAAAGTACTTATCAACTTCAATTAGAATTTAGCTCTGTTTAAAAAGGGGCTTACTTTTTAAAATACGATTATCACACAAGTAGAATCAAGACCTTCAGCGTCGAATTCTATTATTTCTTATTTTTATCGGACAGTAGTGAATTAGATTATAAAAGAGTAATTTAGTAGTCTCAATATTTTCCCATTATAATAAACATTAAATGTCTGAAATTAATATCAAATCATTACTTCCTGCAATTAAATTTGAAATCACTGAATCCATGACTGAATCAGAGTTGTTTCAAAATCAAACACTCAGACCAATATTAAAATTTCAAGGTCCTGGATTGTGCAGATTGACATTAATGTATTGCTTCCAGATGAATCCAAATTTTGGAAGTTTATCAGGCACCAAAAAACGTAAAATGCTGAATGATTTGGTATCTGGGAATCAAGCGCTCCGAAATCATTTAATTGGAATGATTATTTCATTTTTTGACAAGCAAGAATGGGATTTTTATTCAAACAAGCAGAAAGATATCAATAAGAGGATATTGGCTATGATTCAAGTGCGTGTCTTAGATTCTTACGAAAAATTTATCCCTGAAAGCAACTAAATGCTTAGGACTTTTTTTTATCAATTTCATATTTTACATCGTCATCATTGAAATTCATTTTTATCATTTTCCAATGTACCAGAAGTGAAACAATTTGGTCGATGTTGGATTTGTTCACATCGGATTTCCTATAAATTTTACTTAAAGTCAATGGTTGGAATTCTTGAATAAGTTTCAATACGGTCAATTCTTTTTCTCCGAATACTGTTGGTTTAATAAGTGCGTTTTGTTCAAGTTTCCATACTTTTTGAACAATCTTATTTGCTACTAAAGTTTGATCTTTTCTTCTTATATAAAACTTCCAATTACCTTCCTCGTCTTGTGCTTGAAAAATGTGATTCGAATGTGGTTCAATTTTCACTTCAAGCACTAACTTCATTTCTTCCTGCCAAATTCTTGATTCAAATTCCATTGATGGCTTACAATACATCTGAGCAGCTCCTTGAATCATATGAAACTCTTCTTCTGGATTTATTCCTGAAATTTTACCATTGTCTTTGACCCCGATTAAAAGTCTCCCTCCATCAGTATTTGCAAACGCGACCATGGTTCTTGCAATCTTGCGCTGATCTTCTATTCGTAGTTTAAAATCCTGTTGCTGATGTTCTCCTTCACCTATTAATTTCTTAATACTTTCCATTTCATTGCAATATTAAAATAAAAATCCTCGGCAAACGCACAATGTCATTTACCAAGGATTGCTAATTTAATCAATAAAACAAATTTACCTATGCTATTCTTTAATTAATCTAAGAATTGAATTTCCTTTTTCTGATTGAATTTTTAAAACATACAATCCAGGATGAATTTCCGACAAATTAAGTAAGTCACCATTCATCATTCGTTCACTTTTCACGATTTTCCCTTGTATATCATACAGCTCTGCATCAAACTGAGTGATCCCTGATGATTCTTGAAATTGAACATTTACTTCATTCCCTGCGGGATTTGGAAATAAATAAACATTGCTTAAATAGTCAATCTCTTCAATTCCAACTTTACTAACAGTTACACAACTTGAAGTGTCTTTACATCCTGAATTATTAGTCACAATTACCGCATAGCTTCCGTTGGTCGGAGCAGTGTAATTGATCGAATTTGCACCCGCGATTTGCTGATTCGTTCCGCAATTTATCCACTGATAATTCATTCCTACAGGGGCAGCAGTAACCACATTTTCACTCGTTAAACTTGCTGATGCAACTGGATTAGAATTCACCACAACTACCGATGGTAATGATGAAGCTGAACAGCCATTTGAATTTGTGTTTGTTACTGTATATGTTCCTGCAGAATTGACCGTAATACTATTTGTTGTTGCTTGATTTGACCAACTGTTTCCTCCATTTGATGAAGCAGTTAAAACCACGTTGCTTCCCTGACAAAAAGTTAAGGGTCCATTTGCTGAAATTGTTGGAACCGTAGGTAAAGGATTAACATTCACCGAAATAATATTTGAAGTACCTACACAACCGTTGTTATCGGTTACTGTGACAGAATAATCTCCTGCACTAGTAACGTTAATCGATGGCAATTGACTGCTATTTGACCATAAGTTACCATTTGATTCTGAAGAAGATAGTTCTACACTTCCACCCTGACAAAAAGTTGTTGAACCAACTGCAGAAATGGTAGGCGATGGATTGTTAGCAACAAAAATACTCACAGCCTCAGAAGTTGAACTACATCCATTTGAGTTAGTAACTGTGAGAATAAAATTACCTGCATCGGAAACTTCTATGTTATTACTTGTTTCACTCGTTGACCACAAATTTCCTGTCGATTCAGAAGAGCTCAAGATTACAGATGATCCTTCACATATAGTAGTACTGCCTTGTACATTGATAATTGGAATTGTTGGACTCGAAATTACTTCAACTTCAACAGGTAAAGAAGTCGTAGAACAACCGTAAACATCGGTATAAGTGTAAAAGTAACTTCCTGGACTATAAACTATAATACTGTTGGTGGTTTCTGAAGTCGACCAAACAATTCCTTCGTTTGCAGAAGCGTACAATCCAACTTGATCACCTTCACAAAAAGAAAGACTTCCTGAAACTGAAACAATTGGATATAATGTTACTGGATAAACTTCAATTGTAACTATATTTGAACTTGCTGAACATCCGTTAGCATCAGTTACAACTAAAGAAATATCACCAGATTGATTCACCGTAATACTATTTGTTGTAGCACTCGTTGACCATAGATTTCCAGTTGTTGACGAAGAATTTAAGACAACACTTCCACCATTACAAAAAGACGTTGCTCCTTGTGCAGTAATCTGGGCATTAGGCAAAGGATTAACCTGAACGGTAACAACATTTGAAGTTGCTGAACATCCATTTTCATCTGTATAAACAACCGAATAGTTTCCACTTGAAGTAGCATAAATCGATTCAGTATTTTGATTTGATGACCACAAGTTTCCTGTAGAATAATTTGAAGTCAGTTGAACACTTTGTCCTTCACAAAACGTCAAACTTCCTGCATTACTGATAATTGGCGCAATAGGATTTGCATTTACCACTACTGACCGGTCAGTCGTTTGAGTTCCACAACCAGTTGTTGCTGTAGCCCTTACAATATAATTACTAGTTACATCACTAACAACACCTGAAGTTGGGTTAATAGATGCCCCTCCAGAAAGTATGGAATAACCAACCGTTCCTGTGGAAGTTGCAGCATAAGTATAAGAACCTCCCACACATGCACTTGTTGTTCCAGAAGTAAAAACTGGAACCGTAGGAGCAGAACAATTGTAAGATAATTGCATGTCGTCAATATAACCATTATCAAAACCAGCAAAGGTTGATGACATTTGTAATCCAAAATAATATGTCCCTGAAACGGTGGGAGTATATGAATAAGTGAATTGAGTGTAACTAGTTTGTGTACCATTATTTACGACTGTCGTAGTAGTGGTTGGAGCTGTCGTTTGAACAGTTGTGACCCCAACCTTCACTGTCATTCCAGCGGAACATGAACTTGAACAAACTCCTTTATAATAAAATGTTAGGTTATAAGTAGTATTTGCATTCAAATTTGCTCCTGCTGTAATCAACCATCCTGTCCAATTATTAGTCATTCTAATACACCTTGTTCCTGTTCTAAAAGCTGTCGATGAAGCTATCCATGGATAATTTTTACTAGTCAACCAATTTGCTGGCGTACATGTTGTAGTAACCAAATTAGAACCAGAAGCGCTACCGCATGAAGTTGTTAACCCCTCAAACCCTTCACTCCACACAATTGTTTGCGAATATAAATTTGATGTAACCAAGGAATTAAACAAAAGTAAAGTAAGGATAAATCGTTTACTCAAAATGGTATTTACAAGTTTTTTCATAGTCATAGTTAATTAATTCTGACTATAAATATAATACTAAATACTGATACAATAAAATAGGAACAGCCCCTCAAAAATACACTTTTCAAAAAGATGATTACTACATTTTTACATGGTTATAGCAGTCTCATCTATCTATACCTTAAATTTATAATGTCAAACCTTCATCATTCAACTGAAAACAATTTTGTTAGCAAAGAAATTTTCAAAAATAATGGGTAAAAAAAAATCCCGTACAATTGACTGTACGGGATTTATAAAAGTGGCGTCGACTTACTCTCCCACCCTCAAAAGAGCAGTACCATCAGCGCAATCAGGCTTAACTTCTCTGTTCGGAATGGGAAGAGGTGGACCATGATGCAATAGACACCTAAAATCGTTGATTGCAGATTGCAGATTAGGAGATTGCAGATTTAAGAATTTGCAATTTATAATCTGCCAATTTGTAATCTTAATATTTTAAGAATGACAATTGGCGATTGAAGTAATAATAAGTAAGGACTATAAATCTACGGGTAATTAGTACTACTCGGCTTTGACATTACTGTCTTTACACCTGTAGCCTATCAACGTGGTAGTCTTCCACGGCCCTTAAAAGAAATCTCATCTTGAG
>CANHQP010000088.1 GCA_947462925.1 Flavobacteriia bacterium | reverse complement strand
CCAAGAAATAAAAGAAGAATGAAGCACTATCTGCTTATCAATATACCAACAGGTTACTTAGCCACGAAACTGCTTTCATTCTTCCCACTTTTTACATTACAATAATATAACATTACAAACATAGGAGCCACGAAGTGAAAAGGAACGAGTAAATTTAATTAAGCGATGAAACACTAAAGCATCGAAAAATTCAAACTCTGTATTTGATTTTCAAGCGTTAAAACCTTGAAAAATATTCGTATTTTTGCCATTATTATCAACAAATCATGGCTTTAAAACAATATCTTGCTCAAAAACTTGAACAGCGTCTTTCGCCTCAACAAATTCAGTTGATGAAATTGTTGCAAGTTCCGACGATGGAATTGGATCAACGCATCAAACAAGAAATTGAAGAAAATCCCGCTTTGGAAGAAGGCGCTGATGTTGAAGATGATTACGACAACGACGACGAGTACGACAATGACGATTCCAACAGCGACGATGACAACGATTTTGACATCTCGGATTACATGGATGACGACACGCCAGACTATAAAACGCAAGCCAACAACCACAGCAAAGACGATGAAGAACGCGTCATTCCGCTTTCTGGTGAACAATCGTTTCAAGAAAAATTGACCGAACAATTGCATTTATTGGATTTGGACGACACACAATTTTTGATTGCTGATACCATCATTGGAAACTTGGATGAATCTGGTTATTTGAACCGAGAAGTGGAAGCGATTGTAGACGATTTGGCTTTTTCTGCCAACGTGATTGTAAACGAAGCGCAAGTGGAAGAAGTATTGTCGTTGGTGCAAGAACTTGACCCTGCAGGCGTTGGTGCACGAGATTTGAGAGAATGTTTGTTGTTGCAATTGGAGCGCAAGCAAGATGGCGACATCACCAAATTTACTGCAAAGAAAATCTTGCAAGATCATTTTGAAGAGTTTACTAAGAAACATTACGATAAAATCCAGAAAAAACTGGAAATCGAAGACGAAGATTTGAAAGAAGCCATCGCTGAAATCATCAAATTGAATCCTAAACCAGGCGGTTCGATGAAAGAATCTGCCAAATCGATGCAACAAATTATTCCAGATTTTGTGATCAACGAATTTGAAGGTCAATTGGAATTGTCAATCAACGGAAGAAATGCGCCTGAATTGAAAATCAGCAGAGAATATGAACGCATGTTGCGCGGCTATTCTGAAGGTGCAAAAACGTCGAAGTCTGACAAAGAAGCATTGACTTTTGTGAAACAAAAATTGGATGGCGCCAAGTGGTTTATTGATGCTATTCGTCAGCGCCAAAACACCTTGCTTTTCACCATGGATGCAATCATGAATTACCAAAAAGAATATTTCTTGACAGGTGATGAAACGAATTTGCGTCCGATGATTTTGAAAGACATTGCCGACATTGTGAATTTGGACATTTCAACCATTTCTCGTGTGGCAAATAGCAAATATGTGCAAACAGGTTACGGTATTTTTCCATTAAAATATTTCTTTTCAGAATCTCTCTCTACCGATTCTGGCGAAGAAGTTTCTACCCGTGAAGTGAAGAAAATTTTGTCTGAAGCCATCGAAGGTGAACAAAAAAAGAAACCGTTGACCGACGATCGCTTGGCTTTGTTACTCAAAGAAAAAGGCTACAATATTGCCCGCAGAACGGTTGCAAAATACCGCGAACAATTGAATATTCCTGTTGCACGTTTACGTAAAGAATTGTAATGAAAGCATTTGCAAGATTGATGTCCTGGCTTTTCATTCCCTTGTTTATGCCAGTTTTTGGATTGCTGATAGCGATGTATTATCCAGCTGAAAATGAAAGTGCTTTGCGTTCTACAACAAGCTTGTATTTCATGCCACCGCAATTCAAGCTGCACATTTTATCGCTTTTCACCATTTTATCAGTCATCGCTCCCGGATTTTCACTCTTGATGTTGAAACGTCAAAAACGCATCGAAAGTGTTGAAATGGACATCAAAGAAGAACGTAATTTCCCGATTGGAATCACAGTCGTTTATTGTGCCATGTTGGGCGCCTTTGTTTGGTTTCAAATTCCCCGCGGATTGGTTCCAGAAGTGATTTTCTCGCTTCCTTGGGCAGGCGTTTTGGCTTCTGCCATTGCTGGATTAATCAACCGTTATGAAAAAATCAGCTTACACGCCATGGGCGCAGGAATGCTTTTTGGTTTCATTGTTGCTTATTACAATACGCAAGTTATTTTTGATGTCGACTTGATAATCGGCATCGCTATTTTAGGTGGACTGATCATGTCGGCTAGAATGTATTTAGGAAAACACACTTTGAGACAAAGTATAATGGGCTATTTGTTAGGGTTTTTCACAGTCTTTTTGATGTTGACATATTTCCCAAGTCCGAATTTACTATTTTAAAATTTAAATAAAATACCATGAAAAGCAGATTTAGAATTTTCCTTGTTCTTTTTTCCACTGCTGTCATTTCAGCATGCAGTTTGGTCAATAACGCCAAAAAAAATGGTGTCAATATTTTTACTGTTCAGCAAGACAAAGATTTTGGTGCGCAAGTTGCCGCAGAAATTGATGGAAATCCAGCTGAATATCCAATTTTAGATTCTGCGAAATACAAAGATGTTTACGCTTACGTTTACAAAGTGCGAAACAACATTTTGAATTCTGGAAAAGTTACGCACAAAGACAATTTCAAGTGGCGCGTGCGCATCATTAAGAATGACAGTGTTTTGAATGCTTTTTGTACGCCTGGTGGTTACATTTATGTGTACACAGGAATTTTGAAATTTTTGGAAACGGAAGATCAGTTGGCTGGTGTGATGGGTCATGAAATTGGTCATGCAGACATGCGTCATTCTACCCGTCAAATGACAACGATGTACGGAATTCAAACTTTGCTAGATATTTTGGCTGGAGACAGAAAAATGTTGAAAGAAATTACCGCTGGAATTGTTGGTTTGAAGTTTTCACGTGAACACGAAACGGAAGCGGATCAACGTTCGGTAGAATATCTGTGTCCAACGTCATACAACGCAGACGGTGGCGCAGCATTTTTTGAGAAAATTTCTAAACTAGGAGGCGCTAGACAACCAGAATTTTTGAGTACACATCCAAACCCAACGAATAGAATTGAGCATTTCCATAATGCTAGAACAACTTTGGGATGTGGTGGAACACAAACATACAAAACAGAATATCAGCAAATGTTGGTGAAATTAAACCAAACACCCTCTGGTACTAGATTTTGATTTTAAACTTTTTGTCAGATGAAATTATTTTTAGACGCAAACACTTTTATCGATACCAATAAAGGATTTGATATTTCCATTCCATTGACCAATGATTTAAACAATCCGCGGGCATGGTATGTGCAACCGCCGACTTTTGAGCCGGTGCGCGCCAATGGATTTATCGGTTCGGTGGCTGAAGGTGGTGGCGTCAATTTCAGAGATATATTTTTCAATCCACACGGACACGGAACACACACTGAATGTTTGGGTCACATTACTGAAAAGGTACATTCTATCAATCAACATTTGAAAACCGCTTTTTTCACTGCGCATGTGATTTCTGTGCAACCAGAAAGTTGTTGGCACGAAACGGAGAAAGTGGAAGATTTCATCATCACGAAAGCGCAACTTGCTTCGTTGTTGGAAGGTGTGCAAACGGATGCGTTAATCATTCGCACCTTACCGAATCAAATCGACAAAAAACACAAAAATTATTCATCTTCCAATCCGCCATACATTGAATTAGAAGCGATTGAAGTTTTGAATCAAGCAGGAATTGAACATTTATTGATAGATCTCCCATCCGTTGACCGCGAGCAAGACGGCGGCGCATTGGCATTTCACCACGCTTTTTGGCAAGTGCCAGAAAATCCTCAATTTCACAAAACCATCACAGAATTCATCTACGTTTCAGACGAAATCGCTGATGGAAAATACATTTTGAATTTGCAAACAGCGCCTTTTGAGAATGATGCCACGCCGAGTAGGCCGGTGTTGTTTGGGGTTGAAAAGTTGGTGGTGAGATCCTAATCTCTAGATTTTCTTCGGCGGCGAAATTTTCTTCCCTTTAAAGATTTGTTCTTTCTTTTTTCTTGATAAGAAAGAAAGAACCAAAGAATCCCGATAAATGGATCGGGACAAGGCTACGCAATCAAAGCTATAAAATTCAAATGCGTGACTAAACAAAAGTAAACTCGCAGCCACGATTATTATAAATAGCTAAGTTTGTCTATGCTCAAACAGTACTTTTGTTTGGTCGTCAAGCATTCCGAATTTTTCTTAACGCTTTTATTGCTGAGGCCGGAAGATGTCTTGAGAACTTAGGATTTTCTTGCTGTTTTTAAAAAATGTTGAATTAAAGTTTAGCGTAAGATTTCAGATTTGTAGAAAATCAGAAAAGTCTAATGTCTTCGGTCTCGGGTCTAATGTCTCGAAGAACGCTTTTATTGCTTAGGCCGGAAAAAGTTGTAAAACTTGGGTTTTTCGTTTTTTAGATTATTGATGATTTGGCACTCTTCCCCCTTTGGAGGGGGATCGAGGGGGAGGACCTTTTTTTAAACTTGGTTTCACTCTAATTATTTTTCCCTATATTTAAGTAATAATAACCTTTTACAATGAACAACCTTTACTCAAAAGACCTCCGTGGTTTTGCCCACGAACTTCGAACAGAATCCGTTTCGAGGGCTGAAAAATATATTTGGAAATCACTTTTATCAAAAAATAAACAAGGAGTAAAATTCAAAAGACAAAGACCCATCGACCATTTTATTGTAGATTTCTTTGCGCAGGAAATTGGTTTAATCGTTGAAATTGATGGAAGTTCTCATTTTTCAAAAGCGAGCTATGATGTTTTTCGGCAACAAAAGCTCGAATCTTTGGGATTTACAATGATTCGTTTCACAGAAGGCGATGTCATTCAAAACATTGATGCTGTTGGAAATCAGATTCAGCATGTGGTTTATTGTTTAAAGGGAGAATGATTTTCCTCGGGAGTATTCAATAAACTGTGTCAATTTCCTATTTAATTCTTTCACTAAAGTAGCTATTTAAATCATTTCTAATACTTGCCCAAGCGAAGATCTGTCCATCCCATTTTGTATGAGCGTTTTGTATTGCGAGGTAAACTTGTTTAAGAATAGCGTTTTCTGAGGAAAAAGCTCCTTTTGTTTTCGTTACTTTTCTGATCATTCTATG
>CANHQP010000087.1 GCA_947462925.1 Flavobacteriia bacterium | reverse complement strand
TTCAGTAATTTTATCATGAGTGAAATACATAAAAATTAGTTTAAATCGTTAAAATTGAATAACTTAAAGATACTAATTGTATTTCACTCTTCCTATTAAATATTGATTAATTTATTGACAATCAAATTGTTAATAATCGAACTCAGGTTTTTAACGTAAAATCAATCGGATTTTCACTGTAAGCATAAATCACAGGTTTATCAACCATGATGTTTCTTCCAGAGTATTTTAAAGGAATATAAACCGAAATGTTTATTTTGTGCTGACTTGTAAATGCATGATTTTCAAAATAGATTTTTTCGTACAAAGAATCTTTGTCTTGTTTTTTAGTGAATAGCAAATATTTGGTTGATTCGTTCACCAGCACTTCAAATTCGCCCAAAGCATTGGTTGAACCGATTTTTTTTCCATCCACGTCATAAATGAATTGCACTAATTCTGTCGCCAAAATAAAATCAGTTGAATAAGGATCCATTTCAACTTCGTAAAATACTTTTCCTGTGATCAAACATTTTCCTTTCGCAATCGACAAATCTTCTATATCGGAATTTACAATGACTTGTCTAAAAATCCTTGATTCCTTCAAATCTCCTGCCTTTGCAAAAGCTGACCAAGCTGTAAAAAGGAAGATAAAACTAAAAATTGATTTCATAATTTGAGAATTAGTTGTTGTTTTCTGCCACATCAAAAGAAGATAAATCAATTTCTATTCCGCCCCAGTCGACGAAGTAAAAACCATTTCTTTCCAAAGGTTTCAATTGTTGCTTGACGACTTCAAATGGAAACTCAGGTTCTGTGTTACCAGCGAACAGCATGTAAATTCTATTTAGGTGATTGGGAGTTGGATTGATTTTATAATTGGCAAATTTGTCACATTGACCATTTTGAACAAATTGGATCAAATAATAATTTTCCTTTTGCATTTGAGGTGCCCAGAAAGTAATAAAATCAGTTTTTTCCTTGAAATTGAATCCCAAAGCCGTCAAAGTTGAATCCAAATAGGAAACAATATTTGCCTTGGAAACTATAGACCCACGAATTTCATCTCGATTTTGTTTGATACTTGAAATCTTAAAATGGATATCTCTCTGTTTGCTTTCCCAAAACAAATACGGAAAATTTTCTTGTGAATTTTGGTCTGAAAGCACATCGTTTTCAAGTTTCATTTGCCAAGTGTAATTGCTTTCTAAGCTTGGATATGCAAACGTTAATTCTCCTTTTGGAATTAATTGAAAATCAAACTTTGTATTTTGATCTGAATAGCAATAAATAACTGGTTTTTTGACCATAAACTCAGTTTCTTCTTTCACCTGAGTCATGAAAATTCTAAGTTTAATGCGGTGCTTATTTTTCAACGAATAATTTTCCAAGTAAGAAGAATTATAGTCCACTAGCACAAATTTCAAAATAGAATCTTTGAGTTTATTCGTCATTCTGAAATAACCTTTTGAATCACTGCGCGTGGTTTTTTCACCGGCACTTACAATGACCTTGCTCAATTTATCTCTTAATTGATTTTCATTGTATTTGTAATCATAAATTGTTCCTTCTATCAAATATTTTCCATTCGGAATTTTGGCATCGTACTTATCTGAAACAATTTCATAACTCAAATGATACGGAATGTACTTTTCTGAAAAACCATTTATCGATTGAAAAAAAACAAGAAATAAAGCGAGTTTTTTCATGATGATTTAGTTTACAGGTTCGATTGAATTTTTCAATTGAATTCCGCCCCAATCAACCATGTAGAATCCATTTCTTTCCAAAGGTTTAAGTTTTTGTGGATTTGCAGAGTATGGAAATTCGTATGTTTCATTTTCCATGAAAAGCATGTAAAAACGGTTCAAATGATCTGGTTTAGGAGTGATTTCATAACTAGCAATTTGTTCACATTCATTGTTTTGCAAGAATTGAATTAAAAAGTAGTTTGCGTTTTGCATTCTAGGTCCCCAATAGGTGATAAAATCCGTTTTTTCTTGTGAATTAAAACCTAAAACTGTCAAAGTGGAATCTAAAAAAGGAACAACTTGTGATTTTGAAACAATCGAGGCATTGATTTCTGCTTTGTCTTGTTTGAAAATCGCTCCGTTAAAATAAACGTTTTCTTGCTGACTTTCCCAGAATAAATAGGGATATTTTTGCTTCGATTTGACCTCTATCAATTCATTGTTTTCCAAATTCATACTCCAAGTTTGATTCTCTTTCAAAAGTGGATATGCAAAAGATAATTTACCTACAGTATTGAGCTTTAAATCAAAATGAATGGGTTTTTCCGAATAACAATAGATCACAGGTTTTTCAGCTACTGGAATATCATCTCCATAAACTTCAGGAATTCTGCTGATAAAGATTTTCATTTTAAGGTGTTGCTGACTTTGAATAGGATAATTTTCAAGATAATAGGTAGGAAAACCCTTTCTATCAATTTGGAGATAACTTTCTGAGATTTTTGTGGTCATTTTGAACCATCCTTTGGCGTCTGTAACAACTTTTTTCGTGCCAGATTTAATGACCAAACTACTTAATTTCTGATTGCTTTGGATTTCATAAACTGTGGCTTCGATGACATATTGCCCACTAGGAATTTTGGTGCTCTTTTCATTCGAAACGATTTGGAAACTCGCAGAGTAAGCTATTTTTTCTTTTCCAACAACTGCGAAAACGAGAAAGAAGAATAGGATGGAAATTGAAGTTTTCATGGTTCTAAGTTTTAATACATGATTATAAATTTACGCTTTTTATCGATACAAGTAAGCATAGAATTCGTTCAATCAGAAAGTTGTTTTTGTTTTTAAATTGTACTTTTATCAATTCAATTCTCGCGGTATCAATTATGAAGGAAAATATTCAAACGACCTTATTTCAGTTACTCAAGCAAAAAATGGCTGGCGACGATTCCTTGGGAAATGCACTGTCTGATTTGTTAAGTATTTCTCCAGATGCAGTTTATCGTCGATATCGAAATGAAACGCCACTCACCATTCAAGAGTTGAAGAAAATTTGCAATCATTATTCGATTTCATTTGATGCTTTGTGCGAAATGGGCGAAGGGAAAGTCGTATTTTCTTATCCGCCACTGAATACTTTTGATTTCAGTTTAGAATCGTATTTGGAAGGAATATTGCAAGCTTTTCAAAAGTTGAAGTCACTTTCTGGTCCTGAAATTATTTTGTCGGTTAATAATGTTCATTTATTTCAATTACTGAATTTTCCCCAATTGGTTCGTTTCAAATTGTACTTTTGGGCCAAAACGCATTTGCAAATCCCCGATTATAAAGACAAACCTTTTCGACATGAAAAGACGAGTGAAAATGCATTTGCACTGGGGAAAGAAATTTTGCAGATTTACAATTCAATTCCTTCCAAAGAGATTTATGACTTTGATTTCATGCGTGGATTTATGCGTCAAATTCAATATTACTACAAAGCGCATCACTTCGAAGATCCAGAATATGCACTTTTTTTATTCGATCGAATGCTGCTAATGTCTAATCACATAAAAGAGCAAGCCAATATTGGTAAAAAGTTTATTTTTGGTACTCAGGCTCCTGCTTCTGGAAATTCATTTGAAATGTATTTGAATGAAACGATAAATTCTGATGTCACATTTTACTATAATAGTAAGGAACAACAAGGATTATACTTGACACACAACATTATGAACTATCTGGAGACAACCAATCAAAGTTACGTGTCTGATTCAAGGTTGATTATCGATAAACAATTGGCAAGTTCTAGTTTGATTAGTATTGTAAACGAGAAAGAGCGCAATCATTTCTTTTATGAATTCGACCGAACAATTCATCTTTTCAGAAAGAAAATAGAGGCTGATTTAGAAAGTTAAAGCTTATTATTTGCGTATTTCGCAACTCAACTAAAGTGACCTGCTGAATTCAGTTTTCAAATATGGGATTTTTACAGAAATATTTGTTCAATCAAAAAACAAATAAAGTATGAAAACAAAAATCTTTTTTTCAGTATTAATTTGCTTTTCATTTTTAAAAGTGAATGGACAAGAAAAACAAAATGAACCAACTACTGCTGCAAATCTTCCAACACTTGCTGTTGCAAATCCTTATGTAAATGGATTGACTTTCAAAGCTGAGACTGTTTCCAAAATGATTCGTTTGGAATTAATCAAAATGAAAAAATACAAAGTGTATGATGTTTTTGACATGGCTGATGTATTAAAAGGAAATGCTGAATTTTTGAATGAATGTTACGGACAAAACTGTTTGGTCAAAATGGGCAAGGAGTTGAATGTGGATTATGTAATGTGTGGTAGTTTTGATGGTTTGGGAAATAAAATTGCCATCACGATCAAAATTGTCGATGTAAGAAATCATACCATTCTAAAATCTTCTGTGAAAGAATTTGACAACCAAGAATTGGAATTGCAACGCATGATTGAGATTTTATTGAAAGAAATGCACGACATAGAGTTTTCAAAAGAAACGAGTGACCGCCTATCTTTTAAAAATGAACTTATCACTTCAAACAATATTGGTAAAATCAATAATTCAGGTCCGAGAATTGGTGTGGCATATTTATTAGGTTCTGTGAATGAATTTGCTGTCCGACCAGAATCTCAAGGAGGATTAGGTATTTTTCCAGGCGTGAGTATGATTGGATATCAGCTAGAAAAACAATATGTTGGTACTGAAAATTTTTCTTCATTGATCGAATGTGTAGTCAATGTTTCTGGATTAGAACAAGGTCAATTTATTCCTTCTTTGACTTTAATGAATGGATTTCGATTCGGGAAATCAGGATGGGAAATTGCTTTTGGTCCAGGTTTTGGAATCAAGCAAACGTCCAACGGTTTTTTTGACAAAGACAATTTGTTCAGTGACAATCAACAATATTTTTCCGAAGATGATTGGGCAAAGTATGCTGAAAGAAATTATTCCAATTTGCCTGAATACAACACAACTGGTCAATTTGTGGCACCAACGCCAGATAAATTCAATCATACCTATAATTTCGACAAAAAGTTTGGAGACATGAGAGGAAAATATTCCATGAACACAATGTTCGTTTTCGGAGTAGGAAGAACTTTTAGAGCAGGTGCATTAAATATTCCAGTGAATGTTTTTTATTCATCACAAAAAGGTGGCGGAATGACAGGTGTCAATGTTGGATTCAATGTTCAAAAACGCAAAAAACGAATTAATGACTAATAAAATAAGGTTGAAATTTTCGTGTTAGAATAAAGGGAAGGTGCAAGTTTGAAGCATTTTCCCTTTTTTTCTATCGTAATTTTTGGATTCTAATTACAGGGCAAACTCATACTTTTTAAGTAATCATTACTAACAAATCACACTTGATAAATGCCTAAAAATAAGTCGATTATGTCATTGTTAGTTGGTTTAAAATACGTATATTTAACTGATAATCAATTAGTTAAATTATATGAAAACACAAT
>CANHQP010000086.1 GCA_947462925.1 Flavobacteriia bacterium | reverse complement strand
CCTGTTGCACCCAACTGAATATTGACGCTTGCTTTAGAACGTTGAAGTGCACCTGCATCTGTGTTCATGCAAATGAACTCAACACCTTGTACACCGCGACGAATCATGTGCTGCACAGCGTTACCGCCTGCACCGCCCACGCCGACCACTTTAATAATGGTCTTACCCGCCGGTTCTGCATCTAACATTTCAAATTCCATACTACCTCCTTATAACTACGGTTGACGACGACAAAAATAAAACTAAAAATCTTTCAATACTTCTCAATTCTTAAAAATTCCCCATGAACCATTCGCGCATGCGCGCCACGATGTTTTGCACAGCTCCAGATTGAGAAATTCGGCGACCGCGAACTAACTGCACACGACCCTCCATCAATAAACCCAAGCCTGTTGAATATCTTGGGCTTCTTAAAATCTCACTCAGATGCCCTTTGTATTCAGGGAAGCCAACGCGCGCTGGTTTAGCAAAAACTTCTTCTGCTAACTCAACCACTCCTGGCATCAAAGACGTGCCACCAGTTAAAACAACACCAGAGGAAACCAAATCCTCCATACCTGATTCGCGCACCACTTGACGAACCAAACTCAATAACTCTTCAACACGTGGCTCGATCACAGCAGCCAAAGCTTGTCGTGACATCGAGCGGGCTTCGCGATCACCAACACCCGGAACCTCAATGGTTTCATTTGGATTGGCCATGCTCTGACGTGCAATACCAAAATGAATTTTGAGATCTTCCGCATCGATGGTTGGAGTGCGCAAAGCCATTGCAATGTCATTGGTGATTTGATCGCCAGCAATTGGAATCACTGCCGTGTGACGAATCGCTCCCTGACTGAAAATCGCGATATCTGTTGTACCGCCACCGATATCCACCAATACAACGCCCAATTCTTTTTCATCTTCAGTTAAAACGGCAACACTTGAAGCCAAAGGTTGCAAAATCAAATCATTCACTTCTAAGCCACAGCGACGCACACACTTCACAATGTTTTGCGCAGCGCTGACAGCACCAGTCACAATGTGTACTTTGACCTCTAAGCGAATACCACTCATACCAATTGGTTCACGCACATCTTCTTGTCCATCAATGATGAATTCTTGAGTGAGGATGTGAAGAATTTGCTGATCCGTTGGAATGTTGATCGCCTTAGCTGTTTCAATCACGCGCTCAACATCACCCGCAGACACTTCTTTGTCACGGATGGCCACCATGCCAGTTGAGTTAAAACTATGGATGTGATTTCCAGCGATGCCTGTGAACACTTGCGCAATGCGACGATCAGCCATCACCTCAGCTTCTTCAAGCGCTTTTTGAATGGACTGAACAGTGGCCTCAATATTGACAACCACACCTTTTTTCAATCCTTTAGAACTGACTTGACCAAGACCCACGACATTAAATTGACCATCTGGATTTAACTCGGCCACCAAAGCAACCACTTTGGATGTACCGATATCCAGGCCAACAATTAAATCTTTAGTGTCTTTACTGATAACGCTCACAGTTTTTTTCCTATATTGATGGCATAGCCATTGGCATAACGAAGGTCAATTGAATCCACTCGCTGACCCCATTTCTCTTGAACCTGCGGCCAACTCTTGATCAAACGCTCAACACTTAATTGAATTTGCTTTGAATCACGCTCATCGAGCTCTCGACCCAACTCAATATTCAAGTTATTACTCAACTTCGCTCTCCAGGCATAACGAGAAGAAAGCTCAAGACTTTTCACAGTGGCTTGCCAAGGCTCAAACCAAAGATTCAATTGCTGGTATTTTCTAAAGACATCTTTATTGCTGCCCTCAGGACCACTGAATCTCAACAATGAAGCGCTATCTTCTGCTTCAGCCATGTTGGCCACAAATACTTCACCATATGTATTGATCAATCTCGGTGTCTCACCAACCCAGACACCCAAAGCTTGATGCTCTTCGATCGCCACCACAATCCCGTTAGGCCATTCACGACGCACACTAGCTCGTCGCACCCATGGCATCGTCTCAAAGGCTTGTCTGGCTTGATCTAAACGGATCGTGAAAAAATTACCCTTCACTTGATCCAAGGCACGGGTTTTAATTGTTGGCAAATTCACATGCTTGAGTTCACGACCATCGAGTGATTCAATCGTTAGATGATTCAAGGTGAAGACTGGTTTTTGACCTAACCAAAAGAGAAGCCATCCACATGTCACCAACAAAGCAATCAATAACAATAAATTTGCCATCGCACGCATCATCTTGGCGTGATTCCAGATTGGGCCAAACACTGTGGCGCTCATAGAACCTAAAAAACCGAAGAAGATGCGCAAGAATTTCATGAATGAACACCTGCCTTACTTAATAGCCACAACACCAAATCAGCGTATTCAACCCCTGCTGCTTTAGCAGCCATTGGCACCAATGAATGACCCGTCATACCAGGTGCTGTATTCATTTCCAATAAATAAGGTTGATTCGTCTCACGGTCAATCATCACGTCCGCACGACCCCAACCCTTACAACCTAAGGCGCGATATGCACTCAAAGCAAGTTTTTGCACTTTTGCCTCAAGCGCCAAATCCAAACCTGTTGGGCACAAATATTTGGTGTCGTCTGAGAAATATTTATTGTGATAATCGTAATTAGAGTCTGGGGCCACGATTCTGATCACAGGCAAGGCGCGTGCATTCTCACCATCACCGACGATTGGGCACGTCAACTCTTCACCGATGATGCATTGCTCAGCCATCACATCACGATCTAACTTCGCTGCCAAGGCATAGGCTGCCGGTAAATCTTCTGCTTTCGTGACTTTGCTCAAACCAAGAGATGATCCTTCTCTGGCTGGTTTCACAATGATCGGCAGTCCCAGATCTTGAATCACTTTTTGCCAATCGCTATTGGCACTTAACATTACAAATCGCGGAGTGGCTAAATCAAAGCTTGACCACAAGCGCTTGGTGGCTTGTTTATCAATCGCAAGAGCAGAAGCCAAAACACCACTGCCCGTATAAGGCAAATTCATTTGCTCCAACAGACCTTGCATCGTGCCATCTTCACCATAACGGCCATGCAAAGCAATGAAGACTCGATCAAATTTCTGCGCAGCCAATTCTGTGATCGCTTGTTGACCTGGATCAAAGGCATGAGCATTCACGCCCTTTGAAATCAAAGCATCCAAAACACCTTTGCCTGACATCAATGAAATATCTCTTTCGCCCGATTTGCCACCAAGCAACACCCCGACCTTGCCCAAGGCAGCAACATTGATCTGTGACAAATCTTTTTGTACTTCTTCGCTCCAATTCATTAGATTAGGCATTTGAGGCCCCCGCTAACTTTCCTGGAACCGCAGAGATGGATCCTGCACCCATGGTGATGACCACATCACCATCGCGCGCCATACTCATCACTAAATTCGGCAACTCATTCACATCTTTTATAAATTTGGTATTAGCAACATCTAATAAGCGATCAACTTCTTTGGCCTTTGCCAAAGCTTTGATCAAGGCCTCTCCATCAGCACCCGCAATACGAGCCTCACCTGCTGGATAAACTTCTGTCAAAGCTAAAGCATCCACGCCTTGAAGAACTCTCACAAATTCACCAAAGCAGTCACGTGTTCTGGTGTAACGGTGTGGCTGGAATGCCAACAACAATCGACGGCCTGGGAAGGCCCCTCTGGTGGCAGAAAGTGTTGCTGCCATTTCCACAGGATGATGACCATAATCATCAATCACCGTGCATGTGCCACCCTGAGGCAACTTCACTTCTCCATAACGCTGGAAACGACGACCAACACCATGGAATTCTTTCAAAGCTTTAACGATGGCCGCATCACTCACCCCCAACTCAGTAGCAATGGCAATAGCGGCAAGTGCATTACGCACATTGTGTAAGCCCGGTAAATTCAAAGTGACCTTCAATGGCCCTGGTGTATCACCGTGACGACGCACTGTGTGTCGCAAAGCTGTGAAATGCATCTGAGGACCATCGGCAACAACATCAATGGCGCGCACATCAGCATCTTCAGATAAGCCATACCCAAGAATTGGTTGTGACACAAACGGCAAAATATCGCGCACGTTTTGATCATCAACACACAACACAGCAACACCATAAAACGGCATGCGTTGCGTGAATTGCACAAACGCTTGCTTTAACTTAGCCATATCGTGCTGATAAGTGTCCATGTGATCAGCATCAATGTTGGTGATTACCTCAATCACTGGCAACAAGTTCAAAAATGATGCATCTGATTCATCAGCCTCAGCCACAATAAAGTCACCGGTGCCTAAACGTGCATTTGCACCAGCAGAAGTTAATTTGCCGCCAATCACAAAGGTTGGATCCAAACCACCCTCAGCCAAAACTGAAGCCAACAAACTGGTCGTGGTTGTTTTACCGTGAGTACCTGCAATCGCAATACCCTGCTTTAAGCGCATCAACTCACCAAGCATCACAGCTCTTGGCACAATTGGAATACGAGCCGCACGTGCAGCCAAGACTTCTGGGTTATCTCCAGTAACGGCTGTTGAAATAACAACTGCTTCTGCACTGCCTACATTCTTAGGATGATGACCAATGGTGATTTCTGCACCACACTCACGCAAACGTTTGGTGGTTGCACTTTCAGCCATGTCTGAACCGCTCACCTTGTAACCAAGATTGAGCAAGACTTCGGCAATACCGCTCATGCCTGCACCGCCAATGCCTACAAAATGAATTTGATGAAGGATGTGCTTCATGACTGAGCTCTCTTAGATAACATTTGACATATTTCTGCAACATCTTTGGTTGCATTCGGCTTGGCTTGACTCAAAGCGCGTTCAGCCATTGTTGACAACTCTGTGCGATCAACTGTTTGCAAATAAGCAGCCAATGAATCTGCTGTCATATCAGCTTGCGGCATCAAGACAGCAGCACCTGCGTCTGATAGAAATTTTGCATTCGACGTTTGATGATCATCGACCGCGTATGGAAAAGGCACCAAATACGAGGCCACACCCACTGCAGAAATTTCTGCCACAGTCATGGCACCAGCTCGGCAAATCACTAAATCTGCTTTGGCATAAGCTGTCACCATGTCATCAATGAATGGCACAACTTCTGCTTGGACATTCAAGCTGGCGTATTTCTGGCGCAATTGATCAAGGTGCTTCTCACCTGCTTGATGAATCACCGAGGGTCTAGATTCAACTGGAATTTTTGCAAGAGCTTCCGGAACCACTTCATTCAATGCTGCAGCACCCAAACTACCACCGACTACCAAAATCTGTAAACGGCCAGATCTTGCAGAGTAACGAGCTTGCGGAGATTCAATTTGACTCATCCCAGCACGCAATGGATTACCCAACCAAATGGCACCAGACAATGCATTTGGAAATGCGCACAATGTTTTATCGGCAACTTTTGCTAATACTTTATTGGCTAAACCAGCGATTGAATTTTGCTCATGCAGCACCAATGGCTTACCCAAT
>CANHQP010000085.1 GCA_947462925.1 Flavobacteriia bacterium | reverse complement strand
ATCAAATTTCGAACTTTGTGTTTCGCTTCGTCTGTTAATTCGTAATAATCACCACGGAAACCAACAACTTGTTCTTTCAAATTAACTCCGTCTTTTCGTGCCAATCTATCCGCTTGCAAACCAGCGCAAAAAACCAAATATTTGGCTTCTACTGTTCCTTTATTCGTTATTACTTTTGACGTTGATTCTCCTTTTTCAACATTAATTACTTCATGTTCCAATAACAATTTACTTTCTGGTTGCATGCTCAAAGCAATTTCTACCATTTTTGCTGTTGCTCCACGAAAATCAATAATTCCAGTGCAAGAAACAAAAATACCCGCAATTCCTTTTACATGTGGCTCGTGTTCTTTGATTTGCTCAGCCGTAATTTTTTCAATTCCTTCGATGCCATTTTGGATTCCATTGTTATAAATTTTATCCATGAACGGCAATTCACTTTCTTTGGTAGCAACGATTACCTTTCCACAAACATCATGTGCGATTTTGTGTTCTTTGGCAAAGGCCACGAGTTCTCTTCTTCCAGAGACGCAGTTAGTAGCTTTCAAAGAGCCAGGTGTGTAATACAAACCTGAATGAATTACGCCAGAATTATGTCCTGTTTGATGATCCGCAAGCAATGATTCTTTCTCTATCAATACAATTTTTAATTCAGGATTTTTAGCTTGAAGCTTGTATAATGTCGCTGCGCCAACGATTCCTCCACCAATGATTGCTACGTCGTACGTCATTCTTTTTCTAATTTTCTGTAAACTTGTACAAAAGTAATCATTCATCTTTTGAAAAACGTGAATATTTTAAAAAATCAAGGCAATCATTTTTTTTCCAATCTCAATGGTTTGAGGTTCGTTGGCGCATTCATGGTTTTCGTTTTCCATGCATTTTCTTTGGGTAGAGAACATTGGGGAAATTTTAAGGATTCTACATTTTTTTCAATTTTGGCAAAAATCACTAGCAAAGGACATCTAGGCGTTTCCTTATTTTTTGTTTTGAGTGGATTTTTGATCACTTTCATTATGCTCACAGAATTGCAAAAAACTGGGAAAATCAAATTATCAAATTTCATTGCAAGACGAATTTTACGCGTTTGGCCGCTTTATTTTGTCGTTGTCATTTTTGGTTTTTTCATTTTTCCCATCCTTCCGCTTGGTAAAGTGACTGAACATGAACTCATCAATTTCACTTTTTTTCTTTCCAATTTAGATGAAATTTGGTTCGGTGCGCGTGATTCGTTGAATTTCCTCACTGCAACTTGGTCGGTGAGCGTCGAAGAACAATTTTACCTCAGTTGGGCATTGCTGATCGGAATATTCCGATTTTCCAAAAAGCAACAATTTTGGATTTTCTTTTTAGCTATTTTATTGATTTCCATTATTTTTAGGACGCTTTTTATTCAAAATGAAAGAATATTATACTATCACACACTTTCAGTAATCTCAGATTTTGCCATCGGCGGAATTTTGGCACTCTTGGCTTTTGACAATAGAATTCAGTTTTTTTTTGAAAGAATTTCTAAATTACAAATCTTGCTTATCTATTGTATCGGAATTGTTGTCCTTTTCCTTGAATCTAAAATATTTATAAATTATTTATTTGTCTTTCAGCGCATGGTGATCGCAACCTTCTTTGCTTTTGTAATCGCTGAACAAGTTTATGCAAAAAATTCACTGATCAAATTAGATCAAATTCCTGGCTTGAAAAAATCTGGTGAATTGACTTACGGATTCTATCTGTTTCATTGCATCGTGATTTTTTATGTACAAGCTATATTTGTCGCTAATCAGTGGACTGAAAGTATTTTCAATTTTAGTTCCTATTTCTTTATTTGTTTTTCAATTACATACATTTTAAGTTGGATCAGTTTTCGCTATTTTGAAAGTCCAATTTTAAAACTCAAAAAACATTTCAGATAGATGTTGGAAAACAATGATTCAAAAGTAAAATGGGCAAATACTGGTTTAAAAATCAGTGTTTTATTGGTTTTTACATATGTTTTATTAAGAAGCATTTTAGTGGGATTTACACACGATGAAAGTCTTTCCTACACCATTCTAACAGGAAATGAATCTCAACTTTTTACAGCTAATAATCATTGGTTAAATACTATTTTAATGAAATGCTGTTCACTTATTTTTGGATATTCGGAATGGTCATTGAGACTTCCAAATGTGCTTGCATTCGGACTTTTCGCTTATTCTATTATTAAAATTCTTCATTTATCGAAATTGCATTATTTGACCATTTGGCTGGCGATTTTTGTCTTTTTTCTCAATCCTTTCATGTTGGATTTTTTCGCATTGGCACGCGGTTACGGCTTGGGAATTGGATTTTTGACTTTTGCTTTTTACCAAGGTTTTCGTTTTTTTTACTTGAATCAAAAAACAAGCAATTTGATTTTATTCCTTACAAGTTCAATCGCTTGTATTTATGCTAATTACGCCTTTTTTACACCAATTTTAGCTTTACAATTAAGCTTCTTTTTACTTTTCTTGAATTTACAACTTAGTCTTTGGAAAAAAATGACAATCGCTTATTTCATTGAAATTTGCCTCTTAATTCCCGCTGTGTTTAACATACAATATTTAAGTAAAATGAACGAATTGTATGCTGGTGGTGAAAACAACGTTTTTCAGGATACACTCAAATCCATTTTTCATTTCAGTTATGAAACTGCATGGTTTGATTTTACATTTTGGGGAATTGGGATTTTTACTGCAATTTTGATTTTTAGTCTTTTCAAAATGAAATCGAAGTATATCAAATTAATTCTCGTTTGGAGCTTGGTTTTGATTTTGATTCCAACAGTTTTGCATTTTGCAATTCAAATGGGATTTGCCAAAGATCGCGCGGCGCAATATTGGATTTTGGTTGGCGGCTTTATGGTTGTTTTCACCTTCAATTATTTGATTCAACTAAATAAAAATCAAATTATTAAACCGATTTTTATTTCAATTTTTTCAGCCTTAGTCATGCTAAATTCAATCGTATTTATAAGTCATTTCAACTTGCACCACAGCATCATTTGGAAATCCGACGCCGATGTTAAAAATGCATTGCAAATAATCGAAAATTTGAACATTAAAAAAGGTTCTAAAACCCTAGGAATTTCCTGGACTTTAGAACCTTCTGTAAATTATTATCGAGAAACCAAATCTCTTTCTTGGTTGAAACCAGTAAATCGAGATGGTATTTCTGGAACTTATGACTATTACTTATTTTTCGATGAAGATTCAAATCAGTTAAAACCGCAAAACACAGTAAAAATAAAGCGTTTCACAGAGAATAAACTTACTTTAAGACAATCGAAATAAAATTTTACTCAGCTGTTTCAGCAGGTGCTTCTGGTGTTTCAGGCGCTGGTGCTGGAGCTACAACTTCTTTTTTAGCGATTTTCACATCCACAGCATTCAAACCTTTCATTCCTTTTTCAGTTCTAAAAGTTACTTTATCACCTTCTTGGATTTGCTCTAAATGACCATTGATGTGTGAAAAAATACTGTCTTGAGAATCTCTATCTTTGATAAAACCGTATCCTTTTGAAGTGTCAAAGAATGTAACAGTTCCAAAACGATTTGGGTCAACTTCTTCTTCAGCGGCTCTTGTTGGAACACCGATTTCAATATCAGCAGCAACAATTTTTCTCTTTTTCAATGGATCTGGAGGAGTTGAAGAAAGGTTACCATTCTCGTCTACATACGCAATCATATCATCAAAACTGGCAGTTCCACCATTGGCTTTGCGCTCTTCTTTGCGTTTGTCTTTTTCTTCTTTCTTTTTTTGACGGATTTTTTCTTTTTCTTTTTTATTCCAGGTTTCTTGAGATTTCGCCATACTTGAATTTATTCCTTTAAATGATTAATTTGTAAAGACAACAATTAATTCTGACGAAAAAAATGGCTAATAATTTTGCGCTGGAAAATGTCTTTTTACAAAGTTACTAGAAATATCTGAGGAAAACTAAATTAATTGTGAATTATCCATTCTCCAACATGACTGAATTCGCAATTAAAATTCTTAAATTCGCGCTTCTTTTAGAGAAAGCAATTTTCTCTTTGAATTTTGAAGACACAACAACATGAAAATAAGTTATAACTGGTTAAAACAATACGTTCAAACAGATCTTCCTGCTGAAGATTTGGGGAAAATCCTTACTGAAACTGGATTGGAAGTGGATGGAATTGAAAAAATTGAAAGTATCAAAGGTGGTTTGGAAGGCGTTTTTGTAGGTGAAGTACTGACTTGCGAAAAACATCCTGATGCTGATAAATTGAAAGTTACAACTGTTTCTGTTGGTGGCGAACCACTGCAAATTGTTTGTGGTGCTCCGAATGTTGCTGCTGGACAAAAAGTGATTGTTGCTACTGTTGGATGCACGCTCTATCCTACTCCAGAAGAGGCTTTTAAAATTAAACTTTCTAAAATCCGCGGCGTTGAATCGCAAGGAATGCTTTGTGCAGAAGATGAATTAGGTCTTGGTCATTCGCATGATGGTATATTGGTTTTAGATCCTTCCACTCCAGTTGGAATGCCCGCTGCACAATATTTTGAGTTGGAAGACGATTTTCAAATTGAAATTGGTTTGACACCGAATCGCGCTGATGCGATGGGACACATCGGTGTTGCCAGAGATTTAATTGCTTATTTGAATCTGCATGAAAATGCAAACCTTTCCTTGAATCTTCCTGATGTTCAGGAATTAAATAATACTAGTAATTCCGTTTCTATCAATGTTCAAATTGAGAACACAGAATGGTGTCCGCGTTATGCAGGAATCAGTTTGTCTGGCGTTGAAGTAAAAGCTTCCCCTGCTTGGTTGCAAAAACGATTGAGATCGGTTGGATTAAGTCCGATTAACAATGTTGTTGATTGCACCAATTACGTGATGCGTGAATTGGGAACACCATTGCATGCCTTCGACGCGCAAAAATTAAACGGTAAAATTGTAGTAAAAAATGCAAAAATTGGCGATATTTTCAAAACCTTAGATGGTGTTGAAAGAAAATTAGACGAATCAAATTTGATGATTACTAATGGAACTGAAAATCTAGCAATAGCGGGTGTTTTTGGTGGTTTGGATTCTGGAATTTCAGATTCAACGACCAATATTTTTATAGAATCAGCATACTTCAATCCTGTTTCGGTGCGCAAAACTGCGAAATTTCATGGTTTGAATACCGATGCTAGTTTCCGTTACGAACGTGGAGTTGATCCAAATTTGACAATTTATGCTTTGCAAAGAGTGACACTATTTATTCAATCTGTTGCTGGTGGAGAAATTGCGATGGATATGGTGGACGTTTATCCAACTACGATTGAAAATCAAGTCATTGAATTTAACATTGATCGATGCAATCAATTGATTGGAACAACCATTCCAACAGAAAAAATCGAAATTATCTTGACGAATCTTGATATTCAAATACTTTCTAAATCAGGAAATTCATGGAATATTGAAATTCCAGCATACCGAGTAGATGTTTTACGTGAAGTGGATGTAATCGAGGAAGTATTGAGAATTTACGGTTTCAATAAAGTGCCTTTGCCTGAAAAATT
>CANHQP010000084.1 GCA_947462925.1 Flavobacteriia bacterium | reverse complement strand
GGTCAATTCGATTGCCCATGAATTACAGTCTTTCTTGGTATTTCCTAAGATGCAAATGTCTCCCTTTTCAAATCCATCTTCGAGACATTGATTGATCCAAGAAAGCATCATCGTTATCGATCTTTTGTCTTCAATTTGGTCACTTTTTTTACCTTCACTTTTAACAGCTTCGGAATGAATGTAAACGTAGCCGCCATCTTTTCCCATTGGATTTTGTGCGACATCATCGTAAAATGAAACCAGAGAACTAGGGATAGAGGTCTTAAAAGTTTCAAAAAACACGTTGTTAAATTTGACTATTTCTTTGAAAGAGCGATAGTTGTCTTTTAAAGGTTCTTTATTCCCTTGTTCTACAAAAAAATCAGATTTTCTTTGAATATCAACATCTCTATCAGGATTGTAAATCGCAGGCAGTGCAACGAATTGTTCTGCCAAACCATTTTTAAACCTGTAAATAGATTGTTTTGGATCTCCCACAATTAAATTTTCATTTCCTTGAGATAGAGACTCATGTACCAATGGAACGATGTTCATCCATTGAAGGCGAGAGGTATCTTGAAATTCGTCGAGTAGAAAATGTTGAAAACGAATACCTAGTCTTTCGTAAATAAATGGCGCCTCTTCTTTCTCAATTAACTCTGAAATGAGTTTGTTGAATTCCGAAATCCTAATTAATTTTTCTGTTTGTTTGACTGTTTCTAGTTCATCTGCAATGAATTGAAGTAAAGCCATGTTGTAGAAATTCTTCTTCACCAAGGAAAGTAAATTCAATTCTTGCATTTTGGACTCAAATTCTTCCTGAAATTCAATGCAAAGATTTCTCAATTCGGGACTAAAATCTGGTTTATCCAAATGATTAATTATTGAATTTGAAAAAACACCGTTGTTTGATGAATTTCCATTGAAAAAATCGTTTGAATTTAATTTTTCAAAAGCTTTAACAGTAACCGTTTTTCCTGGCAAATTTGTATTTCCAGCAATCGGTTGAAAAAGTTCATAAATGCGTTTTGCTTTAGAGGATAAACTGGATTTAATCGATTCTATTTCAGATTTTAAACCTTGCAAAGCTACTTCCGAAAAATCAGCTTCTTTCATTTCTTTCAGCAACGTGAAGTACTTTTCATTGGTTAAAATATTCGCAAATTTCTTCAAATCACGCTGAAAATTCCAACTTTCTTGATCGGCAATTTTTTCGCGGGAATAATTCAGAACCAATTGCGTGAATTTAGCTCTTAAAATTGGGTCCAAACCATCCATCAATTGGTCGATGACTTGATCGAGCACTTCGTCTTCATTCAAGATAATTTGAAAATCACTGTCTAAGTCTAAATCCCTTGAAAATGAACGAATCAAACGCAAATTAAACTTGTCAATTGTCATCACATTGAAGTCTTCGTATTGATGTAAAATCTGTTTCAAAGCATTTTTTGCGCGGAATTGTAACTCAGGTTTGCTTATTTTTAATTCTTTGGTAATATCCTCGATAAGACTAAGTGCTTTTTTAGTTTCTGCTGTCGTTTTTCTTTTTGGATTACTTGATAAATCTAGGGCAGAAATAATCCGCGTTTTCATTTCCAAAGCAGCTTTATTGGTGAAAGTCATTGCCATGATGTGCGCAAAGGTGCTTGGACTTCGTTCATTTCCCAAAATCAATCTCAAATATGTCTTCACCAAGTTGTAGGTTTTTCCGCTGCCAGCGGAAGCATTAAAAATTTGCAATGGTTTTTTTGCTTGATTTGTCATAGTAAAGAAATTGAGGTTACTAAGATAAGCCGAACAAATCGTATTCTATGTACGTTTTTAGAATAAAATTTGTATTTTTATAAAATGAGTGACAGTCTCAACTTTTTGAAGTAATTTTCGTCTTACTATTAGATTATGGCTTTTAAAACAAAACATATTTTTGCCCAATTATTGTTGCTTTCTGTTGGATTTAGTTTCTACAGTTGTAAGAAAGATACTGTTGAAACACCGCCCGATGTAATTGTGAAAGATCAATTATCAATTCAAGTATTTCCTGTTTTTGGAAATCAAACGTTGTTTTTAGATTCCACTTACTTAACTGATGAAGGTTATGAAATACAGTTCACTGACGTCAAATTTTTTGGTGGAAATTGGAAAAATGGCAGTGAAACGCTATTCGAATCCGCCTTGTTTGATTACAGAAATGATGGCAATAAGTTTGTTTCTGTCAATAAAAAATCTGACGCATTTGGCGCTTTGCAGGGGTTGCTGGGTGTTGATGCATCTTTAAATCATTTAGATCCAACTGCTTTTGCAAATGAAAATCCATTGAATATTGCTAATGCTGGAGACATGCATTGGAGCTGGAATCCTGGATATATTTTCATTAAAGTTGAAGCGCGTATTGATACCATTCAGGATGGAATTCCGCTTTTTGATCATTACGCTGTATATCATGTGGGAACTGATGAATTTATTCAAAACCTTGATTTTTCAGGAGTAAATTGGACTCTAATCGGTGAAAAATCTTACCGTTCCAACATGAAATTGGATTTACATCAATTTTTATCAAATGCGGGACAACCGATTAATGTTAAAAATGAATTCTTAACACATACTGCTGCAGGTCAAGAAGTTTTGACACTCAAAGCAATCCAAAACTTTAAATCAGCTTTAAGTTTTATTCCGTGATGAAAACTAATTTTAAGCATTTAGTTCAACAAATTTCGAAGTTCAAATTCGTATTGACTTTTGGAGTTGCCATTGCTATATTATGGGCTTGTAAGAAGGACAAGGTAGGTTATGTGCCAACGCCGTATCAATTAAATATTCCATCACACTTTCCTCAGATGCCAATTCCTGTCGACAATCCAATGACTGTGGAAGGCATTGCCTTGGGAAGAATGCTTTTTTATGAAACAAAATTAAGCTTAGACAATACGATTTCTTGCGGAAGTTGTCATTCACCTGAAACTGCTTTTAGTGATTCAAGTCGCTATTCTAAAGGAGTGAATGGAGCTATCGGAAGTCGCCAATCTATGGCATTAGTGAATTTAGGCTGGCAACAATTTTTCTTTTGGGACGGCAGAGCAGTAACATTAGAGCAACAAATCCTCGAACCAATTCCTAATCCGGTAGAAATGCACCAAAGTTGGGAAGCGGCAATTGCTAAACTAGAGGCAGAAAGTTCATATAAAAATGCATTTTACAAGGCTTTTGGTGAAGAAGGAATCGATAAATACAAAGCGGCAAAAGCAATCGCACAGTTTTTGAGAACCATGATTTCTGGCAATTCGAAATTTGATGTAATGTATAAAATCGAAAATGGTTTGCCTCTTTCAAGTTCTGATCAAATAGTGAATATATCCCCAGAAGAATGGGGCGGATATGACCTTTTTAAAAGTTTGAACGGCGCTGATTGTTTTCATTGCCACAATGGACCTTTGATGCAAGTTAAAAAGTTTAGCAACAATGGATTGGATGCAAGTTTTACAGATCAAGGAAGAAAAGGAGTAACAGGAAATATCAATGATTTAGGAAAATTCAAAGTGCCAACATTAAGAAATATTGAAGTTTCAGGACCATACATGCACGATGGACGATTTAAAACTTTAGATGAAGTAATAGAGCATTATTCAAGCGGTATTATTCAGTCGCCAACCATCGATCCTTTGATTGAATTTGCCAGTCAAGGAGGCGTACAACTTGATCAGGAGCAAAAATATTTGTTAAAGAAATTTTTGCAAACACTTACTGATTATCAATTTATAAATAATCCAAATTTTAGAAAACCTTAGTGAGTAATAATTTGTTAGAAGTTAGGTTCTGGGTGGTTGTAACATTTTGTTTTTTTTGCCTTATTGCTCTAATTGTTTAATCCTTACAATAGACTCAATAAAAACAGCATCAAACTCAATGAAAGAAACCTTTTTGAGCAAAAAGTCGTAAATTTGTCTATTCGATCTAGAAAAATGAAAAACGAAACAAGATTAACAACAGAGGAGAAGGCTTTAAAAATCAATTTAACACCTGATATTTATGGCTGTTTTGCGGAGATTGGGGCAGGTCAAGAAGTAGCTGCAAATTTTTTCCAAGCTGGAGGAAGTTCAGGTACAATTGCATACACACAATCTGCCTACGACATGAAAGTTTCTGATTCAATGTACGGACCTGCAACAAGATACGTATGTGAGGAGCGATTGATGACCATGTTACACACAGAATTCGAAACAATGAACTACCGTTTGCCAGAAAAGGCTAAAAGTGCTCGTTTTTTCGCGTTTTGTAATACGGTTGAATCATTAAACTATCACAAAACAAATCAAGGTCAAGGCTGGGTTGGATTGCGTTTTCAATTGACACAAGGCGGAGCTCCAAATGATATTATTTTGCATGTCAAAATGCATGATAATAGTAATAAAGCGCAACAAGAAGCATTGGGCATTTTGGGTGTAAATTTGTTACACGCTGCTTATTTTCACCATGATGATTTAGATGTTTTCCTTTCTGCGTTGGTAAATAGATTGCCACGTGAGCGCATGGAGCTAGACATGATGCGTGTTTCAGGACCTGATTTCGACAATTTTGACAATAGAATTATTGCTTTGAATTTGGTTAAACGCGGATTGACAGACGCAACCATGTTTGATTTGTGTGGTAGTGTATTACAACCAACAGCGGCCTTGTATAAGAAAAACATTCTTTTGATGCGTGGTCGTTTTCGTCCTGTTACAAAAGTTCACTTAGACATGATCGAAAGTGGAACCAAACAGTTTTTGAAAGAAGACGGAGTCAAAGAAGAAAATTTGTTGGTCATTTTTGAATTGACTTTGAAAGATTTGACTGCTGATGGAAAAATTTCAGATAAAGATTTTGTTGATCGTGCTGAGCTTTTAGGGTCTTTGGGTTATACAGTAATGATTTCTAATTATTTGAAGCATTATAAGATGGTTGACTATTTGGCAACTATCGCCCGTGGTCAAATGATGGGTGTAATCGTTGGTGTTTATAATTTACACACGATTTTCGACGAAAGATATTACGACAATTTGCCTGGTGGATTGTTAGAAGCTTTCGGAAGAGGATTTGGACACAAAATGAAAATGTTTGTTTATCCAGCAAATGATGTGGAAACTGGTGATCTTTATGGTTTAGATGACATTGTGATTCCAAAACATTTAAATGGTTTGATGCAATACATGAAAGACAATAATAAAATGGAAGCAATTCACGATTATAACAGTCAATTGTTACACATTATGTCTGATGATGTGCTTTCTAAAATCAAAGCTGGTGTTTCAAGTTGGGAAGATGATGTTCCAGAAGAAGTAGTGAAAGCCATTAAGTTTTTTGAATTGTTTGGTTTTGTGAATAGAGAAAAGGAAATTCACGCTTAAATTAAAATAAATTATTATTATTCAAGTGATTACTCAGGTGGTCACTTTTTTTTTGCAAAAAAAAAATGGTGCTCCGAGTTAGAAGCACCATCATTTTAGAAACTTTTTAAAGTTAATTATTCAATCACCAAGCGCTTGATACTCGATTTTCCATTTGAATTGAGTTTAACCATGTAAATCCCTTTTTCCCAACTATTTGTTTCAATTTTTGTAATATTTTGAGCATCGTAAATCAATTTTCCTTCAATAGAAAAGATGGTAATTTCAAATTGTGAAATATCGTTTGATTTAATTTCAAAATATTTGCTGGCTGGATTTGGTTGAATTGTAAATTGAATACTTCCTAGTTCATCAATTCCTGAAGTTCCATTTTGATAATTGTAAGGCGCAGAAAGTGCATCACAAGATGTACTAGCAGTGCTGACAACCGTATAATTCCCATTTCCATAAGTCAAAGG
>CANHQP010000083.1 GCA_947462925.1 Flavobacteriia bacterium | reverse complement strand
GAAGTATCAACTACTCCAAAAAATACACGATTTTGGTAACTATTCAACGAATCACTTCTTCGAATAGAATCTTCTTGTCCGTGTGAATTACACGAAATCAAGCAAATGGCGAGCACTAATGATCCAATAATTTTCATAATTACTCCTTTCATTGCGTTTTCCATTTTGCATATTCAGCAGAAAAAGCATCGTAAAATAACTGAGAAGCGATGCTTGCTCCTCGATTGCTAAAATGTATGTAATCGTCGCCAGCCAAACCACGTTCAACCCAAGAAGGCATTGAATTTCGACCGCCCATGGCGCTGTACAAATCGTAATAACCTGCGCCAACTTCCATGGAAACTTTCTTCAAAGCCGCCACGCAAGCAGGCAAATATGGATAAGTAACGCGAACTCCATCCTCCAATTTCGACATGTCGCTTGGTCCGATGACAATAATCGCCGCAGAAGGTCGCAATTTTCTAATTGCATTCAATTGACCTTTAAACTGTTTGGCAAAATGTCTCACTCCGCTGCTGTCTTTAAAAAATGGCACTGAATTTCCACCAAACTGCATGATGATTAATTCTGTATTCATATCAGCATACATTTTCGCCGCCAATTGTTGATCGATGTTTCCAAAAAACGTACCACTTGATCCACGCATCGCAATGTTATCCACTTGCACTCCGACATCGCCTTCCAAAGAAAAACCTAAAATATTAGGACTCACAGCACTTGAAAATTCATAACGTAATTTGCCTGGCGTTGAAGGGAAATTCAGATGTAATACATGGTATTTACCGTCTCTGATCAAACTGTCTTCATGAATCAATATTCCTCGTTGATAAACCTTTACGGAACAAGGTCTGTAACAACTGGTGTAATACATGTCCACATTGTTGTATTGTTTCGCGCGACCAAAAGCCGATGGAGAAGGTTCGATTTCAATCCAAGCTTCTTTGATAGAAGTAATGCTCATTCGTTCCGCTGAATCCAAATACTCCGGCGTAAAACGACCAACAGTATTCATCGTTCCATATTTTCTGGATTTCAATTTTGAACCACCAAAGCATGTATATCTTTGAAAATTAGGAGAATATTTTTGTTTGAATGAAAAAGTATTGTATACATTCACCGCTGGAATCATTCCTGGCCCATTTCCACCAAATCTTTCTTGTACACGTTGTCTGATATACGATGTCATTCGATCGCCCTCAATTTGCGAATCACCATAATGCAAAATTCTCACTTTTTGATTTGAGTTTACCGCATTTTCCATCTTGCTGAAAAGTTGGTGTAAGCGTTCTAAACCAATTTGATTGAATAAAATTTGAGTGGCACTTTCAGTACTGAGTTTTCCGCCAGTTGGTAATCCTGTTTTGGATTTTGAATTGTTTGCTTGTAAAATGGTATCATTCAAAGGCGTTTCTACCATCGTGGTATCCACATTCGTCACAATTTTGGTAATGTCTTTGTGTTCCTTTTTGACAGGGCTCATGAATTTATTGAAAGTCAAAAAGCGCAATCTGAAACCACCTAAATCCCAACCATCTGCAGGCGAAAACCACACCAAAGGCGCTAGCACCAGCATGACAGAGAGTAAAAAAAATAATACGTGGTGTGGCTTAAAAACTTTCATTTCTACAAAAAACGTCCACAAAAATACCTTAAGAAATTGTGGTATCAAGGGTTTTTAACGAATTTTTATCGCTGAACTGATTAAAAAAGAAGACAAATTGAAAATATCAGAACAATTTCAGGTCACTTTTATCAATCCAAACAATCATTTGGTTTTGTAAGAAGATACCGATTCGGTTGTTGGAAAATCCATCGATTTTGTATCGACTTCCCATTTTTATACTCATGTCTATTTTCATGTTTCCTTGCGCGTCATTGAACACAGAAGTGATATCATGAAGTACAATCGCATGCGTATCTGAGTTTTGATAGTTTGAGGCTTGAATTGCATTTTTTAGTGACAGCAACATAAAACACACAACTAAAATTCCAAAAATCAAGCTTATTTTTCTCGTCGAAGAATTACTGGAAGTCATGCGAAACCAAATCAAAATTGCGAGTATGAAAGCGGAAATCAAAGCACAAAAAGTCCAATTATCAGCGCCAAAAGAAAATACTTTTTGCTCAAAAAGACTTAAATCAGAAGCATTATAATCACTGATATTCAATTTATTGTAACAAAACTGCAAATTCTCCCGTGCTCCGATTAACTTTGGATCTAATTTCATTGATTTCTCCAAGGCCCAAATAGCCTCGGGATAATGATTTACAGCGGCCAAAGTAGTTCCTAAATTGTATAAAGCATTCGCATCATTTGGATTTTTATCGAGACACTTTCTGAAGGAAATCTCTGCTTCATGCCAATTTTTGGACCTAGCTGCCTTCACGCCTTCCTCAAAATCTGCAGAGAAAACCGAAAGACTAAGGACGCAAAAAAACAAACTTAAAATCAAACTTTTCATTGCTCACAAAGATTAAAAAATGGTTTGAATAAAAGTTTTTGCTTCTTCAAATGTGTGATTGAACTTGTCAACATCCTCTAAAAATGCATAGCGCGCTTCTTCACAATGGAGAATTATTTGCTGGTAGCGTTGAACCATTTCATCTGAAACGATTTGCTTTTCTAACGCTGCAGAAATTTCTAACATCGTCAACTCATTCTCTTCTCGCTGCAACTTGATACAAATGGCCAATTTAACTGCTTTTTCAATGGAAGAAAATGCATTTTTGACTTCATTTTCACTCGCTTTGGAAGCAGCTTGTTGCATAAAATCATACACTTTTTTTTGTCTTTCTTTGGCAATGGAACTTTGCGTAATCACCTTCACAATTTTTTTCCTTCTGGTGAAAAATAATCCGCCTAAAAATGCAATGGCTATCGGACTAACCAAGGTCGGCCAAAACAAGACTGATTCGATAAAGGATTTGCCTTTAGAACGACTCGATGCATGACTTAAAACTGGTCTCAACTGGTCAATTTCAGCATTTTTACTTTGTTTTTTGGCTGGCATGGAAGCCTTGAAAGCGCTTGATTTTTCCCCGTAAACAGTCACTTTTTCTTCACTCAAAGAAACGTATTTCTTCAAATTGGGATCAAAATAACACAAAGACATCGGTTCCAATTCAAAATCGCCATCTTGAACGACTTGCAAATTGAATTTATAAATCATTTGACCTTCGGCTCCGCGCAAACCAAAGGTTACTTTTTCTTCAATTTCTGGATCGCCATAAACCACAATTCCTTTAGGTAAATTGAAAGTTGGCGTATTGATGTTGTGCAAATTTCCGTAACCTGAAATCGTGACGGTCATTGTAATCACTTCTCCTTGTTTAACTTGCGTTTTATCAAATGTGCGTTCGAAAGTGTATTTTCCAACAGCACCAATAAAATTAGCAGGTGCATTTGCAGGCAAAGGAATTACTTCTATGGTTCCTCCATTCGAAACAAAGGAAGTTGATTCTGCATAAATGTCTTCTACTTCATACAACACCGCCATTTCGAAAGGACTGATTTTGTATTTTCCAGGCGCAGTAAAAAACAACACTTTTTTCTCAAATTCCGCTGAAGCAAATTTCTGACCTTTCAATACTTCAGGACTGAAAACCAAATCTGTAGAACTGCTCAATTCAACTACCTCAGCATTTCCAGTCACTTCAAACGGATGGTATCCTTGCACGTTGACTTTTGATCTCGTGTAAATCTTTCCGTTAATCAAAACAGGCTCGCCTTCATAAACTTTCGTCTTTGATTTTTCAACCACACCAAAAACAGGTTGTTTCAAATCTCTTTGACTCACACCACCACCATGCGTGACTTGTTTCACTACTTTAATGGTAATTGGCTTCGATCTGTAAACCTTGTTTTTACTCGTAATTAGCGCACGCAAAGTATAATTTCCAACTTTAGAAAAAGCGCCATTTTGTGCAAAGAAATAAACCGTTGACACTTTTCCAGTGTTGTAATCCATCTCTTGTTGCATCCCATTTTGCTCTCCCGAACCACTCACAAATTCATCTGGAAAAGTAATGTCTAAAGTACCCGAAACTGTTGATTTAACAGTAATAATGACCGTTTCGCCCACTTCCACTTCGTCAAAATCCGATGAAATTTTGATGTATGGCTTTTGTGCAAGCAAAATCGTTGCAAAATTGAAAAAGCAAAATATGGCGAATAAATATTTCATTACCAGTCTTTTCCTGTTCGTTTCACACCAGTTCCTGAGCCTTTCACACCGTCAAATTTCTTTTTAGTTTCCATTTCCTTTTTCACCAATTCATTCAACATGCGTTCGGTTTTTTTGTCCGAAAGTTTAGCAGTTTTGCTGTCAGCCTGCTGTTTTTCAGGATTTGACGGCGATTTAGATTGTGGTTGAGATTGATTTTTATTAGGTTGATTTGGATTCGATTTTTGGTTGGGTTTACTGTTGCCTTGATTATTTTGACACTGATTTTGATTTTGTTGTTGCTCTTTTTGTTGCTGTTGCCTTTGTTCTTTCGCTTTTTTCAAAGCTTGCGTCAAATTGTATCTTGATTTACTGTCTTTCGGATTATTTCGCAACGATTCTTTGTAAGACTCAGCTGCTTCGTCATATTTGCGCTGTTGCATTTTGGCATCGCCAATTTGACGGTTAATGTTTCCCTTTTGTGTCGAATTTCCTTTGTTGGAACTGCTTTTTGCAAAAATCTTCTCTGCATCTTGGTATTTTCCAGCCTTGTATGCCGCATGTCCCATTTCGTCTGACAAATCGATTTGCTTGGGTGCTAACTTTTGTGCTGAACGGTATTGTTTGTAAGATTTTTCGTAATTATGATTGACAAAAGATTCTCTGGCTTCGCGCAAAGTATCACGCCATTCTTGAGCAAAAATGGGTTGAGCAAATGCAAATAAGAAAAATATGTACGTTACAATTTTCATTTTAATACGCAAAGCAATCGTTATTTGTAGCAAACATTAGGTGACATTTCAAAATTAATTTAGAAGCATGTCCTAGTGGTCAATTTTAGAAAAAGATTTCAAATTCAACAAAGCAAAGTTATTTAAAATCATTGTAACTATTGGTTAAATTGTGTTAATATGTCAAAACTACACTTTTAATTTTTCAACCCTTTTTCTGCGCCAAATGTCCAGTAAAAGATTAATATTTTGAGGCAAAATCAAAAATAAAAACCAAAAAATGATTCCCAACATCAGCGGAAACTGGTAAATATTTTGTTTCACATCAAACGAAATCGTTTTCACTTTCGTGCGTTTCATGCGTTTCAGATTTTCTAACAAGGTCGTTAAATCGGGATAAGGCGAATCACTAATAAGATACGTTCCACCTGATTTGGAAGCCAAGGATTTCACCAATTCTGGATTCATTTTCGAAACAATCGGCGTGCCTGAAGGATTCAATTTATACCCAAATTCTGGCTGATCAGGGTTGTTGGGAATCAATCCTCCATTTTCAGTTCCGAGACCGAGCACCGACAATTCAATTTCTTTTTCTTTCAATTGATTCAAGAAAATGTCTATTCCGCCTTCGTGATCTTCGGCATCAGAAATCAAAATAATGGCTTTACTAGATTTTGTTTTAGTGAACATTTTTTGCGCAACTTGCAACGCAGATGCGATATTGGTTCCTTGGTTTGAAATCATTCCAGTTTCAATTTCACCAACGAACATTTTGGCGGCATCGTAATCCATTGTCAGTGGCAACTGAGCAAAAGCGTCGCCTGCAAAAACAACCACACCCAATTTTTCTCCGTGTAAATTGTTGATCAATTGTACCATCGCTCGTTTCGCAATTCCCAATCGGGAAACTTTGTCGTCGATGTCTTTTACATTCATCGAAGAGGAAATATCAAG
>CANHQP010000082.1 GCA_947462925.1 Flavobacteriia bacterium | reverse complement strand
TTATTTAATAATCACTTTTTGCATGTAATATTTTACTAAATAATAATTTAATCTGATAATAGAAAAATATAAAATCAAAAAAAATCGTAAACAACTGTGCTAAAAAAATGATTATCAGGATTTACTACCATTTACGATCGTAAATAACAAATACAATCATATTTGAAGCTTACGATTGTTTTTACACGGGGAAATTACTCTCAAAAATTGAATTTTGAAGTAATTCAGGATTGAAGCTGAGATTATTTTATTAAATAATTCTTCCTATTTGGGACATAGTTTAATCTTGTTTGCACAGATTTAATCAAGTTTGATACATTTTAAGCAGGGTATAACTGGTTAATCAATTATTTAATAAAATAATCTAAATGAATATTGTAAGATTGAATAGGCTTGAGGTATTGAAGAAAGAAGAGTGATTAACAAGTAACAGAAAAAAAATAAATGGCTAGAAGTGGTGTTTTGAATATGTTTCTATAGTAAATTGAAAGTTAGTCTTTTAAATCAACTTTTGTATTGTATTTAAAAGCATCTTAAAAATCAAAAATAATTGGATAGACATGTTAAAAGATAAATGAGAAATTTGATTTTTGTTGTAAATTTGTACTAACCAACAAATAGATAATCCAATATCTAAGGATGTTACCTAGTTTGAAAATGGAATCAATAATTAGCTATAATGCATCAAATCCTCTGTTAATTGATAAAATTTCGTCAATTGTTTTTTGGCGGAGGTCTGCTGCATATATTGAATCATCAGTTTTTTTACCAAACAATATTTGTGGTTTTGGATTTACGTTGTTTGGCAATTTATTGGTGAAAAACGATTCCGACTTTCAAACCATGCCAGCTTTTGGAACTAGGAACACTCTTAGCAAACCAAGTGAAGTTAAGACATCGGGGGATTTTTTGAATATTTCAGTCCGATTAACAATACCGAATGGATTAAGTTTATTTACTAAAACACCAATGAATCTTGTTTACGAAGACGATGCCATGTCTCTAAATGATATCTTTTCTAACCAGGAAATTAACGATCTTGTAGATTGGCTTTTACATACCGACAGCGATATAGAAAAAATTCAGATTTTAGAGCTGTTTTTGGTTTCTAAACTAACTGTTTGTCAGCCACCTTTGTTTACAGCACTCATTGCTAAAATTCATGATGTAAAAGGTTGTTGTAGCATAACACAATTAGCATCACTATATTCTACATCAGAACGCACAATCCATCGTTTGTTTAATAAGTTTGTTGGTGTGAATCCATTAAGTTACATTCATTTGATAAGATTTAGAACATTGTTGAATTCTTCTTCAAATCCAGACTTAATGAAGAATTGGGTAGACCTTGGATATTATGATCAGGCACATTTTATAAAACATTTCAAAGCCTTTAGCACTAAAACTCCTGCTCAATTTTTCGGAAAAAAACCTTCAGAAAAGGTGTCCGATTTTTACAATCTTTGATCTTCTTTAGAATATATCTTTGTGCTAAATTAGAATTTATTGCTTAGGATTTTGACCATTGATTTGTATGACAAATTATGCGGTCATCAATAAAGTTTTTAATCAATTAATAGAAAGGGATGAGACACAATATTTTAAAAGTAAACTTTAGCATATTACTTACATTTTGTGGGTTTAATTCATTTGCGCAAGTATTTCAAACTACATCCTCTTTTGCTGATGCCCGATACGGACATAGTTCATCACAATCCATAGATGATAAAGTACTTATTTTTGGCGGTATTGAGGCAAGTGGCTCCAACGTTAGTAGTGTTTATGAATATGACCCAGCAATAAATTTATGGTTTTCAAAAGCCAGTATTCCGAATGCTTCAGGTTTAGGAAAGAGTACTTGTGTTAATTTAAACAATGGTAAAATCCTCTTATTCGGTGGTTCTCAAAATAGTTCAACTCCGCAATCTAACAAATTGTTTGAGTACACTATATCGTCTGATTCTTGGACAATTCTTTCTGATCTGCCAAACTCTTTGGGAAGAGAGCAAATGCAAGCCACACTGATGAATGATTCCACCATACTTTTAACTGGTGGGCTTTCTACGATATCATCGGCTTTAGAATATCCAACAACAAATTATCTATACAACACGAATACCAACACATTCACAAGTGCTGGTAACTTGCCAATCGGTTTAATTAACCATACATCTACCTTACTTTCGAATGGAGAAGTATTAATTACAGGTGGCTTTGATGGAAGTGCGGCTAGAGATGAAGTTTATGTTTTTAATTTGCAAAATGGTTGGAGAACACTAACATCCACATTGGGCACTGCTGTTAGTTCACATCGCGCATTGTTAGTAAATGGAAAGGTTTATATTTATGGAGGGTTCAATATCCCATTATTTGAATTTTCAGACAAATTAGATGTCTACGATCCAACTCTTGACGCTATAAGCCCTTTAACTTCGGGGCCGATCGCTAACTCACAATTTGCGATGGTAGCATTTAATTCAACTATTTTGATTGCAGGTGGAAATAAGGTTTTACCCAATTCATCATTTGGTGTGACGAACGAAGCTTATTTATACAATATAAACAATAATACATTTTCAACAATTGCAACGTTGCCAAACATTCGCGGAGGAATGGAAATTTCAGAGTTGGGAACCACTGGTAAATTTATTTTTAGTGGCGGAAACATTTCTTTATCTGAACCATATGATGATGCCATTATTTATGATGCAGCACTTCTCTCTGGGATAGAGGAAAACAATATATTGAATTCATTTGATGTCTATCCAAATCCTTGTCAAAACGAATTGAATTTAAGAATCAACTCTTCTGAATTTTTAAGTAAATATAAAGTGTTTAATTCGCTTGGACAGATGATACAATCAGGTATGTTAGAGTTTAGCCATTCAACCATAAACACTAGTGATTTCCCTCAAGGATGTTACATGATTTCAATCAATGGAATCGCGTATCAACGTTTTCAAGTAGTTCGATAAGGTTTAAATAGACAAGCTGTCCGATTTTTACAATCTTTGATATTCTTTGGATTATACCTTTGCGCTTAATAATTTTTAATAAGATGAAAAATTTGTTTTTCGGAACAAGAAACACCTTAAGCAAACCAAGTAAAATAAAATCAACAGGAGAATTTTTGAATAGTTTTTTGGACTTTTCACTTCCTTTTCCAACTCTTACCGAATAATCACTAATGTGTTACGAATAGTAATTATTCGGAAAATATAGCGATTCCTGAACAAAATGCTGATTTCATTCCATTAACTTTAGAAGTTATTAATCATGTTAATTATGAAATTCAATTTTTCATTTGGTAAACGCGCACATTCAATTTTTAGAGTCACCGCGCTCAGTTTTGTTCTTTCATCAGTTCAACTCATTTACGCTCAGGAGGTCACTGAGTTCCCGATGCAGAAATCTTCCTTGTTGTGGAAAATAGAAGGGCCAAGCCTAAAAAAAGGTTCTTATTTGTTTGGAACTATGCACCTTATCGAGAAAGAGTATTTCTTCTTTCCTGAAAATTTGAAAAAGATTACTTCAAAATGCGATGTGTTGGTCATGGAGATTGCTGGCTTACCGAGTCAGTCAGAAGCATTGAGATATTTGCAGTTGCAGCAAGGAGCAATTTTGGATCCGTTTTCAAAAGAACAAAGAGATTCAATACTTTTGTGGGCGAAGACTACTTTGAATATGAACGAGGAGTCTTTTAATGCGGCATTGGGAAAAATGAAACCTTTCGTTTTGGTTCAAATGGCCACTCAGTTGAACTTTATGGGTAAGACTGAATCATACGAAAAAACACTTGAAATGATTGCTAAAGAAAATGGGCTTCAAGTAAAGGGACTTGAGACTTTGGCTGAGCAGATGGCCTTATTTGATAATCTTAAAAAGGAGGATGAGGTTGAATTAGTCATGGAGGCAATTCGTGACAAGAAAAAAAGTATACAACGTGCAGTTGAAATGGAAAAAATTTATGTATCACAGAATGTTGATTCAATGTATCTAGCTGTTGTGTCTGCGGAAGGTTCCGTTATCAGTGATGAACAATTAAAGTTTTTGGATGAAAGAAATGAAAAGTGGATCCCACAGATCATCGAGATGCTTAAGAATCAAAAATGCTTCATCGCTGTTGGAGCTGCACATTTGGGTGGGCCAAATGGCGTAATCCGTTTGTTGGAAGAGAAAGGTTATAAGATTACTCCAGTCAATTTCTAATTGCATTATAATCAATAGTAAAATAATTTTTCGACACCTAATCCAAATATTACTTAATGACCTTGGAAGCATTTTATTTCAAAAAGATAACCATTACGTCTCTTATGGGACATAAACTAAACCATCGTTCGTATGAATTCAAGAAAAATTAATTTAGCGGTTCGTATATTTTTTCTGGTCTTTATGGGTGATTTTTGCCTAGTTCAAGCACAGGAGGAAATGCATCCTTGCGCTCAAAAGCATGGCCTCACCATGAAAAGTGGTAACGAGAAAGTGCTCACTATACAACAAGAACTCAAAGCAAACAAATATGATGTTTCTTACTATCGTCTGGAATTGAATATGACCAACCAAAACGCTGGAATATCGGGGATGGCAACAATCAATGGAAAAACGATAGAGTCATTGGATACTGTGATTCTTGAACTTGATCAAAATTATGTAATTGCGGATTTGCGTTTTAATGGAATCACCACCAATTTTTACCGTTTGGGTTCAGTATTGAAAATTCCAGTTAATTTATTTAGCAATGTCAATTTTTCTATTGAGATCGATTACGCAGGAATAGCGCCTCCAATTGCATCGAATCCTGCAGGAGTGAGTGGTGTATATAACACGTTTGTAGCTGATTTGAATGATCGGATTACCTTTACTATTTCAACACCGTTTTATGCGCATCAATGGTTTCCAGTAAAACAAGTGTTGCGTGATAAAGCAGATAGTTCCACTGTCATTTTAACTGTACCATCCAATTGCAGGGCAGCATCAAATGGCGTTTTAGTGAATGAAACGGATAATGGAAATGGTACAAAATCTTTTTACTACATTAATTGGCATCCTATAGGTTATAACCTCATATTTGCCGCTGTCGCACCTTTTACCGAGTACAATTTGATTGCCTTTCCTCAGGGTATTGGAGGTCCTGCAGTCTCTATTGATAATCTATTGTACGGAACAGGTTCTGTTTTAACCAATATGCAAGCCCAATGCGACCTTATTCCGAGTTTTATGGAGCTCTATTCTGGGCTTTATGGACTCTATCCATTCGCTGATCAAAAATACGGCATCATGGCTGCTCCATTCGGAGGAGGAATGGAACATCAGACAATGCCAACAATAGGAACCTTTGAAAAGAAAGTAAATGCACATGAACTAAGTCATATGTGGTGGGGTAATAATGTTGGGTTCAAATCTTTCAGTGATATTTGGCTTAGCGAAGGATTTGCTACTTATTCAGAGTATCTTATGCTAGAAGAAATGTATCCTACTGAAGCAACACCACTGTTACTTGGATGGCACAGCAATGTTAAATCTGTCGTCAGTGGTAGTGTTTATAACCCGGATACTTTAGATCTTTATCGCATATACAATAGTCGTTTATCCTACAAGAAAGCTGCTTCGATAATTCATACCCTACGAAGTATTCTCGATGATGATGGTTTGTTCTACGAAGCACTTCGAAATTACCTTAACGAATTCTCAGACAGCGTGGGTGGATCAAGTGAATTTCAGGCAAGTATCGAGCAGACAACTGGATTAACTCTTGACGGGTTTTTCAATGAATGGCTGTATGGCGAAGGTTTTCCAAAATATTCTACAATATGGAATACTATTGGGAATGATCTTTATCTGGAAATATCGCATACAGCTTCTTTTCCATCAATCACTCTGGAAAAAACGGTCAAATTGACCACCCAATTCCAGACTAAATTGACCACCCATTTCGGAGCAAACTGACCACCACTTTCCAGTTCAAATTGACCACCTAGTTTCGGTTCAAATTGACCACCCAAAAACTACAATTTTTTTCATGTTT
>CANHQP010000081.1 GCA_947462925.1 Flavobacteriia bacterium | reverse complement strand
TGTAATCCTTTCCTGTGGTTACGTGATTTTGCAATACTCCCATGCCGGTAGTTTGACTATATTCAAGATGAAGTCCTTTCCAAAAATATTGCCTGTATCCACTGGCGATGCTGTAATCGGCAAAGCCTTCCCCTTCTGTGGCACGATCTTCTGGGAAATCGATGTTACATCCTACATAAGCATCGCCTCTCAGATTTCCTTTCTCCCAGAGTTTAATGGTGAAATGTGTTCGAGTCGTTTGAACTAAAAATGGCCATAAAATATCAGTTTCAATGGCGTATTTACTTTCTTTCTGTTCTGTTTGAGCTATAACGGAGTTAGCAATTAAACTAACTATTCCGAGAATGAGAAGTGATTTTTTCATTGTCCTGATTTATTTTAATCATTAATAGGACAAAGGTAGATAGTCAATATAGCAAAAGTCGTTGACCAAAGTCAATAAATCATTTCAGAGCCAAAATTATTTGCGTCCTCTAATACGACTTAATGTTTCAGGTTTAACACCGAGATAGGAAGCAATCATATACTGTGGTACTTCTTGTAGTAATCTTGAATTTCTTTCAATCAAAGCTTTATATCTTTCTTCTGGGGTTTGAAACATAAAAGAGTCAAGCCGACTGGCTACCATAAGATATAAATTTTCAGCAATCAGTCTGCCAAGTCTTTCTATATTTTTATGTTTATCGTATAAAGAATTGAGTTCTTGCAAATTGATTTTATAAATAACTGCATCTTGCATGGCTTCAATAAAATGGTCTGAAGGCTTACCAGTTAAAAAGCTTCTGTAATTGGATACGAAATCACCTTTAAAATTAAAGGCAGTGATTTTTTCTACACCGTCCTTGTCGTAATAAAATCTGAAACTTCCTTCATGGATAAATGCGATAAAATTGCAGTGCTCGCCTTGTCTAAGTATTTGCTCCTTATTCGTAATATTCACCTTTGTTAAACAATTTTCAAAGTCGTTCCACTCTGAGTCGTTCAGTTTAATGAATTTATTAAAATATATTCGTAAAGTTTCCAATTTCCTGTGTCTTTTATATGCTTGTGCCTAACGTTTTGCGTGCAGGCGATCGTAGCCCTGTGTTGCGCCTGCGGCAGGGCTATGGCGCTTGCACGCTGTTGGCAGCTGTAATTCATCTGTTTTCATTTATCAACCCGTCTAATTTCTGTCTAAAAGTAGCAGAAATGGGAATTACTTTGTCTTCAATTTTAATCATATTTCCTTCAATTTTTTGAATATGCAAAACGTTTATAATAAACGATTTATGTACTCTGATAAATTGCTTTTTTGGTAATTTCTCTTGAAGTTCTGTCAGTTTATCTAATACCATTAATGGTTTCTGATTTAGCGGATGGATTTTGACATAATTCCCGCCTCCTTCAACGAATAGGATGTCTGTGAAATAATATTTATGGATCTTTTTGTCGGCTTTGAAGAACATAAATGTTGGCTCTTCTGCTTTTTCTACGGTTTGAGTTCTGGCTAATGGCGTATATTGAGGTATGAGAATCTTATTCACAGCCTTCAAAAACCGTTCAAAAGAAACTGGTTTCAGTAAATAATCGGTAATGCCATATTCGTAGCTTTCAACACCGAACTCTGAAAATGCAGTGGTTAAAATCACATTAGGCGGATTTTGTATGGTTTTTAGCATGTCTAATCCTGAAAGGGAAGGCATTTTAATGTCGAGAAATAACACATCAATTTTCTCTCTATGTAAAACATTCAAAGCTTCAAAAGCATTGCTGCATTTACCGACCAAATTCAGCACAGCTATTTGTGAGATGTATTTTTCTAAAATTTCTTGAGCGATAGGCTCATCATCTACGATTAAGCAATTAAACTTCATAGTTGAATGTGTAAAACGACTTTATATTCATCGTTGAATTTATGAATATCAAGTAGATGGTTATTGGGATAAATTAGTTGCAATCGTTTCCTGAGATTTGCGATGCCTGTTTCGCTTTTTGCTGAATTTTCAAGACTTTTTCCCAATGAATTTTTTGCTTCAAAAAACAAATCTTTTCCCTGTATCGACAAAGAAAAGCAGGCGAAACTATCAGCTGTAATTGTATTTAATCCGTGTTTGAATGCATTTTCCACCAAGGGAATAAACAACAATGGCGCTACGAAAACGTCTGAAACAATTCCTGAAACTTCAAAGCGGATATCTGTTTTTTTGCTCAATCGTATTTTTTCTAAACTTAAATAATCCTCTAAAAACTGTATTTCCTTTTTCAAACTAACCTTGTCTGCTTTGCTACTCTCCAGTAAGTAACGCATGATATCAGACAATTTTAATGTGATTTCTGCCGCTCTCTGATTTTGATCTTGCGTTATGAGACCATAAAGGTTATTTAAGGTGTTGAATAGGAAATGTGGATTGACCTGATCCTTAAGTAAATTGAGCTCTGCTTTAAGTTGTTTGTTTTCAATTTCCTTGAACTTCATCATCTTTCTAAGATACTCTGCAAGCAACTTTCCGCCACTTGTTAACAAAGCTAATGCAGCCAATGCGATCAATGTGACCACAAATCGGGAAAACCAATTAATACTGTCAAGACCAAGGTCATGAATGATCCAGGTTATCATTGAAGCCGTCAGAAAAACCAGTACAAACAGAAATCCTGTGTAATAAGCGTATTTCTTTGCGAACAAATAACGCGGTATAAGCAAATAAAGATTTAAGTATGTTACAATTCCCATAGAAACAAGTACAATAACAAACAAAAAGTAGTCCTCGTCATTCCAAACACTCAGATTGTTTTGCAGTAAAACTAAAAGCAACAAAACTCCCCAACCAAGCAAATGGAGTAGCAATTTCACTATGTTTCTTGAACTAATCATTCAATATAAGATACTATTTAAACGAAACGTAATGATTTTGGTATAAACTATTTGTTACCACTTATTTTACCCAAAACATATTGCATAACAGGGTCTCGCTTGAGTTGAACATCTTCAGGCGTAGTTTCAATTAATACATCCGGTTTCACGGGGTCGTAATTGTTTGCGTCACCGCTGGCACGAGTAAATAATGTTGCAGGAACAACAAAAGCAATTTTGGCATACGGGGTTTTTAAGGGTAGTGCGTTACTTAACTCTCTTGGAATACTTTTTGTTGGTTCACCTACTAAAATTCCAAGATCAAAGTCCTCTACAGCATTCGCCATCATCATGGCCGCAGAATGGGTGTTTGGACCTATCAATACATAAACCTGACCGTTAAATCTGTTCTTGACTTTTTGAGGTAATGACGGCTTACTTTCTTCTTTAATATTTGTTCCAATGGGATACTTGTTGTAATTTTTCATCGAACCTTTTTTAGCGATCATTCGGATAGCCCAAGGCAAGCCATCTAAAAAATCTCCAAACTGTCTACTGACCCGCATGGTTGAACCTCCAGTCTGTTGATAAGGTTTATGTGCTATTTTTTGAAGAATAGCTTCGGCAGGATAACTGGATCCCCCTCCATTTTCTCTTAAGTCGATGATTAGATTGGAAACTCCTTTTGCTTTCAGCTCGGCAAAATATGATTCCATTTCTTTTTCAAAAGTTTTCGTAATTTGATTGTATTGTACGAAACCAAAAGACTTTGCGTTGATGTACCCAATGTTTTTGTCTAAAATATCAAACGTAATGAAATCTTGCAGTTTTACTTCTTTGTCAATTGGTTTTTGGGTTTTGTATTTGTCCAAATCATTTGTACCTTGTAATTCCAGTATCTCAGACAATCCGTTTTCTTTATTCATGATCTCTACTGAGTATGGTTGGCTGATGTTCACAGCCCACAATAAAAATGGTAAAGATGCTCCAATCATCTCATCGCTATTTCCATCATTCGCAAGAAGAGGTTTTATAGTTTCTATTATCTCGCTCATTTCTTTTCCGTTAATTCTGATTAATTCATTTCCTATATTTTTTTCCGGTATAGCGTTGTCAATGATGCCTAATATTTCCCATTTTTCTTGATTCTTTTTTATAAACATTGGAAAAAATCGATCACCTTTTTTTATGGCCTCATCGAGCATAGCTTCAGGTGGAAATGTGTATATATGACCAACATTGTATGCTGCGGAAAGTCGCATGAAATCCAGATACAACTCATTCCCCTGTCTGTCTCCTTTCTTCTTTAAATAGTCAGACAGACTTTGAATTGTAAGCGAATCGGCATTCATATATGGAAAAGGGGAAACCTCTTCAACAGATTTGATAAAATAATCGATGTCTTCCGAGATTTCTTTCTCTTTGTATACGATATCTTTAGTTTCTGTGATCATCATCTGTTCCATTGTGGTCGTATATTTTTTTATACCACAAGAGGTAATCAGGGCTAAACTAATTACCATATAATGGATACCCCCTTTTATGGTATATATTTTTTTCTTGCTTAACATTTTCATAAATTCAATTGTTATCAAACAATGCAAATTTATACAAAATGATATCGTAGTTAAAATAATAGTGATGACTTACTTTGGAAATGATTTGAAATATGTTCTTTCTTGTGTGAGTTGGTTTTGTCATTATTGCTGCCAACGGTTCGCAGCTACAAGAAGTTGGCGATTTCGAAGCACGAAACTGTCTGCCACCACTGAACTTGATACGAAGCACAATGCTTCATTTAACCACTGAACCGCCAATTTCTTGTAGGTGCTGTTAGCGGTTCGTTGTTTTTCTACCTTGTGTTTTTCCATTATAATTGTTGTCTAAAAAGCCGTCTGCAATTTGAGAAACTAATGAATGGCTTGAACTCCATGAATGATATACTTCGTCCGCCCATTTTTTTATTAGTTCAACACATTCGTCCGCTGTTGCCGCCATAGTCAGATCTTTTGCTGTCTTTTTTCCTCTATCTAAAGGTTTCGGGACGGCAAGAAATTCATTCGGTCTATTTAGTTTATAAGTATTTAAATAGTCGCTTAGCAACGGAGATTTTTTGTAGTCCCAAGTTTGCTTTTTATCAATTATCAAATTCAACCTTGTCAAATGAAAATGATTGCTCCAACGTCCGTGAATTTCTGGATGTTGCAAAGCATGAGCGTCAACACTTAAAAATCTTGATACGTGGTGTTCAGAATTATTAAAGTCTAAAAGCTGAAGTCCATTGTTATAATTGTCCATACAGTCAAAAATGCCTTTTTGATAGTCTGCACCACAAAACTGACATCTTCCTTTGTCGAAAAGAGTTACACCATTTTTTTTTGCTTGGTCTATAAAGTCTTGCATTATTTCTATGTCATTAATTATGATTAAATGTGAAACGTCCTTAATTGACCACTGTTAACGGTTCGGTGTTTAGTAATTTTTGTTGTCATTAAATTCATTATACAACAATGAGTAAACAACTGAATCTTCAAATTTGTCTGTTACAAAATAATGTTGCCTTAATAAGCCTTCTTTAGTAAAGTGATGTCTTTCGATGATTTTCAAAGAAGGAATGTTATTGCTTCCAATAAGGGCTTCAATTCTGTGTAAATTCAATTTATTAAAGCCATAATCAATAATTGAACTAACGGCTTCGGTCATTAATCCTTTTCTTTTAAAATTTTTATCAGATATATTATAACCTATTTCTGCACGGTGATGTTCTTTATTCCAATTATGAAGTCCACATCGACCAATTATTAATTTTGTTGTTTTTTCTGTCAGCATAAAGAGTATGAAACCCCTATTATAGGATGCATATCCATTCTTGTACTTATATTCTTCCATTTGATAATCTTCGTCTGTTCGGTGTCCTAATATTTTCTTTATTTCGTCCCTGCTGAAATTTTCAAAAATAAAAGTCATATCCTGAGATGAATAACCAGTCAGTTTTAGTCTTTGAGTTTCAATTATTACAGGTTCCAATTTCATTTTATGTTTATGCCTTTTATTTTCTGAATCATCCTTTACAATGACCGCTAACGTTTTGCAGATTGGCGATGGGCGGGCTTTTTACCACAAAACTTGATTTGAAAAACTAATGTTTCATTAACCACAAAACTGTCTTTGGAACACGAAACCCCGCCTTTTGGGTAGGTGCTGTTATGTGCTGCCTTTCTTCTCATTGTTTCACTAATTTAATTGTCCTATTGTCAATTCTCAGGAAATAAAGACCATTTGATAAGTATGAAAAATTTTGCTGCTCAATATTTATTCCTGACCAAATAACTTGACCAAAATAATT
>CANHQP010000080.1 GCA_947462925.1 Flavobacteriia bacterium | reverse complement strand
TTAACCGATTTGTTCACTTTTTTTTTGTTAATCTATGAATGAAATGAATAACTCATAAAAACAAAAAACCCTTTAAATCGTTTGATTTAAAGGGTTTTAAGTGCTTTTGTGTTTGTTTGAGAAACACTACTAGCGGTCTGGACGGGACTCGAACCCGCGACCCCATGCGTGACAGGCATGTATTCTAACCAACTGAACTACCAAACCAATATTTGAAAACATTTTCTAAAAAACGTCCTGACAACAGTCAGATTGTACTTTCAAAATTGTGTATGCTTCTCGCTTAAAGCGTTGCAAAGGTACACATATATTTCCTTTGTGCAAGTTTTTTGAATGAAAAAAAATAATGTTTTTCGCAAGAAATGACATAATGCGCTATAAATAAATCACTTTTGAAGTTAATTGAATATTAAAAAAACATAAAGTATTATTGATTTTGGTCGTAAAAATCGATGTCGATGCGAATAATTTCAAATAGTCTGCGAATAATAAATCAACATTTCTTTTGGATGAAAATAAAGCATTGCATTGTACTCGACACCTTACATTTGTTCAAATAAATTAAAAGTCATGCGACGTATTTTCATTTTTCTCGTAATTGTATCTTGCTGTTTTTCTTGTGAAAATCAATCTTCCAAAAACAAAAAGTTAATTCCCAAGTTTAAAGCTGAACATGGTTTTTACGCTTGGAAAACGAATTGGAGAAATCCAGCAGACGACCCCAATTTCGCTCAATTCAAAACGAATCACTTGTACGTGCGCATGTTTGATGTTGAATGGTCTGATGAACTCGATTGTGTTGTACCAGTATCACCTTTGAATTTTGAAAATACAGTGGATGACTTTAATGGAATTCAAAATTTCGTTCCAGTCATTTACATCACTAACGAGACTTTCAAGCACCTATCTGACTCTGCAGCAAAACAACTGCCACAGCAGATTTACCAAAAATTGAGGATTTTGTTTTATCAAATGAATGATCAAAATCAATATGAAGATTATGTCTATAAAGATGGTGAAGATCCATACCAAATTCTTTATCCTGAACTGGAAGTCAAAAAGTTCAAAAATTTGGATTCATTGGTCGACAATTACATGAGTTGCTTTAATGAAATTCAATTTGATTGTGATTGGACACCTTCTACCAAGGAAAAATATTTCACTTTTCTGCTCGCTTGTAAAAAGCGTTTCAACGATAAAACAATTTCTGCGACTATTCGACTTTATCCTTTCAAATACCGCAAAGAAATGGGTGTTCCGCCAGTAGACAAAGGGATGTTGATGTGCTATAATGTTGGTAATATTCAACACAATGATGGCATCAATTCGATTTTTGATCTGAAAGAGATTCAAAAATACCTTCCAGCGAAATTTAATTATCCGTTGCCATTGGATTATGCGCTGCCGATTTTTTCTTGGGGTGCATCTTATCGAAATGGCCAATTAAATGCACTTTTTGATGCCTCTATTTTGGAAGATTATGCTTTCAACTTTGAAAAAAATAAACAGCAAGATTCAGATGAGAGCGTGATGAAATTTACTGTGCTAAGCAATTATTCATTTACCAATTTGACCTTGAAGGAAGGGGATCAAGTTCGAAAAGAAACTGTTGACTTAAAATCAGTCGAAAAGTTGACTGAAATTTTAGGTCAAAAAAATACAAATCCAAATCCACGCGTGATATTATATCAATTAGATCATTCAAAAATAGAAATCAATGCAAAAGAAATTAAATCCATTTTCGCCACTTTTTAAGGCTTCAATTTCACTGCTATTTGTTTTTCAAGCAAATGCATGCGGTTGGTATTATCCTGCAGAAAATATGCGTTTTTCGCTTTTTAATGCTGATTTGTTTCAACAAAAATCGCTGCGACCGATGTATTACAGCATCAACCTGCAAAGTTACGCAGGTGTGCCTAATAACGCAGATGAAATTGCACTAGCCAAAGAATGGAAGTATAAATTGAAACTCAAAAGTAGTATTGCCGAAATTCAAGATTACTTTTTCGGTGGACACGCTGAATCTGAAATAAAAAGTCTGGCATTTTGGAAAGAAATTCAACAAAATTCAGAATTGAAACGATTTGTAATCTTTGCAAAATCATGTGAATTCAACATCACGGCGTTGGATCCTTGGGATGAAAAAAGCTATATAGAACGTCAAAAGACATTGCCAAAATTGATGGTTGAAGGTGAAAAAATCATTCAAGAAAAACACAATCGCTTCTGGAAAAAGAAATACGCCTTTCAGTTGTTGAGATTGGCTTTTTACAATGAAAACAAGGCGCAATTTCACCGAATTTATCATCATTATTTTGGCGTTGGAAAAGAGAAAACCGTATTAGATTGGTGGGCAACACATTATTATTCAGAACGCCAAGCAGATTTTAAACCGATGAGGTTTTTCCATGACGATGAATATCGAGCGTGGGATGAAGCGCGCAAGGCAAATACAAATCCTTATTCAAATTATCTACACGCGCTGGTTTTTCGTTATTCGAGCAATAAACAACCCATTTCTAAAAAGTTATATCGGCCTATATATTTCAAATCGCAACTAAAATACGCTAAAAACCCGGAAGAAATTGCTGATTTATATGTAATCAAACAAGTCAATAATTATTTTATTGACCTCAATTCGATCGATTCAATTGTGAAATATTCACCCAATCATCCACACTTGAAATTGATTTTAATGCGAGAATTCAACAAGTTTGAAGAAGAACAAGGAGATCGGGCATTTGACGTTTATGCCAATGAATTCAATCCTTATTATGCTGCGGATTACTATGTCGAAAAACCTTCAAAGGTCAAATTTGAATATATACACCCTCAGTTAGAAAGATTCAAGAACTTAATAGAATCATTAAATACTTGGAAACAGGAAAATCCTGCGCAATATCACTTGATGTTGACACAATTGAATTTGTTTTTACATAGGGTTGAAGATGCCAAAATGCACTTGGATTTAGTTAAAAGTTCAAATAATGAAGTTTTGTTTCAGAAACACATTTTAAAAACTTGCATCATTGCGACAAGTGAAGATTTAAGTTCTCAACAAATCCAAAATGACGTTGCGAAAGAAATGAAATACCTCCTTAAAAAGCGAAACGGCGTTTTTGAATCAGATCGAGCAATGTATTCCTTATGTAGTTATTTATCAAAGGCTTTTGAAAGTCAGCAACTAAATCATTTTGCAGGAATTTTTAGCTATTATGCCAAAACCAAGTTCAATGAAAACATTTCATTTTACAGTCCTTTCGATTATTATGACAACAAAACAGATATCCGAAGTGTCGAAAAATTAGTGCATATTTTTCAGAAAAAACGTAAATCAGCATTGGAAGAATTTTGTTATCAGCCATTTCAAAATGACTATGAATTCAGAATTTTGCTTTCACGCATGTATTTGCGAACAGGAAAGACAAATCAAGCCAGCGAAGTAATATCTGCTATTCCAGACATTTATTGGGACATAGAATACAGCAGGGCAGAGACACTTGAAACTTCACCTTTTAAAATCGTGAAAGAAATTCATGACTATGAAAATTTGACACCCATGAATAGGAAGCAAATCATGACCAAAATGGTCGAACTGGAAAAATTTGCAAAAACCGGTGATCGCACTGCCATGATTGCTTTGGGCAATGCCTGGTACAACTTTTCATCAGAAGGAAAAAATTGGCATGTAATGACCTACTTTTGGAATGCTGACCGAGGTGCTTTTTTGCGAAAAACCAACCACATTTGTATGTCGAAAGCAAGTCAATATTATTTGAAAGCTTTGAAAAAAAAACAAAATAAAGAAGAAATTGCTTTTCTAAAATACATGTTGGCATTAACGGCTAGAGGAGATGAGAATTTGAAGTTGTACCGAAAACGCGCTGCAGAATATGAAAAATGCAAGGATACTTACTTTTACGAGGGAGTTGGTTGCAGTTGGACAAAGAAAATAGGAAGTTAGGCTTCAAACTTCTGTCCATTCTTAAACACAATAAATGATTTGTTAAATAATTCAACTAAAACCATGTTACTATATATTGTGTAGATTGCGTCTTGCTGTGTGGTAATTTCTGAAACCTTTCCATTCATAAAAGCACTTACACCACCCATTAAATTTCTAAAGGCAAAAACACCATTTTTTAGTTTATAATCTTTTGGCATGTAGGAGCAAATCTTGACTTTTTCTCCATCGACAAACGTATAAATCATATTATTTTCTCCCCAAACTACCAAATCATCTTTTACTTCCCAAAAAGAAGCTGAAAAATTAGTTAGGGCAATCTTTACATCATCTTTATAATACCACAAATTACTATTGAGATCTTCATAAACAGCAAATCCCCTACCCGATTTATAACTCTTGACATAAAATGATTCCAAGTCGACAAAATGACCTTTTTCAAAAACAGCAAAGGTGCGATTAGTGGGATCATTGAAAGTCAACATATCCGTTCCTGCATTGAAAGTAATTCCTTGCATCCACACTCCTAAATCGTATATGTTTCCACGCCAAAAAACTTTGTAAAAATCACCATTGTCTTTGAAAGCGATAATGTTATCCCCGATAATCTCTGGCATACTGATTTCACCTGTCGATTGATATAAGGGATAAATCGTTTTATTATAGACTACGCTCACTGTGTTGAATCTTGTGTCTTCATATACAACAAGACTATCAGAAACTTCATATCTTCCCCCAAAAGTGGTTAAAAGTCTTTTTTCGCCATTTTCTAAACAAAATAATCCAGGTCCAATATTCCATGCCAATTGATAATCTGACATTTTGTACTCAACATTCATATTTGTCAATGCAATTTTATTTTCACCATCAAAAACCTTAAAATCTCCTCGGTTATCAATGTATGCGATTAAATTATCACCTGCTTGAAAAGACTGAATTCGTTGAAATTCGATTTGACGAAAGTTATTCATATAAAACGTTCTGAAATAACCGTTGAAATCAATGAACGGAGCAATTTGTGCTGCTGAACCAAATGAAATCAAAACGAAAACCAACAAAATCTTCATGCAAAAGCTTTTTTAAAAGTGAAGTGAATTCAAAGTAACAAAAATAAAACCACTTTTCAATTCTTTGGATAAAAGTTGAAAATAAAGCGATGCTTTTACCAAACAATTTCTGCTTTGTGGTTCGATCTTAAATAGTCGTTTGTCAACTTGAAAACATTACTTCCTTGAAAAGAAACGAAATCTTTTCCGCTTTTGAAAACGCCCAAAGGTGAAGGATGCGATGTTTTTATAACCGCATGGCGTTTTTCGTCAATCAGACTTTCCTTGGAGTGAGCATTTTTCCCGAAAAGCAAAAAAACCAAATGATCTTGCGTTTGAGCAATTTTTCGAATAATCTCATCTGTTAGAATTTCCCATCCTTGCTTTGAATGACTGTTTGGAATTCCCTCTTGAACGGTCAAGATTGTGTTTAATAATAAAACGCCTTGTTTGGCCCAATTGGTCAAATCTCCATTCAGAATTTCCTTCTCAGGATAATTGCACTTTAGCTCCTTGAAGATATTTTGCAAACTTTTCGGCAAGGGCAAAACATCCGCTTGGACAGAGAAGCTTAAACCATTTGCATGTCCTTTGGTGGGATATGGATCTTGACCTAAAATGACAACTTTGACATTTTCAATATCGCACAAATTCAATGCTTGAAAAGTCTGCTTTTCACTCGGGAAAATTTTGTCAGGAAATTGATTTCTCTGATTTTGAACAAATGTCGTTAAATGTTGGAAATAAGATTTTTGAAATTCATCAACTAATATTTTTTGCCACGAGGGACTCAAATGTTGATTCATTATAAAAAGACTTATTTCGTTTTAAATTTGATCGTTGTTCGACGATTTAACTTCAATTGCTCTTCATCACAATTTGAGCAGTTAACCAAAGGCTCTGATTCGCCTTTATAACTGCCTGTGATTCTGCTTTTATCAATTCCATGCTCAACCAAATATTGAATAGCTCGCTTCATACGTCTTTCTGATAGCCAATAATTGTAGTGATTGGTTCCACGCTTATCTGCATAAGCCAAAACAAAAATCTTCAATTCTGGTTTTGATTTCAAAATCGGAATGACGTAATCCAACACTTTCTTGTTTTCTGGATTTAAGTAAGATGAATTATCGTCAAAATAAATGATGTTATTTTTATCCAAATCTTTATTCAAATCTTTTTCCTTGCTTGCCTGCATCTCATCCTCATTGGCAAATACTGGAGCATCAATCTTCACTTCTGCAAATGCTTCTTGACCGTATTCATCCGATACGCGCACTTTGTAGATACCTGGTTGCAAATCCTGTGGGTCTTGCACCGTGTCGTTGTTGCTCCAACTGTATTTCAAGCGCTTTCCTCCTCCGTTCACTGTCAAATCGATTGCGTGACCTTTCTTTGGAACGGTAGAAATGATTGGCATCACTGAAAGTGTTATTGCTGGTGGATAAAGTCTTGTTGTGAAATAAATGTCACTCTTGTCGCCATCGCGGTTGCTTGACCAGTAAAATTGGTTGCCTGAAGCGATTAAGTAAGCATCAAATTTCGAGGAATTGATTTTATCACCCATGTTTTCTGGCTCACTCCAATTCGTCCATGAATCGTCTTGTCGGATGGTGTAAAAAATATCTGCATCTCCCATGCCTCCTCGCCCATTGCTCGAAAAGTACAAGGT
>CANHQP010000079.1 GCA_947462925.1 Flavobacteriia bacterium | reverse complement strand
TATACCATAAAGGACAAAACGGACATGATATTTAAAGTTATCAAATTGTTATAATAGACAATGTCCGATTTGTTACTTTTAGAACTATTTGCCAAGATTGGGATAGTGTATACTTTTAAATATATAAGAAAAAAGAATATCCTTATAGTTTTAAAAACTATCTTTATATATAGTATATAAGAGAATTACTTCTTATCAAATTTAGCAATATGCTCAAGCAAAATTCTATACATTTCGTCGAGTTTCTTTTCTTGGCGATCTCGTGATTTTTCAGAATCGATTCTTTGCTCGTCTAAAGCATTCTCCAGTCTATTGACCTGGTCCTTAAGCGATGATCCAGAATTCGGCTTCAACTCGCTTAGATAATGCTTTACAAGCCACTTGATTCCGAAAGCGATTGATGATACAATTGTAAGTATTGCGACGATTAACGAAGCCCAGTCTTGAATTGTCATAACTAGATTATTATAAGGGGTATATTTAAAAAATGAAAACAGCCATACTTGAAACACTTGAGTATTCTAAGAATTTGATTATATCCCCTGACATGGATGGTTTCATGACCGCAAAATTATTAGAGCGTTTTAACGGTTCGAAAATAGTCGGTTCGTATGACAAAAACATTTTATGTCTCGCCGACGGGATCAATCCAGAAGAATGCTTGTTCGTCGATTGCGATATGAATCGACAAGAGTATGTATCTCTCGGCAATCATATGCGACTCTTAGAAGATAATATGTCAGTTGAGTCGTTTAATCCGAATGTGCACTTCGGCGTTTCGACATATAGCGACAAGTTTCCTTTCGCAACCGCTTTTTTGGTAAGTTTCGCAACAGAGGCTTTAACCTCCGATCAAGACCTTATACGCATGGCTTTCGCTGATTCAACTCTCAAGAACATGGAGAAATACAGCGATAACATGCGAAACTGGTCTACACGGATGGATCATCCTGCAGTAAAGTACATAATGGACAATTCGGACATTGCAAAAAGAAATGATGCAGAAGCGAGGTTTGAATATGTTGATCAATCATTTACATCAAAACGTTATGGCAAGACACGTTACATAGATACCCTTAATAACGCCTTAGCAGGGCAGGAGATGAAGTTTGAGCCACTAGTCCAGGGTATAAAGTATGTATGTGACAAAGTTGGCTTAACAACCCTTACAAGATATAATAAAGACATAATCTCTTATGCAGAGATATTCACAGGAGAGTATTCTGTAACTTACGACCAAGAAACTGTTTGGAATTAGACTTGCTCTGATATAATAAATATATGATCAATTATAAAAATAGTAAAAGCGCTTCTTTCCAAGAATCATTTGTTATATCTATGACTAAAGAAAAAAAAGATGGTTTTTATGTTGAGTTAGGGTCGGGAGATCCATACAGAGAAAGTAACACATCGCTTTTGGAATCAGAGTTTGGCTGGAAAGGTCTTGCTCTTGAAATTGAAAAAAGTGTTGCCGAAGGCTACAACTCTTCTGATCGTACAAATAAGTGCATTAATGCAGATGCGTTAAAATTTGACTATGTATCATACTTTGAAGAAAATAATTTTCCAAAGGTAATTGATTTTTTGCAGATTGATATCGATGGACACGATAAAGGAAACTGTCTACTGGCACTTGTTGCATTGCCTATGCTAGAGTATAGGTTTTCAGTGATAGTTATCGAGCATGACCTGTGCGAAAACTACAAGAGGGCATCTATGAGAGATGCTCAAAGAGAAATTCTAAGCAGCCTAGGATATAAACTTATCGGACAAACCAATAGCGAAGACTGGTGGGTTGACCCTAAGCATATCGATAATGATGCTTACAGAAATGATATATTTACTGGAAATCCAAACATTAGTATAAACAAATAAGAGGGCATTTATGGATATAGAGTTTTATTGCAAGGACGCAAGAGAAAATTTTTTGGAGCCAAACTCTGTTGATTTATTTATCACACATCCACCATTTTTGAATAGAATCCCAGATGCCCATGGCGGTGATCCAAACCTTCAAATCCAAAATGCCGATACGCCAGAAGATTTTTCTAAAGCATTGGTTGAATGTTTAAAAGCAATGGAGATAGCGCTTAAAGATAGCGGAGCGATAATTTTAATTTTACCTAACCAGCGTGTATCATTTAAAATTATTAATGACATAACAAAAAACACATCTTTGATTATAAATAGAGACATACTGTGGAATTTCGAAAAAAGCGATATTGTAGATGGAATAATCTCAGGAAATGAGATAAACCATATGCTTTATATTACTAAAAATGTAGATGCTAGGCATCCAGTTGAGACTCTTGAGAGTTTTGTTATAGAGGCTGATTGGGAGGTTTATTATGTGGACGAAGTTTCGTTCTTCGATGCCCTGCCGAAAAAAATGATAGAAACCCTCATACGTGTTTTTTCTAAAGAAGGAGATACTGTGGCAGACTTGCTTGCAGGAACAGGTACTGTAGCCCTTTGTGCACTTGAAAATAATAGAAAAGCAATATATAATGACGTATCGCCACTTCAAGTCGATTTGGCAAAGAAGCGAATTTATGATACAATTGAATCCTAGAGAAAGGGTCAGTAAATGACAAAAGATCAAGCAATAGATATAATGATGGAAAGCATCAATTCAGACAATCGAGCAATGGGATTACAGGCTGGCCTTGATGCACAAGCGTTAGAAACACAAATTGAACAAAGCCAAGCAAGTCTTTCATTTATGATGTCAAACATCTATGATAAGTTAAAGGAGAGTGGTGTAATTGCCTAAGTTTTATTACAAGCCAATCTTGGAAACTATCGAATCTACATATTTAGAAAATGCTAAGAAAGAGTACAATCCAGGATTTGACATTGAGTCAAATATTCGACTTGTTATCGAAGCAGACACTCAGGAGTTGGCAGATCTTTCTCGCTACGGTTTTGTTGATATCCGTATGTGGGAATTAGTAGATGAAGGTTAAACTTCTTTCCCCAGATATTTACGAAATTGAAGATTTTATAAGTATCGAAGAGCAAGAAAAGGTTTTAGATTACTGCAAATCTTTAGATGAGTCTGAATGGTGGACCGATGATCCAAAAGTTTCAGAGTTCTTTAATGGAAAAATTAAGATTGGAACCAAACCAGACTTTTTTTCAGATATTGACAAAAAAATTAGAGATCTTTTTTTTGAATTAGATAGAGTCTATCCAGTTGGGCTAAACAGACACTTACAAACAAACTTTATGAAACCTCATAGAGATTATGATCCATTAAAGAATACATTGCCAGACGAACATGTTAGATATGGGCTAGTTCTTTATTATAATGATGAGTATGATGGTGGAGCAGTTAACTATCCAGAAGTTGGAATAGTCCATAAGCCAAAGGCCAGATCACTGTTGATTCATGGTGGACGCATACTTCATGGAACTACACAAGTTTTAAGTTCCGACGTTAGATATTTTTCTACAACCTTTGTATTTGGAACAAAAGAAAAAAGTGTTAGCCTAAACAAAAGTATATTTGGTGATATTGAGCAATCAGATGGATATAAGTATACTCTCTAAGACATATTGCGTATGAACTGTGCTATCTCATGAGATTCATTATGATACTTACCGTGAAATTTTGACTCTACCTGCAAAGCAATATGCATTCTAAGTTTTTGTTCAATCTGAAATAATAAGATTGCTTGAACTTGTTCTGGACTTAATTCTTGTTGATCGCTATTCATTCTTGCAACTACAATCTGTGCAGCACGTTTCTGAAAATAATTTTACAGCAAGAGATGTTTCTTCTTGCCAAAACTTGTCTCTACCCATGTTGTCTGTTTCTACCATAGGCTTTGATTCAAACTCAGGAGCCTTTGGCTTTTCCTGGAAATCTATATCCCAGGCATTTTCAAAGTTCTCTAAGATTCCCATATTAGTCTTCGTCTGAAGGTGGAACTGAACTGTGGCTATTTGTGCATGAGCATGTGTCGCAGCACAACTTAGGCTTAATGATATCTTCTGTCATACAAACCATTATAGCACAATTCTGAAAAATTTTGTAAAACCCAAATAGCCTAAAATCTGAATATTTTGTCCAGATGTATGATACATACTATACAGAAAATACACACAAAAAAATAGTGCGCCCATAATAGACACACTACTTGATTGATCTGTTTAACTAATTAGATTTTCTTAGCCTTGCCCTGTATCCAACCGCTATGGATACCCACTAGTGGCGCATCAATGTTTACAGCAGTGCCTATGGGTAGTGCCACCTCAAACAATTCAATGAACTCTAGTAGGTGCTCCTTAGTATCAAATGTCATGCCCTTAGTAGAGCCCTGCGTAGTCGTTAATGTTGCTTTTATCATTGTATCTTCTTTCTTGTAATGGCTTCTGTCGTAGTTGTTTATTGTTCCCCCGTTTTTGAGGTGTGCTCTGCGCCTATCTAATTCGGCTGACATAGTTACTTTTCCATAACGCTAATAATAACCTTAAAATCTTTTTCTGTTAGCAATACACCAGCGCAACCCCATAGACCTGCTAACCAGTTATCACCATACTTCTCTTTTGCCATTCTAACGGCTTCATCACGCAATTCATCTTTTATCATTTACTGTCCTTTGTTTGATTCTTATACTTAGTATTCTACACTAGGGCACTGACAAATACCGCCCTATTTAGGGGTGTGTTGGTGTGTGCTTAGTCACACTGTCCGCATGGGCACTGTGGGAACTCACGCTCCTGCTTAATTCGGTTAGCCATACGCTCAACCTTGATGTAGGTATCGGCAGAGGCTCCTCTAAAGGACACTACCTGACCATTGGCTACCATGTGGGCAGCCTTAGCGATTTTTTGTTCTAATGTTAGTGAAGTCATTTTAACTTCCTTTCTTTATTTTCTATAGTAGCAATACTAGCATACAATACCCCAAAAGTCAAGTCTAAACACGGCGTGTCGCATGTGATTCGTATCACATTTGCCGGCCCGTCAAATCGACACACCGATAGTATTGTTATTGTTATAAGATTGTTATAATTCCCCCTATAAATGTGACCTACATCTCATGTGACCTACCTCACAATGTCCGTTTTGGTAGCATTTGTACCCCTCAATTTGTCGTACCCCCATGCTACACTTACAGTATAAAGAAAAACAAGGGTAAAGAAATCCCTTAAAGAAAGGTGGTCTCAAATGACTACACTAAACACACTATGTAAAGAACATAGCCCTATGAAATCCGCTATCTCAGAAATCGGAGATGAGCAATTTACTTTCTGCCAAAATTGTGAGCAGAACATTGAGCGTTACTACTATGATGGCGACCCTGAGCAGTTGCCTATGTGGACAGATTGGTATGTGTCTACTAAATGAGTATTTGGACTAAATTCGCTACTGTAAGCGACTACCCTAAAGGCATGATGAACCTATGCCCTTGCGGTCAAGTCGTATTAGCACCCGCCCTATACCATGAGGGCAAGCCTTATTGGGAAAATCCTAATAAGTGTAAAGAGTTATTCGAAGGAGTAAATAAATGAGTACCTATGTAAACCTCGCCTCAGTATGTGGCGCAACATCAGCAAGCGTTGATGTCTATGACCTAGACCTTAACCCTCATGGGGTTATCTGTTGCGATAACTGTAAGTCTATCGTGTTATGCCGTAAGGCTTGGGACTTCCTATACAAGGAGGTTAAATAATGAGTGATTTAACTTATTGTGAGAATTGCCAAATTAACATGGAAGATGATTTCTTTGACTTCCGCTTTGAGTACCCAATCTGTTTAACATGTTCACCAATGTATGAGTTATTTTTAGAAGGAGTAAACTAATGAAAACACTTCAACAAAAATTAGATGAAAGCGCAATTGCGTTAGAACCAATACTTTGGGATTTACTAAATGAAATTGAGGAAACAAATGAGTAACTTTTTTATTAGCGGAAACGCATTGTTTTGGTTTTCTTTTATTTGTTTATTCTATGGATCTTATTTATTCGTGAAAGGCGAATAAATTTGCCGGCCCCTAAAAAGTTATCCACAGGGGTGTGTATAAGTAATGTGATAAGAAACACACTTTTATTCCCCCAATTTACGGCGTGTCGATTTGCTTTTTTGAGATTTCTTTGCTATACTTCTAGGTATAACAATTAAATAAAGATAAATAAGCAATGAGCCTTAGCAAATAAATGTGACCAGTATCACAGTGAGCCTAAGCAAATAAGTGCCCAATTTGTCGGTGCCCCCTGTTATACTTAACTATACAAACAAACGAAAGGTAGTCAAAATGACTTACACTATAACACTAGAAACCTTTAACGGTTCTACCAAAAAAATCGCTCTCGCTTCTCGTGGTGCGGTTGCTCAATTCATCTCACAGTATCCAACACAATTACCTGTTGGCGTATCTGTTAAAGTATCGTGTGACGCTTTAGGCGTTAGCGGAACACTAAGAGGAAAGGCGGTTCTATAAATGATAAACTCCGTCTTAACAATTCCTTGCGAGGAATGTAATTCATCAGGTCTAATCTTTTTCGGTAACGGAGATGATTTTGATGTAGAAACCTGTTCATGCGATTTTGGTATTGAGCAAGACAATTTATTAGACAACAACTAAAAGAATAGGAAATAAAATAAATGACTAAAGTAGAACACACACTAAAATTCGTAACAGAATTTGACGAAACTCATCCAGTGGCGCAACAGGCCTTGTCTATCCCTCACTCAGATTTAGTCGCTATGCTTGAGGGTCTACTAAAAGATTTGGTAGTGCCTGCTCTCGGTCCAGTACTTGATGAAATCAATGCTCGTGGCACTTATGCAATTCTAAAGGTGGCCGAATAATGATGACTCGTAAAGACTATGTAGAAACCGCAAAAATTCTAAATCAATTCGCAACTGAAATTGATTCAAAAACATTTCAAGATTTAATTTTTGAATTTAGCGAATGGTTTGCTTCAGATAATCCAAGATTTGATGAAAATAAATTTTGGGATGCTTGCGTTAAAGAAATGGCGGTTGCATAATGATAATGGATAACGGAACACTAATCGCAATTGTAATTGCGTTAACTGGATCGCTTGGAATGATGATTGCTTTTTGGCAACGCAATGTTCAATTAGAAAAAGAAATTCGCAGACTTCAAGTTGCTTTGCGAACTGAACGACTTAAAAAATAAAATAAATTCCTGAGCAAGAATAAAAACTGCTCAAAGTTTGGCCGGCGTGTCTTCCACAGGTCTGACCAAGTTATCCACAGGTCATTTAAGATGTGAGATTAAACACACCCTTTGAGCGTCTCATTATTTAAGATTACTCCGAAGTAACTTGAGATTTTTAGTCTAATAGGCTAGACTTACATAGTAAGAAAAAATAAATAAAAGAAAGTCTGTCTTTCTATGGCGTGTCTAACCGAAAATGTCGGTGGGCTATGGTAGGATAGAATTATCAACAAAAAGAAAGAGGCAATAAATGTCCGCAAATGTCTATACTATCGAAAGCCTACTTGTAGGAAAAACTTATCACTCTCGCACACTAAAGGGAGAAATTATCTCAGCAGAAAAGTCTGATGTTTGGTATGCTGATTGCGAAAGTTATCGTGTTCAGGTTCGCCCTCACTACTCAGCACCACTAGGCTTAAAAGATACTTATCGTATTCTCGCAGTAAGAATTGGTGACTAATAATGTTAAGCATAATTGATAAAACAGATTTCTATGAAATTGCTGATGAGCAACACTTTTGTTGTGATGAAAGTCAATTTAAGTATTATTGTGAAAAGCACTTAGAATTTATGGGTTGCTACTTTTGTGAGTTTGACTACGATAAGGATTGCGAGGAACAACACTAATGGGATACATTGAGATTTTTAGACTTGACGAACAGGGCGCAGGTTGGATAGACTTG
>CANHQP010000078.1 GCA_947462925.1 Flavobacteriia bacterium | reverse complement strand
TTCTTAAACAAGTTTACCTAGCAATACAAAACGCTCATACAAGATGGAATGGACAAATCTTCGCTTGGGCAAGTATTAGAAATGATTTAAATAGCTACTTTAGTGAAAGAATTAAATAGGAACTTGACACAGTTTATTGAACACTCCCCAAAAAAAGGTTGTGAAAACCAATAACTGGGAAAAAATGAATAACAGACTCCTTATCCTCATCCTACTCCACTTCTTCCAACTCGCCGGACAAACACCTCCCACAACCACTTTCCCTTTGCCAGAAATAAAAGAACTTGAATATATTTCGATTCCATCAGATTTGGAACGGATTTTTCAACCGAATACTTGTCAGAAGGGTTTAATTGGATTGTTGAAAAATTACGACCGAAAGTTAGAAAACATGGGCGGCTATGAAGTTTATTTGGTGAAACAAAGTTGCATGTTTTCTGAAGAATTTTGTCGTTGTTTTGAAACAACCTCGCAAGGCGAATTTGAATTCTTAATCTTATTTGATCCAAAAACCAAAAAGGCAAAAGCGCTTTTGGCGTCCTACGAATTTTTATCTGATTCAGAAGTTTACATGATGCAATTCAAGATTCACCGTGATATCATCAAACTAACAGGCTCTGGTTTCACTGAAGGCGAAGGTGGAAAAGCGGATGCATTATCCAAAAATACATTCAAGGTCAAAGTTTTGAAAAATGGTGGAATTAAGGTTCAATCAATGGGAGAATAATCGAGAATGAGAAAACGACCTAACTTGTTCTTTGGTCTTTTCAAATGTTTTGTTAATTTTAATCTACCGAATATGAGCCAATTTTTTGTTCCATTTTGCTAAAAAATTTCGGATCTTAACAAAACAAACTATGAAAACACTTCTTTTTATCAGCATTTGCGCACTCAATTTTACGCTTTGGTCGCAAACAAACGATTCTATTCCTGTGAAGAAAAAACATTTTGAATTGAGTTTTGGACAATCTTTGCTATTCATTTCTAGTTCCAAACAGGCTACAATTGCCACTGATGAAGCCATTGTTTTGCCAACAAGCGCAATCTTACTTTCTGTAGAATTTCGACCTGAAAAACGAATGCGAATTCCTGTTTTTTTCAACTTGGCGAAAGAATCCAAGCAATTTATTGTAAATGGTCAAATTGTCAATGAAAAAGCTTCGCCAACGATTGGAACTGGTGCTTTATTTAACGTGCTCAATTTTAAAATCGATAAAAACTCTAAGATTGAAGTGGAAGCTGGTCCGCTAATAAGTTGTTTGATTGACACCAAAAATTCTGTTCGCTTTGCGCCTATTTTAGCAGCAAGAATTAAAATTTTGCGTGGTGAAAATTTCATCATGTATTTGGGAACGAGCTACAGTATTGGCATCAACACCATGGGATTATTGTATGGGACTGGTTCAGGGTTTTAAGGTGTAAAAAAAATCCCTCAACCAATTCAAGCCGAGGGATTTTCAATTTTATCTTGTGCATCTTACTTATTATGCTCAATCACGTAAGTCAACACTTTTTCCATCAAATGCACGCGGTCTTTGCCACCAACATTGTGTTTATGCATCGGATAAGGGAAGAAATCAACTTGAATGCCGCTTTCCACAAACTTTTTGACCATCGCCAAGTTGTGTTGTTCTACTACCACATCGTCCACCGTACCGTGAATCAATAGCAAATCGCCTTTCAACTTGCTCGCGTGGTTCAACAAACTGTTCGCTTCGTAACCTTCTTTGTTTTCTTCAGGTCTGTCCATGTAGCGCTCGCCGTACATGATTTCATAAAATTTCCAATCGATTACTGGTCCACCAGCAACGCCTACGTTAAAGGTTCCTGCTTGACGCAACATCAACGAAGTAGTCATGAAACCACCAAACGACCAGCCGTGAACTGCTAAGCGATTTCCGTCCACATATGGCAACGATTTCAAGTATTCAACACCTGAAAGTTGGTCTTCCATTTCCAAAGTTCCCAACTGACGATGAATGCCACTTTCAAATGCAAAACCTCTTTCTCCGGAACCGCGATTGTCTAATGTGAAAACCAAATAGCCTTGCTCAGCCATCCAATTCATCCATAAATTCGCTCCATCATACCAAGAATTGGTAATCATTTGCGCGTGTGGCCCACCGTAAACATATACCAAAACTGGATATTTTTTCGTCGGGTCAAAATTACTTGGTTTGATCAATCTTGTATACAATTTCGTTCCATCTTTTCCAGTAATTGAACTGATTTCTGTAGTTCCAATCGCATATTCAGCCAATTTGTTGGTAGATTCCAATAAGATTTTTTTGAACTGTCCGTTTCCATCCAACAAAACTGAACGAGAAGGAATGACGTGATTCGAATATTCATCAAAAATGTAATTTCCATTTTCACTCACCGCAATACTATGTGTTCCTTCATCAACGGTCAATAATTTTTGAATTCCGTCTGTTGTAACGCTGTAAAACATCGTGTTCAAAGGACTTTCGCCAGTTGCTTCAAAAATGATGGTTTTTCCAGCATTGGTTGATTTCAGAATGCTTTTTACCACAAATTTATTCGATGTCAATTGTTTGATTAAATTTCCTTCGATGTCGTAGTAATACAAATTATTGAAACCATCTCTTTCACTGATCCACACAAAATTATTCGAGTTCGCATCAGGAAAAAAGGCTGGATGCTCTGGCTCAATCCATTTGCTGTTTTGTTCTTCAAAAAGCGTTTTGATTAATTTTCCAGAAGCAGCATCGTATTTGTTCAACCACATGTGATTTTGGTCGCGATTAACTTCAGCAATCAACACAAATTTTTCATCTGAAGACCAGCAAACATTTGTCAAATAGGAATCAACGCCACTTTTTGGAGCGATGAAAACCGTCTTTTTACTTTTGAAATTGTAGATTCCAATTTTCGGTTTTTCAGATTTTTGACCAGCCATTGGATATTTGATCATTTTCAAAGCTCCTGGCGTTTGCGTGATATCCAACAATGGATAATCGTGTACTTCGGTTTCATCTTTTTGTGCAAAAGCCAATAAATTTCCTTTTGGAGACCAGAAAATTCCATTGGTAATACCAAATTCGCTTCGTGCATAAGTTTGACCTGAAACGATGTTTTTGTCTGTGTTTTTGGTAATGGCCATTTGCTTTCCATCAGCGCCGATAGCAAATAAATTATTTTCAATTGTAAATGCAATGCGCTGATTGTTGGCTTCGAAAGTTGCGTTCTCTGCGTTTTCGTCCAATTTAGCTACCAATTTCCCTGTTTTCGCTTCTGTATCGAAAGCGTAATAATTGATTCCATCATTCAACCAAAAAGTTTTAGAATCTTTCCACTCTAGACCTGAAAACCAGTTCAACTGACTTCCTAAAATTTTGTTTACATCTTGAATTGTGAACCATTCAATCGCTTTTTCGCCTGTTGCAGAACCTTTCATCAACTTCACATAACCGTCTAAATAAACGTAGTTTTCAGTTCCTGGAATCCATTGAAACATCAACATTTTGTCTGGCGCGAAATTTCTGTATTGTTGTGTTACAGCGTCTTTCAGCGTCAATTCTTTTTTCTGCGCGAAGGTGAAAGTTGTGGTCAAACAAACACCTACAAATAAAAATGATTTTAACATTTTATCTTTTTATTAATTCATTAAAAAATAATTCAACCGGTCTTCCTGCTTGATAGCAGTCCAAAATAATTTGGTCTAAGTTATCAGCCAAAATTGTTTCTGGTTCAAATTCGGCATAAAAATACCATTGTTTATTGAAAATAAGCGGTTCAATTTCTGCGGCTTCTTTCAATTCTTTGGGAATGATTTTATTTTTTTCGCCCAAGATATTTCCAAAAACCTTTACAAACTTGGGATCTTGGTATGCTTTTTTGAATTTTTCTGGCGCTGCGGCAATTCCTTCACGGGCGATTAATAAATCTTCTTTGTCGATTTCATAAACGCCACCATAAACGCGCATTTTTTCTGGTCCTAATTCAAAATAAACGCCATTTACCGCCTTGCTTTTCTTTCCCTCAGGATTGATAATCGCAGAAACTTGCAATTTGTATGGTTGTTTGTCTTTCGAAAAACGAATATCGCGGTTGATTCTGAAAATGCAATCCTTCGCTTCCAAGTCTTTGAAGGTAGGATCAACCACCGCCATCTTGGTAATCAAATGTGAGACGAAATCCTTAAAAGGCTCTTTCACAAACTGTTCATAACGTTTGCGATTTATGTCAAACCAATCTTTGTGATTATTAGGAGCCAATTCAATGAAAAAATCTAAAAATTCTTGCTGAAAAAACATGTGTTTTGCTTTTTGAATTATTTTGTAAATGTAGTGATTTTGGAGAGTAGAGATATTAAGATTTTAGGATATTAGGATTTTAAGACTTTGTTTTTCGTTAATTTTGAAATGATCCTAAAAGTTGCAAGCAACTAAGAAAATCAAGTCTTAAAGTTGCGAAGCAACGACTCCTAAAATCTTAATATCTTTTAGTGAAGCGGGTCTTTTTTAAAAAAAAACCACCAAAACGACCAATAACCACATTCATAACAACAACCCACCACTCGTAAAATAATTCTAAATCATTGGAAAGAAGCCTCTAAATTTGATCTTGAATTAATACAATTTAAAATGTCTGAAACAAAAGAGAAAAAAGTAACTTTTGGTCGAATTTTTTGGCCTAGTTTGGTTGCAATATTGATTGCTTCAATCTTGGGATTGATCTTGTTTTTCTTGATTCTTGGTGGTGTAATTGGTGGATTAACCGAAACTCCAAACTACTCAATCAAAGACAAAACAATATTGCACATGTCGTTAAAGGGGCAAATTGCTGAAAATAGTAGCTCTACTTTCAATCCTACAGCAATGGGAGTTGAAAATAAAATTGGATTGAGTGACTTGCTTTTCGGCATGGAAAAAGCCAAAACAGATGACAAAATAAAAGGAATTTTCTTGGAAGTTGATGACTTACAATGTGGATTTGCAACTGCACGAGAAATCAGAAACGCCATCAACGATTTTGAAAAATCTGGAAAATTTGTTGTTGCCTACAATGGTGGAGAAGTGATCACGCAAAAAGAATATTACATCTCAAGTGCTGCGAATGAAGTGTATGGTTTTCCAAATTCGACGATGGAATTCGTAGGGTTAGGAACAGAATTGATGTTTTTCAAAAACACACTCGATATGCTTGAAGTTGAAATGCAAGTGATTCGTGGAAAAAACAACGATTTCAAAAGTGCTGTTGAGCCCTATTTCAGAACAGAAATGAGTGATTCAAGCCGTTTGCAAATTGAGAAATATCTGTCCAGTATTTGGAAAGATATCAGAATGGATATTGCTCGTGACAGAAAAATGTCGTCAAATGAATTGAATGATATCGCCGAAAATTTAAAAATCCACCGTGCAGTTGATGCTGTGAAATACAAAATGATGGATGCTACCAAATACCGCGATGAAGTATTGGCGATATTGGCAAAAAAATCTGGAATCAAAAGTATCGACGATTTGGAATTAAACGAATTCGAAAAATACGCCAAAAAGAAGTTTTACAACGACCAAATGACTGTCAAATTTGGAAAGCCGAACATCGCTGTGATTCTCGCTGAAGGAGACGTATCAGTAAATGGTGACGGTTTAACTTCTCAAAAAATCTGCAAATATTTACGAGAAGCAAGATTAGATAAAAACATCAAAACAATCGTATTGCGTGTGAATAGTCCAGGCGGAAGTGCTTTGGCGAGCGACGAAATCTGGCGCGAAGTGAAATTGGCCAATCAGAAGAAAAAAGTAATAGTTTCCATGGGAGACGTTGCTGCGTCTGGTGGATATTACATTGCTTCACCAGCAGCGAGAATTTTTGCTGAGCCGACAACAATTACTGGTTCAATCGGAGTTTTTGGTGTGATTCCTTTCACTGGAAACATGTTGCAAAACAAACTTGGATTGACTTTCGACAGAGTTCAAACCAACAAACACGCAGTCCTTTCTACCAATAGAAAATTGTCGCCTGAAGAATTTTCGACAGTTCAAAATGAAGTCGATGTCATTTATGCGCAATTCTTAGATAGAGTTTCTACTGGCCGTGGAATGACAGTTGAAGCAGTGAATAAAATTGCCAGAGGTCGCGTTTGGACAGGAACTGACGCATTGAATATCGGTTTGGTTGACCAACTTGGAGGAATCAAAGATGCGATTAACTACGCGGCAAAACAGGCGGGAATTAAAGATCAAAAAATTCGTTATTGGCCTGAGAAAAAAGAAGATCCAATTTTTGAATTGATCGAAGGATTGACCGAAGAAGACCAAGCAAAAATCCAGTCTTCCTACTCAGAAATGCCTGAATCATTGAAGTTTTATTACCAACAATTGAAAAAATTGGAACAATTGAAAGGAATTCAAATGAGAATGCCTTATGAAATCGTTCTAAATTAATAACAAATCTCCCTTGTTTCTAGAAAACCCCGAGTAAATCTTGGGGTTTTTGCTTTTACAGAAACTTCAAAAAATCCTTTAATTATTTTTATGAGCGCTACATTTTTGCCAAACTAAAAATCCCCACTATCTTTGTTTTATGATTTCAGAAAATATTAGTCTTAAACCCTACAATACTTTTGGTATTGATGTAAATGCACACTTTTTTTCGACTTTCGATTCAGTTGAAAAATTAGGGCAATTGTTGAAGGATTTTCAACATGTTCCGCTATTGGTTTTAGGCGGTGGAAGCAATATCTTGATGACCAAACATTTTGATGGATTGGTTTTGAGAAATGAAATCAAAGGAATCGAAGTTGTTTCTGAAAATGAAAATGAGGTCATCGTAAAATCCGGTGCTGGTGAAGTGTGGCATGAATTTGTACTTTTTTGCATTGAAAATGGATTTGCTGGCGTTGAAAATCTTTCATTGATTCCAGGAAGTGTAGGAGCGAGTCCGATGCAAAACATTGGTGCTTATGGCGTTGAAATCAAGCAAGTTTTTGAAAAATTAGAAGCTTTTGAAATCGAAACTGGAACTACCCATACATTTGACAACGAAGCTTGTGAATTTGGTTATCGAGAAAGTGTTTTCAAACGCAAATTGAAGGGAAAATTCATTATCACGCAAGTGTATTTTAAACTGTCGAAATCATCGGCATTAAATACAACTTATGGTGCCATCGAAACGGAATTAAAATCCAACGGAATTGAAAATCCAACGATCAAAGATGTAAGCGATGCAGTGATAGCGATTCGACGAAGCAAACTTCCTGATCCAAAAGAAATCGGAAACGCGGGAAGTTTTTTCAAAAATCCAGTTATTGATGAATCTCGATTTTTAGAAATTCGCTCAAAATTTCCGGAAGCTCCCTCCTATCCTGCTGGAGAAGGAAAAGTAAAAATGCCTGCAGGTTGGTTGATAGAAACTGCAGGTTGGAAAGGAAAAACGATTTCAAAAAACGAAGGAAACAGCGAAGCAAAATACGGCGTTCACAAAAATCAAGCCTTGGTTTTGGTTAATTATGGCGGCGCAACAGGAACTGAAATTTTCGATTTGTCTACAAATATCTTGAAATCTATTTCAAATAAATTTGGAGTAGAATTAGAACGAGAAGTGAATATCATCTAAGCAAAATCCAACTGAAAGTCAAAATTTTATCTGTGTTGAAAGTTTACTCAACGAAAAATTGAAATCATTTATCGAATATTGATGCAAAAAATGTTTTAAGTCTAAAAAAAAGTTTATTTTTACATACATCTTAAAACTTCCTAAACTAAGATTTAAGCTTTTTAATAAAATTCAAATAGATTGTAAATGTGCCAATGTTGGTTTTCGCAGATTTGCAGTTAATTATTATCAGTAGTAGAAAAAAAATCTCCCTCAAATTGAAGGAGATTTTTTTTTGTTTAATTGTCTAGTCCTGAAATAGCGATACACAAAATTTATCGTTATGGAAAAAAGAGAAAAAGTTGTTTATGAAAAACGCAGCCAAAAGGATTATTCAATGTCCTTTAAGTTAGAAGTTGTTAAAGAGATTGAATCTGGATTAATTTCGGC
>CANHQP010000077.1 GCA_947462925.1 Flavobacteriia bacterium | reverse complement strand
TTATTTTAAAAGGTTACCTGCGGTGCTGCTATCGCGGTCTGAAAACGTGATATTAGCTTCGCTGCATCCTTCGGAAGTGTCGGTGATCTACTCCACTAGCGCTGCGTAGGTTCGCTTCGCAGCATCCTTAGGAAGTCCTCCAAAAGTCTACATTTTCAGTGCACCTTTAAACCGCGTAGCAGCCACGTTAGTGAAACCTTTCTTCCAAGGCCAAAAGTATAAAACCATTAATTTATGCAACGTTGAGTTTAGTTCGTCTCAAATAATTTATTTTCTTGCCGTTTTTAAGAATAAATTATCTTTTTATTGGATAACATTGATGAAAAAATTAACATTTTGCCATTTTTTATGAAATAAAAGGGTTAATTGTCATGGTAAAAATGATAAAAATCTTAATTTCGCAACTCCATTAATGCGCACATAAACATGGATAAAGTAACATACGTTGGAAATGCAGATGTAACTGCTATCGACTATTTGTATAAAGAATATCTCAATGATCCACAAAGCGTGGATATTGGCTGGCAAAAATTCTTTGAAGGATTTGATTTTGCACGCACCAATTTTGATGATGACGGAGCAATTCCTGAAAATTTTCAGAAAGAATTCAAAGTAATCAACTTGATTCAAGGTTATAGAACCAGAGGACATTTGTTTACCAAAACCAATCCTGTCCGTGATCGAAGAAAATATACGCCGACACTTGAAATTCAAAACTTTGGATTAGAAGAATCTGATTTGAATACTGCATTTCAATGTGGTGAAGAAATCGGAATCGGTGCTGCAACGTTGAAAGACATCATTGCGCATTTGGAAGAAACTTATTGTCAATCAATTGGAATCGAGTTTGCTTATATCAGAGATCCTGAAAGAGTAAGTTGGATTAAAAACAAGATTGAAATCAAAAATCGTCCAGTTTATGATGCTGATCGAAAAATTGAGATTTATAAAAAATTAAATCAAGCGTCAAACTTTGAAGCTTTTCTTGGAAAAAAATACGTTGGACAAAAACGTTTTTCTGTTGAAGGTGGTGAAGCTTTGATTCCAGCATTAGATACTTTGGTTCATAAAGGTGCTGAACTAGGAATTGAATATTTCACCATGGGAATGGCCCACCGTGGAAGATTAAATACATTGACTAACATTTTCGAAAAGCGTCCGCAAGATATTTTTTCTGAATTTGAAGGAAAAGAATTTGATTTTGAAGATGATTTTGACGGAGACGTAAAATATCACCAAGGATACACCACTGAAATTACCGCGAAAAACGGAAAGAAAGTTGGATTAACACTTTCTCCAAATCCTTCTCACCTTGAAGCAGTTGATCCAGTTGTGCAAGGAATTGCGAGAGCTAAAATCGATTTGAATTTCAAAGACGAGAAAAAAATGTGTTCTGTAATGATTCACGGTGATGCAGCAGTTGCTGGTCAAGGAATCGTTTATGAAATCATTCAAATGGCGCAATTAGATGGTTACCGCGCTGGAGGTACAGTTCACGTTGTTGTCAATAATCAAGTTGGATTTACAACCAATTATTTGGATGCGCGTTCTTCCACTTATTGCACAGACGTTGCCAAAACAACACTGTGTCCTGTTTTCCACGTAAATGGAGATGACATTGAAGCAGTTACCAAAACAATGGAATTGGCAATTGAATACAGACAAGTGTTTAACCGCGATGTTTTTGTGGATTTATTGTGCTACAGAAAATACGGACACAATGAAGGTGATGAGCCTAAATTCACGCAACCAAGTTTGTACAACATCATTGCGAAACATCCAAATCCGAAAGATATTTATTTGAAACAATTGGAAGCTGAAGGTGTTTTGACAAACGAGAAAGCGAAACAATTGGAAGATGAATACAATGCGTTTTTAGAAAGTGAACACGCAATTTCACGTCAAAACGAAAAAGCAATTGTTTGGGATTTCTTGAAAAAAACTTGGGAAGGTTACCGTCACAGCAAGCATGAAGATTTCGAAAAATCGATTGAAACTGGTGTTGACAAAGCAACTTTGTTGGATTTAGGCCGAAAATTGGCTACACTTCCGGAAGGAAAAAAATACTTTAGAAAAATATCCAAAATCTTTGAAGATCGTTTGAATGCGATTGAAGGAGATAAATTAGATTGGGGTTCCGCTGAAATGTTGGCTTATGCAACGTTACTGGCTGAAGGACATCCAGTAAGAATTTCTGGACAAGATGTTGAAAGAGGAACTTTCTCTCACCGACATGCTGTTGTAAAAACGGAAGATACAGAAGAAGAGGTAATTACTTTGAATAATCTATCTGATTCACAAGCGCCATTTTCAATCTACAATTCACTGCTATCAGAATATGCAGTATTGGGGTTTGAATATGGATATTCATTAGCTACTCCAAACGGATTGACAATTTGGGAAGCACAATTTGGAGATTTCTTCAATGGTGCGCAAATCATGATTGACCAATTTATCACCGCTGGAGAAGACAAATGGTCGACGCAAAGTGGATTGGTTATGTTGCTTCCTCATGGTTATGAAGGTCAAGGAGCTGAGCACTCAAGCGGAAGAATGGAACGATTCCTACAACAATGTGCAGACGACAATATACAAGTTGTAAACACTTCAACGCCAGCGAATCATTTTCACTTATTGAGAAGACAATTAAAACGCGAATTCCGTAAACCATTGGTTGTTTTTTCTCCTAAAATGTTATTGCGCTATCCAAATGCGGTTTCTACTTTAGACGAAATGGCAAAAGGACGATTCCAAGAAGTAATCGACGATGCAAAAGCTAACAAAAAGCAAGTTGATACGGTGGTTTTCTGCTCTGGAAAATTCTACTATGAAGCTTCAGAAAAAGCAGCAGAAATGGGCGTTGACAATATGGCTTTCGTAAGAATCGAACAATTGTATCCTTTGCCAAAAACGCAAATTGATGCAGTGATTGCAAGTTATCCAAATGCGAAAAACTTAGTTTGGGCGCAAGAAGAGCCTGAAAATATGGGTGCCTGGAGATACATGGCGATGCAATTGAGATCGATGAACTTGCATGGAGTTTACAGAAAAGCTTCCGCAGCTGCTGCAGAAGGATCTTCTTCTTTGCACAAAAAACGTTTGAAACAATTGTTTGAAGATTTATTCCAATTTGCAAACGTTGCCGCAAAATAATTGAAAATTAACGCATTAAAATAAAGAACATGTCAGTATTAGAAATGAAAGTACCAAGCCCGGGAGAATCAATTTCAGAGGTAGAAATCGCTTCTTGGTTGGTTTCAGATGGTGATTATGTAGAAAAAGATCAAGCAATTGCAGAAGTTGACTCAGACAAAGCAACATTGGAATTGCCTGCAGAACAAAGTGGAATTATCACTTTGAAAGCAGAAGAAGGAGAAGTAGTAAAGGTTGGACAAGTGGTTTGTTTGATTGATACTTCAGCTGCTAGACCTGCTGGAAGCGCTGCACCTGTTGCGGAGGCTCCAAAAGCGGAAGTAGTTGCTGAAAAAGCGGCACCAGTCGTGGAAGCGAAAGCAGCACCAAGTCCAAATCCAGTGAATGAAAAAGCTTCTTATGCTTCAGGAACACCATCGCCGGCGGCTTCTAAAATTTTAGCTGAAAGCGGAATTCCTGCCAATAAAATCAACGGAACTGGAAAAGAAGGTCGCATCACTAAACAAGATGTTTTGGCTGCAATGTCGGCTGGAATTTCTGCGGATGCTGTTCAAGGTTGGGGCGGAACAAGAGATACAAACCGCGAAAAAATGTCTATGTTGCGTCGCAAAATTGCAGAGCGTTTAGTTTCTGTAAAAAACGACACAGCGATGTTGACTACTTTCAACGAATTGGATATGAAACCAATCATGGACTTGAGAGCTAAATACAAAGACAGCTTCGCGAAATCTCACGATGTAAATTTAGGATTTATGTCTTTCTTCACGAAAGCAGTAACTGAGGCCTTGAATTTATATCCAGCCGTAAATGCACAAATTGATGGAAATGAAGTGATTTACCACAATTATGCAGATATCGGAATCGCAGTTTCATCTCCAAAAGGTTTGATGGTTCCAGTTGTTCGCAACGCTGAGCAAATGACTTTGGCAGAAATTGAAAAAGAAATCAAAAGATTGGCAATCAAAGCAAGAGATGGGAAAATCACACCTGATGATATGACTGGTGGAACCTTTACAATCACCAATGGAGGGGTTTTTGGTTCGATGATGTCAACACCAATTATCAATCCGCCGCAATCTGCAATTTTAGGAATGCACAATATCGTTGATCGTCCAGTGGCAATCAATGGTAAAGTTGAAATTCGTCCAATGATGTATTTGGCGCTTTCTTATGACCATAGAATCATTGATGGTAAAGAATCAGTTAGTTTCCTTGTGAAAGTAAAAGAAATGTTAGAAAATCCTGAAAGAATGATATTTGGAGGAAAAGATCCTTTGCAGGTATTGTTAGGCTTATAATCCTTTCAAGGACATATATTAAAATTCCTCTCAATTTCATTGAGGGGATTTTTTTGTAATATTCCGTGCAACCTTCAATGAAATTTAATAGTCTTAAAGGTGGTAATTTACATCAATTACAGTATTGCATTTTTATGTGATTTGTTTGAAATTCAAAGTAAAATATTATATTTGAATGCTTACTAATAATATTTCGTAATAGTTTATCTATGGTGCTACTTAGAAAATGGAACTTAAAAAAAGTTTCAAAATCAAAACTTGTCTTCTTTTTGGTTATTTCAGCCTTGGTCAACATCAATGCTTTTGGACAATTAACAGCTACTTTTTCAACCACCGTAAATACAGTTTGTAACGGTTCTGGTTGTGATTACAATGGTCCAAGTATTTTGATCAATGAATTAATGATTTCCCCATCAACAAATGATGGCTCTATGAGCGGTAATGGAGGGATTTCTGCAGGACGAGGTGAATGGATTGAACTTTACAATCCCAATTTATGTGAACCTGTAGACATTTCTTGCTACTATCTTGGAAATTTCACCGGAGAAGGTACAGGAGGTTACGTAATTCCTGCCGGAACTATTGTCCCACCCGCTGGATTTTGTATGGTTAGAGGAGGCAATATGACCCCAGTTCCAGCAAATTTGTTGGTGCAAAATGGAGGAAACGTCGTAGAACTAGTGGTACCATTCGATGTAACAGACAATGGCGTTTGCAGCAGTGGAAGTAGACTTTGGTTTCCGAATGCTGGAGGTTGGTTTGCGTTTTACGATGCAAATGGCGTACCACAAGATGCTGTTTCTTGGGTTAATTCATCAACAAATACAAATGGAGCACCATGCGTAGCAACACTTGGTGGCTGCACTGCAGTAGCTTCTTTAGACAGTTATAACAATATTCCTGCGAGTAGAAAAAATTTGATCAGTAATCAAAATGCTTCTAATCATGTTGGAGAAAGCTTAAGAAGAACTGTTGACGGTGGAGCTTGGCCTTCTAATCTATCTGCTGCATCTGGTGCACCAACCTATGGAACATGCAACAGCACTTGCGTTACTCCAGGAGTTTCATCTTGCACAGGAACTGCTACAGTAAATCCTGCAGGTGGTACTGCGCCTTATACCTACATTTGGAACGACTCGCAATCGCAATTAACACAAACAGCTATAGGACTTTGTGCCGGTACTTATTCTGTTACAGTCACTGACAACGATGGACTAAGTCAGCAATTCAATGTTGAAATTGTTGATTTGGTGCCAACAGTAACTTTAGATTTAGTTGAAGAAGTATGCATTGATTTAGCAGTATTTCCTTTAAGTATCGCGAATCCATTGCCAGCAGCAGGTCAAACGGGAGTATTTTCAGGAAACGGAGTTTCGGGAAATGATTTTAATCCAGCTACTGCCGGAGCCGGAACGCAAACCATTACTTATGTTTTTACAGATGAAAATGAATGTACCAATTCTGCCACTGACGAAATCATTGTTAATCCACTACCAATTGTAAGCATTACAGGAGTAACAAATCCTTATTGCGTATCAAATCCTGCACAACAATTTACACTTTCACCAATTGGTGGAACACTTTCAGGACCCGGTGTGACAGGAACAAGCTTTAATCCTGCGACAGCTGGAGTTGGAACACATACTTTGACATACAGCTTTACAGATGCAAACGGCTGCTTTAATAGCACTACAACAAGTGTAGAAGTTGTTGGATTGCCAGCACCTAGCTTTACAGCACCTGCAACACTTTGTGCCAATGACAATTCAGTTACTTTACAAGGAACACCAGCTGGAGGCACATTCTCTGTAAATTCAACACAAACAAATATCTTAAATCCAGCTACACTTACACCAGGAATTCAAAATATTACTTATAGTTATACTGATGCAAATGGTTGTCAAGCTACAGCCACAGAACAAACTGAAGTTTTTGCTATCCCCACGGTTTCGGTGAATTTGGTATCTGCCATCTGTATTGATGGTGGTGTCACTCCGATCACAACCTCTCCTGCAAGTGGAGTTGGAGGAAACGGTGTTTTGCAGGGTAATGGTGTAACTGGAAATAATTTCAATCCTCAAACAGCAGGGGTTGGACAACATGCGATTACCTACACATACACCACCACTGAAGGTTGCGTAAATACTGCTACAGATAACATTGCAGTAAATGCATTACCAGTAGTAACATTTACAGGAATAAACCCAACATATTGTATCTCAAATGTGCCAGTTAACTTTAATTTGACTCCAACAGGTGGTACACTAACAGGACCTGGTGTAACAAACAATAGCTTTGTTCCTTCTGCTGCTGGCGTAGGAACGCATACATTGACTTATACCTATACAGATGTAAATACATGCACAAGCTCAGCTACTGGGAATGTCACTGTGGTTGCAGTGCCATCACCGACAATCACAACACCACCATTTTTATGTAATTACGCTTCAGCAATTACCCTAGTTGGTACTCCAGCTGGTGGAGTTTTTACTGTTGACGGAACACAAACAACAACTTTCAATCCAGCAGCATTGAGCGATGGGACACATGACATTTTATATACGTACACAGATGCAAATAACTGTATTGCAACAGCTACAGAAACGATTGATGTACTTCCTAGACCTGTTTTAACTAACAGTATTGCATCAAGTTATTGTTTTGGCTCACCAGATGTATCTTTGACATTGACACCAGCAGGTGGAACACTTACAGGAAGTTTAGTTTCGGGAAACACGCTGGTTATTGGTGGTGAAGCGCCAGGAAATTATTCAGTTACCTATGATTATACTGATGCCAATGGTTGTGCAAATACATTGGTAAGTCCTTTTGTAATAACATCTCCAATTTTAGCCAATTACAGTTACGAAACAGATTGTTTTCAGAATGGAATTTTCGTCAATTTATCAACTCCACCAGGAGCTTACCAATATAATTGGAACATTAATGGCACAACAAATTCTTCTTTTGTTAATCCAACTGTATATTTTCCTCAGTTTGGAAATCAAACTGTTACTTTAACAGTCACGGATCAATACAATTGCAGTTATGACACAACAATGTCGGTTGCAATTCCCGAAGGAGTAAGCATGAAAGATTATGTTATTCCAAACGTCATTACACCAAATGGTGACGGTATTAACGATGTAATACAGCTACCAATCTTATTTGAAGAATGCTTAACTTATAAAATACTGATTTTAAATCGTTGGGGAAATGTAGTTTATGAAATGACAAGCTCTTCAAATGCTTTTAGTGGAAAAGATGCCAATGGCAAAGACCTGCAAGAAGGTGTTTATTTCTATACAATCGAATCAGAAGATTTTGACTGTGATTCAGATGAATTCAGAGGATTCTGTTCAGGATTTATTACCGTACTTAGAAAATAATAACTTGAATATTTAAATGATTAAAATCCTGTTGCGTTTGTGACAGGATTTTTTTTGAAATTAATGTCTAGTCCTGAAATAGCGATACACAAAATTTATCGTTATGGAAAAAAGAGAAAAAGTTGTTTATGAAAAACGCAGCCAAAAGGATTATTCAATGTCCTTTAAGTTAGAAGTTGTTAAAGAGATTGAATCTGGATTAATTTCGGCCT
>CANHQP010000076.1 GCA_947462925.1 Flavobacteriia bacterium | reverse complement strand
TTGTACAGCAAGTGGACGAACGCCATCATAAATTAAAAGGCTGTATGAAGGATTGATTTTTTTTAAATATTGTTGACATTTTGAGAGTCTGACAGCGACATCTTTTTGAAGATATAAATGTTGAATGTCTTTGTATAAAATTTGATGCATGAAATTATCAGTTGTGGCATATTTCAAATCAACTTGAATTGTTTTGTCAATTGTTTGAATGTCTGTTAACTGATCTAATCCAGCTCTTGGCTGCTCGAATTTGACAACAGTTTTTGCAGTATCGATGGCTTTGGCTTCTTCCATTAATGACATTGAATTGTCTTGTTCAAAATTTGATTCATTTGAACTACAGGAAACCAATAAAACGGAGGCAATCCAAATGTAGGATTTTTTCATTTTTAAATTCATGTTACAAATTTAAGAATTTCTAAGGCCTTCAATTAAAGCGAAAGAATTTAATTAGTAGCTTTGAAGTCAATTTGCAAATCGAAAAATATAGTTATGCCGAAAATATCTCAAAAAGCGGTTGAAATGCCAGCTTCTCCAATTAGAAAATTGGTTCCCTATGCTGATAAAGCCAAAAAACTAGGTAAGATTGTTTATCATCTAAACATTGGTCAGCCAGATATTGAAACTCCAGAAGTTGCATTGAATGCCATTAGAAATTTTGATCATAAAGTACTTGAGTATAGCCATTCAGCTGGATTTGAGTCGTATAGAAATAATTTGGCTTTGTATTATCAAAAAACAGGAATTCCTGTAAATGCTGAAGATATTATTATCACAACGGGTGGTTCTGAAGCATTGATTTTTGGTTTTATGACAACGTGTGATCCTGGAGATGAAGTGATTATACCTGAACCATTTTACGCCAATTACAACGGTTTTGCAACAACTGCAGGTTTGAAAGTTGTACCTGTTGGTTCTAGCATTGAAAGTGGATTTGCATTGCCTCCAGTGGAAGAATTTGAGAAAAAGATTACTTCTAAAACACGTGCAATTGTAATCTGTAATCCAGGAAATCCAACAGGATATTTATATACGAAAGAAGAATTGGAACAATTGAGTGAAATCGTTAAAAAACACGATTTGTTCTTGTTTGCTGACGAAGTTTATAGAGAATTTTGCTACGATGGAGCAGTTCCATTTTCAGTAATGAATTTAAAGGGAATTGAAGATAATGTAATTATGATTGATTCAGTTTCTAAACGATATTCAATGTGTGGTGCTAGAATTGGAGCCATGATTTCTAAAAACAAAGAGGTAATGTCAGCTGCTTTAAAATTTGGTCAAGCACGTTTATCTCCTCCAACAATCGATCAAATTGCTTCAGAAGCTGCTTTGCAAACACCTCAAAAGTATTTCGATGATGTTGTTTCAGAATACGTTACAAGAAGAAATATCATGGTTGACGGTTTGAATGCCATTCCAGGCGTTTTTTGTCCAAAACCGAGTGGTGCTTTCTATTGCGTTGCGAAGTTTCCAGTAGATAATGCTGAAAAATTCTGCCAATGGTTATTGGAAGACTTTGAATTTGAAGGTCAAACAGTAATGATGGCTCCAGCAAATGGATTTTATGCCACAGAAGGTGCTGGACTTCAAGAAGCTAGAATTGCCTATGTTTTGAATCAAGATTCTTTGCATAAAGCTGTAAAATGTTTAGAAGAGGCATTAAAAGTTTATCCTGGAAGAGTTTAAAATAATATTCCTACAGATCTTAAAAGCCACTTTTTAGTGGCTTTTTTTGTTTCAAAATATTACATCCAATACTTTTTATTAGTTTAGTGAAAAATAAATAGTTCATGCTTTTCTTCTTTTTCGTTTTTGCTCGAATTGCGCTGTTAGTAGCTTTTGTGCTTTCTATTTTGACAGTTTATAAAACTCTAAAGTCATGTTCAAAACACAATCAATTGATTGATCCAGCATTGGTTTGGTTGAGTTTAGTGCCGATATTAAATTTCATTTGGCCTTTTTATTTCAATCCAAAGATCAGTGCAACAATCAAAAAAGAATTGGAGGAAAGACAAGGTGAATCAGGTTATGATTCTTATGGTTTTGCAATTGGCTTGATTTATCCTTCGTTTTCCTTGTTGTATCTAATTTATGAAATGCTCCCGTTTTTTATTCCATACATGAGTTTGTTGCTGTTTTTTGCCTTTATCATTTCATGGATTATTTTTTGGTATAAAATCGTTGAATATAAAAAGCAAATAGAATCAATGGTAGACAATGTTCATTTTAAGAACGATTTGTTGGATGGTTTTTAATCAATAAACTTTCTTTTCTAACAAATAATAACATTCCGATTTATTCTCTACCTTTGTATCAGATTTTTGGTACCATCTTTTTGGGTTAAAAGGGAATCTCGTGTAAATCGAGAACTGTATCTGCAGCTGTAAGTTCTGTAAAATCTATTTCAAAATGTCACTGTCCGAAGGCCAAGGATGGGAAGGCGAAATAGAGTTAGAGCAAGTCAGAATATCTGCCAATCATCTTTGAATGAAGACTTCAGAATAAAGTCGGATTTACTTTACGGTTCATCTGTTTTTAAAAGGGCAATTTCTGTCCCTGATTTCTTCTTAGTATTATTTTTTATTTAATAATTAATGTATGAAGAAGATTGTATTTACTGCTTGTTTCGCATCAATTTCGATGTTCGCAAGCGCACAATTCGTCACTTTTGAGAGTTTAACTTTGCCACAGGCAGAATCGTATTACAACGGTTCAGATGGTGCTGGTGGTTTTGATGCGATGGGAATTTATTTTTCCAACGATTACACCCAAGCTGGAGATTATTGGAATGGTTTTATTTATTCTAATTTGACTGATGTAACAACTCCCGGCTATGTAAACCAATACAGTGCTTTCGCTGGTTCTGGAGCTGATACAAGTGAAAAATATGCCATTTGTTATCCAGCAGGAAAAATCACCTTTCCGCAACTTGGAATGCCACAAAATTTAAAAATTACAAACACAACATTTGCTGGGATTTCAATGCGCGATGGGGATGCTTACGCAAAAAAGTTTGGATCTCTCAATAACGCTCAAGGACAACCTGATGGAACCAATGGCGAAGATTTTTTCAAATTGACAATCAACGGTTTGAATTTTGTTGATGAAATTGTAAGTTCTATTGATGTTTACCTTGCCGATTTTAGATTTGCTGATAATGCACAAGATTTTATTTTAAATACTTGGCAGTCTGTTGATTTGACCTCATTGGGCAATGTCTATGGTTTGAGTTTTGATTTGCAATCATCCGATGTTGGTGATTTTGGTATGAACACACCAGCCTATTTTGCGCTAGATGATTTGTATTTTATTCCTCTAGAAAGTATTGCAGAGCAAGCAAAACAAGATTTTAAAATTTATCCAAATCCAATCAACGATTGGCTGACGATTCAAGGTGGAAATGGAAAAGTCCAAATTGTTGACCCTACAGGAAAAGTAATTCAATCGTTTGAGCACCAAGAGTTTTCTAAAATCAATGTCTCCAACTTAGAATTAGGAACTTATTTTGTTCAAATGACAAAAGATGGAATTATTTCTTCTCAGAAATTGGTCAAATAACAATTTTTGTAGATTTTGATCATGCGCAAATTATTCATTTTCATTTGTTTGGTTTTTATTTCTTTGGATTCATTTTCCCAAAGATTGGATCATCAATTGGATACAATCGAGGTGATTGATTTGCGTATTGAAATTGATAATTCACAAGTTCAAAAGTTGAACAAAGCACAAATTACAGCGTTGCAACCAGAAGACGTAGGCCAGTTGTTGCAGCGCTTTGTAGGTGTTTCCTTGAAAAGTTACGGCGGTTTAGGTGGGATGAAAACCATTTCAGTTAGAGGAATCAATGGAAATCAAACAGGGATTGTTGTGGACGGTTTTTCAATTCAGAATACTCAAACAGGACAACTTGATTTGAGTAATATCCAAACTGAAAGCATTGAAAAAATGACACTTTCGATTGGCGGAACACAGGGGGTTTTAAATCCCATTTCTGCATTGATCGGAGGAAGTTGTTTGAGTATTGAAACTTTTGAAAGTAATTTTGGAATGCCAGCTTATCAGGTTCGCACTGCTGTGAAAGTTGGCTCTTTTGGTCAAACAGATTCATATTTAGCATTGAAAGTGAACAAAAATCGCAGTTTCTTTTCTTTAATGGGCAAATACAGGGAGGCTGCGGGTAAATATGACTTCGAAATTGAAAATGGAAATCAATTGTACCAAGGAAAGCGACTTAATAATGATTTTAAAGAAGGGTTTGGTGGTTTTTCGGCAGGATTTAGAGTAGGTAAAAGTGTCCTTAGGCTCAACGATCAATTCAATCAATCTGATAAAGGACTCCCAGGTGCGGTAATTTTATACAATACAATTTCAAATCAACGCTTGAAAAACATTACAAATCAATTCAATGCAGATTTTACAAGATTTGATCAAATTTTCCCATTCAGAATTTATGCTTCCATTCGCAATGAACAATTGACTTATATTGATTCAACCTATTTAAATACTGCTGGTTTTCTGGATAATAGATATTACAATACGCATCTCATAAATGGATTTTCATTCAGAAAATTGCCAATGAAGCGAAGGGATCTTGACTCTATTTTCGAAATAATAGAAATAACTTCGACTAACAAATCAAAATTGATTTATTTTGGCGGTATTGAACAAAGTTATAGTTTGTTAAACAGTAATTTACCTGCAATTCTAGCGCCGAAAAGATATCAATTAAAGGCAGTGCTAGGAACTGAAAAAAATTGGAATCGCTCAAATTTGGTACTTCAAGTGGGAGAACATTATTTTTCTGACAGGCAGTCAATTTCGGGGAATAATGTTGAGAGATTTGTTTTTACACCATTTGCTTCATTTCAAACTGAAAAGTGGAAATCATTTGTTGGAGGACTGAATTTTTGGGCGAAGAGATCTTTCAGAATTCCAACTTTCAATGAATTGTATTACAATGCTTTGGGAAATTTAAGTTTGAAGCCAGAAATCGCTAATCAATTCAATATCGGCAACTTTCATACTTTTTATATCCATAGAAACCAATTGAAATTTAGATTGGATGCTTACTTTAATTTCGTTGAAAATAAAATTGTTGCTATTCCAACCAAAAATCTATTTGTATGGTCAATTCAAAATGTGGGCAAAGCGCAGGTTTTTGGTGTTGATTTTCAGTTCAATCATTCTCGAAATTTTTCTAAATTGAAACTAGAAACCAATGTAAATTATTCTTTTCAGAAGGTCGAAGATTTATCCGATAAAAATTCACCAACCTATAAACATCAACTGCCTTATTTGCCTCAACATACTGTAAATGCTGATTTCTCTGTTGTCTACAAATCTAAAAGTGGAATTACGATTTCTGGATTGGCAACTTCTTCTCGCTACGCATTGAATGAAAACATCGACGCCAACAAAATCAACGGTTTTTATGTTTTTGATGCGTCAATTTACCACACTTTTTCTTTGCCAAATGCACAAAGTTTAAGATTGAGTTTGAATGTCAAAAATTTATTGAATCAATCTTACTCTTTTGTCCGATATTATGTGATGCCGGGCACTAATTTTTTAATTTCCTTGAATTATGCAATTCATTAAGTATATATTATTAATCAGTTTGTTCGCTGTCTTTTTTTCGTGTAAAAAAGAACATGAAGAAACGATTGAATCGCCTGCAATTTTGAAAAATGGAATGTTGGTCCTCAATGAAGGATTGTTTCAATTGAATAATGCTAGTTTAACTTGGGTAGATTTTGGTTCAGGAACAACAAATGATCAATTTTTTACCCAAAAAGCTGGAAGATTGCTAGGAGATACGGGAAATGAAATGCTCCGATACGGAAACAAAATTTACATAGTAGTCAACGTTTCAAGTACAATTGAAGTTTTGGATGCAATTACAGGAAATTCAATCAAGCAAATTTCCATGCAAGCGAATGGAAATGCAAAACAACCTAGAAGTATTCGTTTTTTTGGTTCAAAAGCATTTATTTCTTGTTTTGATGGGTTTGTGGACGTCATGGATACATCTACTTTTCAAGTTGAATCTAGAATTCCAGTTGGTTTAAATCCTGATCAAATGACAATTTCAGGTCAATATTTATTTGTTTCAAATTCAGGAGGTTTAAACGCGCCGGTCATGGATTCAACGATTTCCGTGATTGATTTGATTGCAAAATCGGAGTTGACCAAAATTGTGGTCGGAAAAAATCCAGGTTCTATAGTCACCGACTATGAAGGTGATGTGTATGTTGTCACTAGAGGAAATTATTCTACCATTCCGTCTCGGTTAAATAAAATCGATCAAGACGAATTTATTGTGCTTGAAAGCTACAATTTTGACGCATCAAAAATTACACTGATGAACAACAGATTATTGATTTTGAACAACAATAAAGTGATGCTTTTTAATACGGATACAGATCAATTATTAGATGACAATTTTATTAATAACCCTACAATCACTACGCTTTCAAATATATATTTCAGAAGTTCAAGTCAGCAGATTTATTTATTTGATTCAAAAGGATATACGAATACTGGAAATATTCTAAAATACAATGTGAATGGAGATTTTTTGAGTCAATACCATGTCGGATTAAACCCAAATTCAATCTTGATTTATGATTAGATTAATTATTTTTTTAGTTGGTTTGGTTTCATTCAAAAGTTACAGCCAATCATATGCTCCAGCAGCCAATCAAATTGGTACAACTGCCATTTCAAAAGACAGCAATATTTTCGTTTCTTGGGCAACGGGAATTGAATTAAAACGTGGTTTTTTGAATATCTCTGATACTAATTTTCAGCTCAATGGAACCAATAAAGTAACTTATGGACTTCCAGAAGCTGCATTGTTTCAAGCCGAAGGCACGAGCGCTGATATCGTCAGTTTAGGTGATGGAGGAATCGCAACATTGACATTTGAAGCACCGATAAAAAACGACATTGGTCCTGATTTTGCCGTTTTTGAAAATAGTTTTTTATCCAACTATTTGGAATTGGCCTTTGTAGAAGTAAGTTCAGATGGAATTCATTTCTTTAGATTCCCTGCGCACACCGAGGTTTCTTTTGTCACTCAAATTGGTGGTTTTGAATTTATTGATTGTCGATATTTGAATAATTTTGCAGGAAAATATGAACAAGGCTATGGAACGCCTTTTGATTTGTCAGATTTGCCACAAGATTCGTTTCTAAACTTGGACAATATTACACATGTTAGAATTATCGATGTAGTTGGTTCTATTGATTCACAATTTGCAACATTTGATAGTTTTGGAAACATTGTCAACGATCCTTTCCCAACCCCTTTTGAATCAGGTGGTTTTGATTTAGATGCAGTGGGAGTGATTCACCAAGGACTTTTGGGAATTAAAGAAAATTTTCAAAATTTCAGTTTTTATCCAAATCCTGCCAAATCTGAAATTTCAATCGCTACATCGGAATATTCCGATATTCAGTTGATTGATCTTTCTGGTAAAATTATTGATTCATTTTCGGTTCAAGGTTTCAAGAAAGTTGATTTACAACATCTCGAAAGAGGCGTTTATCTGTTGAATTTCAGTTCGAAATCGGGTAGAAGTAGCAAGAAATTGATTCTGGAATAGTGTTATTGAATTTCTCTGAGGGTAATTTCTGTCACAGTTCCGAGTGCAAATTGATTGATTTTTAGTTTTTGAATTCCCACACGAATTAATCTCAAGGTTGGAAAACCAACAGCCGCAGTCATTTTTCGAATTTGTCGATTTTTTCCTTCGCGCAATTGAATTTCTATCCACGTCGTTGGAATGTTTGCCCGAAATCGAATCGGTGGATTGCGTTCTTCTATTTCAACATTCTGTAATTTTGAAGCTTGAGCAGGCAAACAACTATGTGATTTTCCATTGTGTTTGATTTCAATACCACCAGACTTTAATTTGAATATCGCATCTTCAGAAATATTTCCTTCAACTTGCACCCAATACGTTTTGAAATGTTCGTTTTTTGGATCTAATAAATTTGTTTTGAGTCTATTGTCATTCGTTAAGAGAAGTAAACCTTCACTGTCTTTATCTAGCCTCCCAACTGGATAAATATCTTTAGGAAAGTTTTTTAGCTGATTTTCTGCAATCAAGTTTTGCAAAGTCAAATCATTT
>CANHQP010000075.1 GCA_947462925.1 Flavobacteriia bacterium | reverse complement strand
TTTTCTACTTTCTGCTTTACTTTAAAAGTAATAGCTGTTCCTTTTTTGGGGACTTCTGTCCAAGTATTGTTGTCAATTACTATAATTTCTTTAACATCATTTCTCCAAGAGGTTTGATTTTTAAAATCAATGACGATGTTGAATACTTTCGTTACATCTGAATTAAGCACAGCCGTTTTTGTAAATGTTCTCTCCTTGGGCAGAAACAGCCCAAATATAAATATGATTGCAATGATTGCAACAATAGAAATAAGCAAATAAGTCATCATTTTTTTCATTTTAAAGATTATTTATTCTGCAAATTTCTATTTCATTTTCAAAAGTTATTTGACGTTTTTTGCTATTTTATTGGAACATAAAAATCAGTTACAAAATTTTCAGGCTTATTAAACGGTGGCGATTTAATATACCATTCAAGTGCAGGCTTGTCGGCTAAATCAAACTTGTTGTCAAACAAGCAAACATTATAGATATAGTCGTAAACAGGATAAAATCCTTCATATGCTCCTCTGTAGGTGAACACTGCAAACTTACCGCCTTCAATTCTTTTATAGCCAATTTCTCCGTTTGGTTTTATCTCTTTGGATAGTAAGACACAAGCGTCAAAACGAATGTGTTGTTCTGCTGTTAGGTCGGGATTGTCGTGTACAATACCAATTGTAACTGGCTTTAATTTTAAAACCAAATGAGTTGCAGCCCAAAACATAAGTTTTTGAAAGGAACTGCCCACTTTGTCATATGAACCTGTGTGTCTAATATAAGCAAGATGCAAATCGGGAATTGTCTTGATAACTGGACCTTGAATATTGAGAGCATTTAAGTCAATATTTGCTTTTCCGTATTCATTTTGTTTGTTTGTCGTAAGTTCTGCTATTGAATTTCGATATTCTAATGGTGTCAGTCTAAAATATTCTTTAAATGCTCTTGTAAATGTTTCGTGGTTTTGGTAACCACAGTCAAACGCTATTTGTCCAATGTCGTTTTGTGAATGTTTAAGTTTTAAAGCCGCTTTTTCAAGCCGAAGTCGTGTCAAAAAGTCTTTGGTAGTGTCGCCTGTTAGCGATTTGAAAACTCGATGGAAATGGTATTGGGAAAGATTTGCTTGTGTGGCAATGTCTTTGAGTTGAATGTCAGTTGTCGAATTACTTTCTATGAATGCAATTGCCTTGTTTATACTTTCAAGATATGAATTTTTGGTGTCTGTTCTCATTCTGTAAAAATACCATTGTCGTTATATTTCAGTTTGATGTTTCTTGCTCGTTTCGGGGTCGTCTTACCATTGCCACTAACGTCCAGGGCTTTGCGCAGTTTGGAGAATCTGTGATCCTATTGCTGGCTTGGCCACTACTGACGCGATTAGCTAAAGCCAAATTACTACAGTTGATTAGTAATACCAAAAGTTGAAGGGCTAAAGGTGGAAGCCCAAATTGTGCAAAGCCTTATGTTATACGAAACCCAATTAGAGCCTCGAAAGTAATGCTTTCAATTCTTCAGGAGATAGATCTTGTCCTATTAAGATTCCATTCTTGTCGATCAAGAAATTGGCCGGTATACCCGTGATGTAAAATTTTTTCACTAGAGAATTTTCATGAAAATCAACTAGCTCGCAATATTGCGGCCATGGTAACTTGTCTTTTTTTAATGCGGAAATCCATGCATCTTTATTCGAATCCATCGACACTCCTAAAATTTCAAATTCTGTTGACTTGTAATTTTTATAAATCTTCTTCAAATCCGGAAATTGCTCTCTGCAACTTACGCACCAGGAGCTCCATAAATCAAGAAATAATATTTTTCCATTAAAGGAATTGGTATTAATTGATTTGTTTAATGTGTCTGTGAGAGTTATAGCAGGGAATAATTTCCCTGTCTCCACAGCGGCAATTTGAGTTTTGGTAACATCTACATTTACCCATAATAATTTATTTTCTCTAAGTGAAGTGTCAAGAAAGTTATAAAGAGAATCATACTGTATGACCGTCAAGTTACTTGCAGAAGCCAATAAAGTTAAAGTGTTTTGGCTTAATGGATAAGCTTTGATAAAACTCTTTAAGAGATTATATATATCCAATTGTCTTTGTGATAAAGTTTGGTCTGACTTGTAAATGTCTATCATTTGAGTTCTTACAGTTATATAATCGTCAGGAAGTTTGTAATCCCTGATAGAAGTCTGCTGACTGAAGCTTTGTTGGCTAAATAAAATTACTATAACTATAAGGTATCTCATGGGTTTCGTATAACGTCACAGGCTTTGCGCAGTTTGGATAATCTGTGATCCTACTGCTGGCTTGGCCACTACTGACGCGATTAGCTAAAGCCAAATTACTACAGTTGATTAGCAATACCAAAAGTTGATAGGCCAAAAGCGGAAGCCCAAATTGCGCAAAGCCTATTGTTAGCCGCATTCCTTTTCGGGTATTAATCATCTAATACGCTAAGCAATAAGTCGATATCATTGAATTTAGTTATTCTCCGAACTGATTTAAAAAATTCCTTTTTTTGATCACTTGTTTTTTTAATGTAGTTGTCATAGGCAATTTCCCAATGTCTTGATGTCGCTATACCAAAAACATGCCCTAAAAATTCAAATTCGAAAAAACTAGGCTCTTGAACTAAGTACTTCATTTGATATTCTCTGTCAAGATGAAATTGAGGGTTTGTGATCCAATCATTTGTAACTGCTATAACTCCGACTGATCTTTGAAAATAAAAAACTGGATAATCGCCAATATTATAACGTGAGAATTCTCTAATAAAATCAAATTGCGGATCTAATCCTATCCCTTTTTGTCGTTCGATTTCTTCTAAATAAATCTTGTATAAACCTTTTTTTAATTGACGGCATATTTTTTCTTGGAATCCAGATTGGAGGCGAAATGAAAACTTTAAATCAATTTTTCTTTTGTTAAAGTTTACATCAAAATATAATGAGGAAAACCTTGGCAATTTTTTATTTTTTCCAATTTGATTGTCAGAATGTAAGAAACGCATTCTCGATACATTAAATGTTTCTTTTATTATTGCCTCAACAGAAGGTGATCCTTGATAATGAGATCCAAATGCAAGATTACAAGCATCACATACAGTTTCACAAATATGATTTCCTCCTAGAGATTGAGGTATGGTATGAGCCTGTTTTTTGAAGCTAACTTTTTCTTCAGTATTCCTACACCAAATACAAATTTTCAAAATTAAAAAATTAAGGTTGCGGCTAACGTTTTGCAGCTACCCGAAGGGCGGGACTTTTACCACAAAACTTGATTTGAAAAACTAATGTTTGATTAACAACAAAACTGTCTTTGGAACACGAAACCCCGCCTTTTGGGTAGGTGCTGTTAGGTGCTGGCGTTCTGTCTGTCGTTGTTCTGTTGTCCATTGTTTGCAGTGTCTTTGGTGTGTTGGCTTGGTGGCTCTTTTGCTGTTTTTTGCTTGGCTTTGTGCGTTTGGAAAAACTGCAAATGTGCCACCAAAAGCGTTGGCTTTAAAGTCCGTGTACTATCATTCTTAATATTTTATATGCTGGTTCGTAAACTGTGTTCGTGTCTTTATTGGGAATTATTTGTCCATGAAAAAGCACGTTTCTCAAATTGTATAGCATTTCAATCACACCTTTGTAAATCAGAGTTGGGTCATTTATTAAATGATATTGTCCAACTTGTAGCGAATCTGCTGGGTTTGCTGAAAGTAAATTAACAGGTTTGAAAGGGTTTGCGTCATTAAACTTTTCTTCAAGAAAACTTTTTTGAACACGAGATAAATTACCAAATGTTCTGTCTGCTCTTAAATGAGCTAAATTGTATTCAGTATGATTATAGTTTAACAAGTTTCTCCGTGCACCATTAACAACAGTTGAAAGGACTCTAGTGATTTCATTTCTTGTCAAGGTTAATTCAACGTAATAGTTTATGCCGTTATAAGCATCTCTTTGAATTAGGCACGTTCTATCCATTTCAATTACAAACCTTTCAAAGTATATTCTTTGTTCGTTGTTTTCTATTATTATATTGTTTAAACAATAATGCAGGTGGGCAAGATTTGCTCGGAATTGTTCACTTTCATCATTAGCACCATTCAGCAAGCCAAGAAATCTATTTCTAGCAGCATTTGCTGTGTTTTTTATTTCGTTTATTGCTTCTCTGTCAGTTTTTAATGCAGGATAATATGTTTTATACCAAGCATTAAAAGGAATCCATGCTTTAACGAAATGTGTAAAGAAATCAATGTCGGCAAGCGACTTCCATTTATCTGAATTTTCTGTATAAGTGCTTGGCATATTAAATTGTATTGTCTTTTATAAATTTTGTTGCTGTTGCTTCATCCATTTCAATTGCTATTTCTACCGCTTTTTTGGCAACTTCTAAAAGTCTTTCGCTTTCTACTTTTAGTTTGAAACTTTCTTCCACCAATTCGGCAATTTGTTCTTGTTTTTTAAAGTCTATAATAGGAACAACAACTTGTTCTATTTCTTCTTTACGCCAATGCAAAATGATAGAACCACCAGCATCTCTTTCAGCTTGCATTTGAACCAATTTTGAATTCAATGCTAAAGTCAAATACTCAGGTAATATTTGTCTTGTGTTTTTTACTTGTAAATGTAAAATTGCACTAGAAGTGATTCCGTCTAAATCATGACGTAGCAAAAAAGCTGTGCCTACACTTCCGTCTTTACTAAAAAGGATAGTATCTTTTTTGGGTTTTAGTTTTGCAATTAAGTCTTTGTTGTCATCTACAAATGAGGCCGTCAGTTCTTTATCGGGTTTGCTCAAACCATATTTGTTGTAATCTGCAACCCTATAAAAAGGCAAACCTTCTTTTTCGTCAGAATAATGATTTGAACCAGGTTCTATAGATTTAGCTATTTCTACAACATTACTTAAATAGTCATGTTTTAGACTTACAATTTTTTCAATTATTTGCTCGAACTTCTTTTGATAATACTCTGCATCTAACCGTTTTGTAATACCAAAACTTTCTTTAAGGGTTTTAATATTGATTGGGTCTTTGCTTAATTCAAAATTCGTTAAATTTATCTCTTTAAATAATATGGATTCAGCTTCTTGATAATTTGAGTTTGATTGTACAATGATTTCATCTCTTAAATCAAAGATTGATTTAATCTTATTTTTTAATAAATCAGAAACTATTGGAATTTCATAATTTCTAATGTCATCAAGTTCTAATTTGCCTTGTCCAGATAACATTAAGCTTCTTAAGATTTGATTTCGTCCTATTTTTGAAAGAAAAAAGGACAACAAAAATGGACCTTCTTTAGCTTCTTTCAGTTTTGCGCCAGTTACGTTTTGAGAAAAATTATATTCTGAATAGTTACTTGGCAACATTGCAACATCCCCGATGTATGCTCCAATTTTTGTAAAAACTAAATCAAAAGGCTTTAATATTGTTTTCTCATTTTCACTATTAGTTGTTTCAGATATAAATACTGTTGTATTGAAATTTATTGTCGGGTCTTTTATTTCACTTGTTCTTATCAAAGGCACACCTTCTGTTAAATAGTTTGATGGTGGCAAATCAAAAATGCCTTTTTTAATAAAATCACAATAGGAGTGAAATTTATTAGTGTTTAATTTATGTAAAACACTTTCATTTAGAAGATAATGTCTTTTATAATAATCACTATCAATTCGGAATTCACCTGTTATACTATTAGCGTTCTTCTTGTGAATTATACTTATTTCCAGCCCTTCTAACAAAGCATTAAACTTTGCTTCATTAAAAGGGCTCAGAGAAAAAAACTTAACTTCTCCTTTTTGCCAAATTCTGCAAATGCTTCTGCAATTCCATCTTTGGTTAAGCCATCATGATTAAACAAATCATGTTTCACAATTAAATGCCCGTGTGTGTCCAGTAAATATTCTTCTAATGCTTGTGGAGTTGCTTCGTAATGGTCGACAGGTTCGGCAACCATATTTACTGAAGTTTCCTTTTTTGCTGACTTCGGAAAGTCTTTTTTACGTACAAATATTTTCTCACCGCTATTGTCTTTGCTTTTTTCTTGCATCGTTGCAAAGAAAATTGGATAATCATCTACTTTAGGGCATAAAACATCGTCCCATTTTTGAATTAATAAAACACTCGTTTTAGTGCCAGTATGTGGTTTGAATACATTGCCATGTAAACCTACAACAGCTAAAATTCTACAGTGTTCGGTTATGAAGTCACGAATTTGTTTGTCGCTACTATTGTTAAATCTGCCTTGTGGTAAAACAACTGCCATTCTTCCACCGGGTTTCAAGAAATCAAGATTACGTTCAATAAAAAGAATATCTCTGCCAACCGCTGTTTGATATTTTCCACTGTCTTTTTTACCTAATTCATATTTTGCTAAAATTCTACTTTCCTTTATATCGCCAGCAAATGGCGGGTTTGCCATTAGAATATCAAATTGAAAATCTCGATTGCTATTTTTATCAGTTCTTAATTTTTTTAGTTTTTTCCAACCTTCATTGTAAGTGTCTATCCAATCTTCATCTTCTATTTTTTCATCCCATCTTTCATAATCCAAAGTGTTTAAATGAAGAACATTTGTTTGCCCGTCACCTGCAATTAAATTTAAAGTTCTTGCTACACGGACTGCCTTTTCGTCAAAGTCAATCGCAAATACTTTATCATTAACATAGTCGGTACACTCTTGCGGTTTATCTTCTAATGTAAACAAATGGCTTTTATCAAGGCCTTTCTTTTTAAGTATTTGTTCCCAAACATGAAAAATTGTGTGAACAGGAAAACCACAACTGCCAGCGGCAGTATCAATAATGGTTTCTTCTTGTGTTGGGTTCAACATTTTTACACACATATCTATTACATAACGTGGTGTAAAATATTGTCCTTTTTCTCCTTTACTGCTTTTGTTAATCAAATATTCAAAGGCTTCATCAACAACATCAAGGTTTGAGTTAAATAGCTTAACATCTTGCAAACTTGATACACAAACAGAAAGGTGAGAAGGTGTAAGCATTAATTTTGCATCGTCTGTAAAAACACCTTCCCATTTTTGTTTGGCTTTGTCAAACAAGTTTTGAATTTTGGTTTTTAGTTCGGTTTCAGTGTCTCCGTAATTTCTAAATTCCAAATGTCTGGTGCGGTTTCTACCGCTTTGCATTTCGTCAAAAAGCTTAGTGAAAATTAGTTTGAATAATTCTTCAAAGACATCAACACCAGCATTAGCCAAAACTTCGTCTTCCATTTCCAAAATCAAATCTTTCAAAGATTTTCTTTCGGTTACGAGTTTATCTTTTTTAATTAAATCGTCAATTGTCCAGCGTTCTTCTAAAATGTCAGAAAGCTTTTGGTCTGCTCTCGGAATTTCTGGAATATCTTCAAAATAATTTGGGTCTTTACGGTGATAGTAAGAAATTGAATCGCCATTACTCCAAATTCCTATTGGTGCTCCTGTTGCGTTGCAATAAGATTTTAACTGTTCTTTTCCGTCTTTAAGTTTTGGTTTTTTCAACTCCACCATGATAAAAGGTGTTGTTGTTTGGTTCTTGTCAAATATTACTATGTCGGCTCTTTTCTTTTCGCGTCCAAAAGAAACAGCATATTCAAGTTCCATTCTATCAGTTGAGTAACCAAAATTGTCACGAAGCACTAAAACATATAATTGTCTTACGGCTTCTTCGGGAGTTACTTTAATTTCCTTTTTTCTAACAAGGCAAACTGCATAATATCCAGTTTTATCTTCTCTTTTTATTAAGGTCTGTTCGAGAGATTGTATTTGCTCTTGGCTAAACTGTGTCAGCTTGTAGTTTGAGTCCTTGAGTATGTCTGATAGAATCATATTTTGAATTTTCTTTATTAATTATTTCTGTCCGTAAAAGTAGTTTTTTAAAGCCGTTTTTGTCCCAAAGTTGCCGTCAAATTGTCAACGGTCTGCTGTTTGGGTGGTGGGTGGGCTTTGGGTGCGTTTGGGCAAAATTAAATGTGCTGCAAAAGCGTTGGCTTGTGTTTCGGCTTGCAGCTCTTTTAATTTTGCGAAGGGTTGGCATTTTGTCTGTCGTTTTACTGTTTGTTTGTTGTCGGTTGTGTCGTCCTTTACGCTTGCACCTAACACTTAAAAGTACGCGTTCTCTAAATCATAAAAAGTTTAAATCAATCATTTATAACCGCGTTTTTTGGAGTATTTGAACTTTTGATACTTAAAATTACGCGCCATTCTACTTAGAAATATGAGGAAGTTTACCATTTCAGTTTATCCAGAGGACTTTCTACTTTTTCAATTGCCAATT
>CANHQP010000074.1 GCA_947462925.1 Flavobacteriia bacterium | reverse complement strand
TTGATTAAAAAAGAACTCTGAAGAGCAATATAATAACTTCTTAACCTAATATCAGTTCCAATAAAAAAAGCGATTACGAAAAATCGAAACTTTTCATAATCGCCTTTAAGAAATACTTTTGAAAAAGTCATCCTTTTTCAGTGCCCTCCAGTATTGTGAGGGCTTTTTCATTTAAAATATTTTCTTTTTTAAAAACTTAGGAAATTTCTTATTTAAGTTTTTTATGTTTTTTTCTTTTTGGAATGTCAGAGTTTTAATATTTTTTCATCTGTGATTATTGTTCAAATATATAATTTGATAGCAATTAGCTTTTGAGAAGTTTGACTTCTAATTTGTAATTTTTTGGATGAATTGGCTTGGCAGTAGGTACTTTTTTATTGTAAAATTTCGAATTTTCGTAAGGTGTATTTCTCGACTTAAATCTATAAGATGTTGAATATTAAACTAGCTAAAACGAACAAGAGCTTTAGACGGGCGTCCAAAGCTCTTGCTACACTAATCAACCTAACCTACTACTACTGGTGCAAATATAGTTATATTTTGTAACACAATAGTAGTTTTGATGTTAATTTTTTACATTTTCTTTAGTTTATTTTTTTAAGATTACTGTATTTCTACTTTGTTAGTTTATCAATTTGCTTTGCATATGTTCTAAGTACTATGTTTTTTGTTTTTGTGTTTGCAATAATACGTGTTTTATTATGTTTTAAGAATCCAATTAAAAGCATTAAATTCGTAATATATTTTAAGCTATAATTATTTTTACATTAATTGCATGAGTTCAATATTAATCATAGATGATGAAGTTGATATTTTGGAAATACTGAAGTACAACCTAGTTAAGGAAGGATTTGCAGTAGAAGTAGCTTCCAATGGTTTGGATGGAATAGAGATTGCTAAGAAGTTTCATCCAGATTTGATTATTCTAGATGTTATGATGCCTCAAATGGATGGAATTGAGGTATGTGAGGCACTAAGAAAATTACCTGGTTTTGAATCTACATTAATTTGTTTTTTAACAGCTAGAGGCGAAGATTACAGTCAAATTGCAGGTTTAGATGCGGGTGCTGATGATTATATTTCTAAGCCAGTTAAACCGCGTGTTTTAGTTAGTAGAATCAATGCAATTTTAAGACGTAAATCTGTGCCTGTTATTCTAGAAGAGGATGCAGTAGAAGAATTGGTAATTAATCGAGAGAAGTATTTAGTTTATAAAAACGGTGAACCAATTCATCTACCCAAAAAGGAGTTTGAGTTATTGGCGCTCTTGGCTTCACGTCCAGATATTGTGTTTGAAAGAGATCAAATTTTAGAAAAGGTTTGGGGTTCTGATATCGTAGTAGGTGATAGAACCATTGATGTTCATGTACGAAAGTTAAGAGAAAAGATAGGGGACAATTTTATCAAAACCGTAAAAGGAATAGGTTACAAGTTTGAGTCATCAAATTAATATTTTATTTTTCTGTCAATTTTACTTCTAAAGTTTTTAATAAGTTTTAAAAACGAATTTGATAAGTGAGTTTTAGAAGTTCATTTGAGCTTGGATTCTCAGGAGATTTCCTGTTTGTAAATTATCTTGTTTACTGAAGTCTTCGTATCTTCTTTTCGATATCGTATAGTTGAGGACTAGTTCAAAATTTTTGTTTAATTGCCATTCAGCACCTATTTCCAATTCTTTTACCTCATAACTTCTGGCATCTTTTTCGTGTTTTTTTCCGCCATCATAATATTGATATTTTACAAAAGGTATTAGTGTATGTTTGTTTACATTAATAAAGTAGCTTAATGTTACATATCCACCTTTCAATGGTGTCACTTCTATTGAATCAGTATTTTTATTGAATTCAGGTCCTTTACCAATGGTATATTCTGCTTGAATTCCAAAAGGTTTCGGATAGATAACGGCTGTGGCGGCAATTCTCTGATCTAGATAATTCAAATTGGAATTTGTTTTTACTCCACTGCTTAGATTTGTTTTAGGCATCACCCATTTTCCAGTGTAGGCTTGCACCCCTAGTTCAAAGGTTTGTTTTTTAAATTCAAAAGGATAAGTAAATCGACCAACTACATGTGGTTCGTTATTTAGTTCTAAATTATTTGCCGTTTGACCATTGTATGCTCCAAGCGCAAACAGACCGTAGTCACCACTTCCTTTCAGCCCGTCATTAACTAAGGATGAGAAAAGTTTTCTCTTGTTTTTAGGTGCCCAATAGAAGAACACACCTAAATCTCTTTCATTTGAAACAGCGCTATTGAGCGCATCATTTCTATCTAAAGATATTCTATTTTGACTTGATTGCATATTTTCAAAACCATATGGTACCTTACTTTGTCCAATGCGAAATCTAAATTCATTATCATTATCAATTCCTATATCGAAATAAGCATCTCGCAGTTGTGCAAAATGCAACTTGTCAGACGATGGGCTACTTGCAAAATCAGGTTGAATATAAAAGTAGACTTTTTTACTTACTTGTCCTGAAAAGATTATTCTTGTTCTTCTGATAAAAAATCCACCATCTTTTCCCCATGATCGATCACATTGTTCACATCCTAGATTTTCATTGGTTTCTAACAATCTATTATAGCGAATCTGTGCATATCCTCTTATTGAAAAATTTTCGAACCATTTTTTTTGGGTTTTATCAATTGGAATTTCTGATTTTAAACTGTCTTTTTGAGCCGTTGTTTCAAAGGAAACCCCTATAAATAAAAGTATTAATACACTGATAGTCAAAGTGTTTTTGTAGAAATTACTTTTTGTAAAAAGTTTTGCGGTTAATGATTTAAAGAATGCTTTTAGTTCCATTTTTGCTAATTTTTGGCCAAAACTATTGCTTTTAACATTGTATTAATATTTAATTAATAAAAGGTAACTTTTAATTAACACTCTTAATGTTTAGTTAATATTAGAGCTGCTTTTAGCTGTTTTCTTGAACTAAAGGTATTTGTAGACACAAAAAGTTTAGAAATAGGGAATATTTGATAATATTATTTTAATAACTGTTAACATTTTGGTAATATTGAAAAAACGGCTTTACATTAAAGGTCTGTTTTGCATTTGTTTACGCGGAATTCAGTAGTGTCGATTTTATTAAAATTATCTTTACGTTAACAAATAGGTTGAAAATTATTTACTCTCAAAAATCCGTATACTTTTGCGTAAAAATTAACACAAAAATGGCAAATATTTTAAAGTTTTTTCTTCCTAAAGACAGAGTGTTTTATACACTTTTTGAAACTGCGAGTTCTAATTTAGAATCGATTGCAGGAAAGCTTGTATTAGTAGTAAATGAAGCTGATTTCAACAAAAGAGCAGCGATTATTTTGGAAATGGAAGATTTAGAGCATCAAAATGATGAATTGACTCACCAGATTTTTGTTGAATTGGGTAAAAATTTCATTACACCATTTGATAGAGAAGACATACATAGTTTGGCAACTGCTTTAGATGATATTTGTGATTATATTTATTCTTCTGCTAAAAAAATCAATTTTTATAAGGTTGATCCTTTCGACCAAGGAATTCAGAAAATGGCAGATGTTATTTATGATGCTGTATTAGCTGTAAATAGTGCTGTAAGTGAATTGAGAAACTTGAAAAATACGCAAAAAATTGTTGAATGTGTGATCAAAATTAACTCTGCAGAAAATCAAGCAGACGATATTTTTGACATGAGCATTGAGCGTTTGTTTGATACAGAACCAGATGCAAAACAATTAATTAAGAAAAGAGAAATTTATCAAATCATGGAGGTTGCAACTGACAAATGCGAAGATGCAGGTAATGTGATTGAATCTATTGTTGTAAAATACGCTTAGTATTTACGTTAACTTTCAAACAAGAAACTATGTTTACATTATTAATCATTGTGATTGTCATTGCCTTATTGTTTGATTTGGTCAATGGTTTTCATGATGCAGCTAACTCAATTGCAACGGTTGTTTCTACCAAAGTACTTTCACCTTTTCAAGCAGTAATATGGGCCGCAGGGTTTAACATCATTGCTTTTTGGGTATTTGACATGAGTGTGGGAAATACAGTTGCAAAGACGGTAGATAACAGTGCGATTGACCTATGGGTTATTTTAGCTGGTTTGATTGCAGCAACCTTTTGGAATTTATTAACTTGGAGATTGGGATTACCCTCAAGTTCTTCTCATACTTTAATTGGTGGTTTTGCTGGAGCAGCCGTTGCACATGCAGGATTTGACGTAATCGCAACCGGAGAAATTTTAAAAGTTGTTTTGTTTATTTTCCTTGCACCATTTATAGGAGGTTTTATTGCCTTTTTGATAGCTTTGGTGACTATTAGTAGGTCATTTGCAAAAAAGATTTTTTGGATTTTATTTCTTTCTGTCATCACCATTTATATGATGATGTATATGATTGATTACATGGATATGAAGCCAATTATGATGTACATTGTGATTGGGATGCTTTTAATATTCGTATTAACATACACTTGGTATCAATTATTTCATGGAAAAAAACAATCAGCTCTAAAGGAATCGAACATGTATAAAAAGCTTCAGCTTCTTTCTTCGGCAGCTTTTTCATTAGGACATGGTGGAGCCGATTCTCAAAAGGTGATGGGAATTATTTGTGCTGCCTTGATGGTTTATGGAAATATGGCGCGTGATGGAAAAGTTGATGCGGACATTCCAAAGTATTTGCAAATTTCAGAAATGATGCAAATTGAGTTTCACAGTGAGGATGGGCACAAACAAAAATTCAAGCCTGAATATTTGGTAACAGATAGTTTACATGAAGAAGGAGATCACTTGCACATTTATACTAAAGGAGATTCAATTTTTGATGCTACATCAAGAGAATTGATTTTTGTGAAAGATAAACTGAATAAAAATTACAAGTACGCTTCACTGTTTGACGAACACATCAAAAAAGAAGAACCAGAATTATTAAAAGGTCATAGTATTAAAACCAAAGTAAAATCAGAAACAATGCCATTTTGGATTTCTTTTGGTTGTTATTTGATGATTGGATTAGGTACTTTGATGGGAGGTTGGAAAATTGTGAAAACCATGGGTACCAAAATTACGAAAGTGACTCCACTGGAAGGCGTATGTGCTGAAACAGCTGGTGCGTTGACTTTGTTTACTGTATCTCAATTAGGTATTCCTGTTTCAACAACGCATACTATTACTGGTTCTATTATCGGAGTCGGTGCAACTAGAAGACTGAGTGCAGTTAGATGGGGTGTTACCATTAATTTACTGTGGGCATGGATTCTAACTATTCCGGTAAGCGCATTGTTAGCAGCTGGAATTTACTATTTCATCTTACTTTTCAAATAAGATTCAACTTATTATATTGAAGTCCTGGAAATTATTTCAGGACTTTTTTGTTTTAAATTGGAATGTAGAAATTAATGTTTTTTTTTGAATTGATCTTTCACGTCCCATTTTACTTTTATGCAAGTTTATTACTGGGATAGTAAAAAAATCAATTTTCATTTTTTTGCAATTAATTGGAATGAAATTAACCCAAATTGATAACTTTATTCAAACTTACAAACCATCGTATGGAGAACAATTACATTGAAATAAATAAAAAATCTTGGAATAATAGGGTAGATACGCATGTTTCTTCCGACTTCTACGATATGGAAAATTTTTTGAAAGGAAAAAATTCTCTAAAGTCGATTGAATTGGGTTTATTGGGTGATTTAAGATACAAGAAAGTACTTCATTTGCAATGTCATTTTGGACAAGATTCGATTTCAATGGCTCGAATGGGCGCAGAGGTAGTTGGCGTTGATTTGTCAGACAAAGCGATTGATAAAGCTACAGAAATAGCTAGTACAATGAATGTAGATGCTAAGTTTATACAATCTGACATTTATGATTTGAAAAATCACCTAGATGAACAATTTGATATTGTTTTTACAAGTTATGGAACCATAGGATGGTTACCAAATATGAATCGATGGGCTGACATTGTTTCTCATTTTTTGAAACCAGGAGGTAAATTTGTTTTCGTTGAATTTCACCCTGTTGTTTGGATGTTTGATGATGCATTCGAAAAAGTTGCTTACAATTATTTTAACTCGGAAGCGATTATTGAAGATGAATCAGGAACATATGCAGATCGCTCTGCTGAAATTCAACAAACGTACATGATGTGGAATCATGATTTAGGTGAAGTTTTGACAGCATTGATTTCTCAAGGTTTGGAGTTGAAGCAATTTCAGGAATTTGACTATTCGCCTTACAATTGTTTTCAAGGTACAGAAAAAATAGATGAAGATCACTATATTATTAAACATTTAGGAAATAGAATTCCGTTGGTTTATGCATTGACGGCTTCTAAATTACATTTTTCAAAAAATGTTTAATTCTTTGAGTATCCTATATGTAATTTCTTTTCTAGCAATTGCAAAATTTGGCAAAAATTCTTTATTTGATTCTATACAATTTGCAAAATAGAAAACATTGTTATTTGTTTCTACAAAACCAACAAACCAACCAAGGTCATTATTTCCATTCATTCCCCAACCAGTTTTGCCGTAGATTGCATATTTTTCAGTTCGCTCAATCAGCATCATATCTTTGACTTGCTGCATATTTTTTTCAGTGCAGGGCAACTCAAAGTTATTTAGTTTTTGCAAAAATTCAATTTCTTCTTTGGGACTGATTCGCATTCCACCTTGGAGCCAAAATAAATCGATTCCACCAGTGGTGTCAGCATTTCCATAGTTTAATTTATCGAGCCAACATTTCATTTCCTGACCGCCAATTTCACGCGCCATTTTTTGGAAATACCATACAGTTGAATTTTTAAAAGCCGTTTGCAAATCCTGATTTTTATTCCAGTTTTCATTATTACGAACGACACTATCCCATTCGAAAATTTCATATTTATCTTTCATTGTTCCAGTTTCTAAACCAATCAAAGCATTGCAAATTTTGAAGGTTGACGCGGGAGTTACTCGTTCTGAATATTTTGAAGGATTGTATAAGGTAAGCTTATTGTTTTTTTCGTCAAGAACAACAAAAGTTCCTGTTACATCAAATTGCGTATAATATTTTTGAAAGTCTTCTCGAATTGGAATTGCAAGGTTTTGGGATTTTGTTTCTCCAATAGAGTATGCTCATTAAACTGTGTCAAATATTTTTTTTAGGTTTAATTATAAAAGATATTTTTGACAAATGGACACGAAATTTGATTTTGAGCAATTCTCAAAGGACCTGGTTGCCAGCGTAAAAAGTGGAAAACCCTTAACGGGAGTTGATGGTGTTTTTACTCCTTTGATAAAAATGGTTTTGGAAGCCTCTCTCGAAGGTGAAATAAACGAACATGTTAAAACCACCAAAACCACTAAAAATAGGCGGAATGGTTCAGGAAAAAAGAAGATGGAAAGCAGTTTAGGCTCTTTTGAACTTCAAACTCCTAGAGATAGAAATGGTAGTTTTGAACCACAAACAGTCAGTAAAAGACAGGTCACCATATCAAGTGATATTGACAAGAAAATACTTGGTTTATATGGACTAGGGATGAGTTATTCAGACATTCAAAGTCATTTAAGAGAAATGTATGATTTTGAAATTTCTGACGGTACAATTAGTAGCATCACAGATCGCATTATTCCAGAAATTAAAGAGTGGCAAAACAGACCTTTGGAGAGCGTATATCCTATTCTTTGGCTTGATGCAATGCACTACAAAGTAAGAGAAGATGGTCAAGTTAAGAGCAAAGCTGTGTATTCTGTACTGGGCGTTTCGATGGAAGGAACAAAAGAGGTTTTAGGTATTTATTTTGGAACAAGTGAAAGTTCAAGTTTTTGGAGACAGGTACTTAACAATTTGAAGGAAAGAGGAGTTGATGATGTTTTTATCGCTTGTATCGATAATTTAAATGGCTTTGGAGATGCAATAGAAGATTATTTTCCTCAAACTGAGGTTCAGTTGTGTTTGGTACATCAAATGCGAAACAGCGCAAAATATTGCACTTACAATGATTTGCGTGAAGTAATGAAAGACTTAAAAGCCATATACAAAGCATCAACGGAGCAACTAGGATTAGAAGCGCTAGCAGCTGCAGAACTGAAATGGGGTAAAAAATATCCTTCTATTTTTAAAAGCTGGCATAAACACTGGGATCGACTGGCAAATCTATACAAGTTTACACCTCAATTAAAGCGAATTATGTACACAACAAATCCTATTGAAAGTTACCATAGAATGATCAGAAAAGTAACTAAAACAAAAGGAGCTTTTTCCTCAGAAAACGCTATTCTTAAACAAGTTTACCTAGCAATACAAAACGCTCATACAAGATGGAATGGACAAATCTTCGCTTGGGCAAGTATTAGAAATGATTTAAATAGCTACTTTAGTGAAAGAATTAAATAGGAACTTGACACAGTTTATTGAACACTCCC
>CANHQP010000073.1 GCA_947462925.1 Flavobacteriia bacterium | reverse complement strand
TTGATTAAAAAAGAACTCTGAAGAGCAATATAATAACTTCTTAACCTAATATCAGTTCCAATAAAAAAAGCGATTACGAAAAATCGAAACTTTTCATAATCGCCTTTAAGAAATACTTTTGAAAAAGTCATCCTTTTTCAGTGCCCTCCTGAAAAGAGTGTGGCTTTTTTATTTTTCTACAAAATGCAAGGCATAAAAAAAGGGTTGAATCATTGATCCAACCCTTTCAAAATTATTGTATTAATTAGTCTTCGATAGTAATTCCAAGACTGTTGAATTTGCGGTAATCTTTTACTTCTGCCATTTTGAATAGCGCTTGACGAACTGAATTTTGAACGTTACCTCTTGCTGCATTCAATAATTGCTCTTTTTCTACACTGAAATTGCTTGTAGCTGGTGCTTTCGTTGTTTTATTCAAACGAATCAAGTAAACACCTTGCAAACCTTTCAATGGAATAGTCAATTCTCCATTTTTCAGACCTGCAAACAATGAACCTACAACTTCAGGTTCAAAACCACTTCCACCAAATTGAGGATTTGCAAAAGTAACCTCTGCCTCTTGTACTGGAGTATTCATTTTTCTTGAAGCTGCTTCAATCGTTCTACTTCCAAGCATCATTCTTGTGAAACGTTTTGCTTTCAAGTCGTTCATTACTTCCACTTTCATTCTAGCCTCCACATCTTCAAAATTTGGAACACCTTTTTGACGAATAGAAGAAATAACTGCAATTACATATTTTGAACCATCTTTAATTGGATAAGACATCATTCCAACTTCAGCATCTTCATCATAAGCCAATTTCAAAATTTTATCTTTTGCCATTGGTGTTTCAAATGCATTTACTCTTGGACTTTCTGTCAAGATATCAATTGGTTGAGTAACGAAGAAATCTTTTCTTCTAGCCAATGTATCAAACAAGTCTAATTTCGCTTTAGGTGTTGATTTTTTCTCAATTTTTGCAGAGAATTCATCGTACACTTCATAAGCTGCACTTTTAGCATCGTCTTCAGTGTCTTGACTTGCTGTCAATGTTTTTTGAATAATTGCCAAAACTGGGAAATTCACTTCTTTTTTATCTAAAACTTCTATGATATGAATACCAAAAGTTGTTTTAGCAGTTCCAATTTTTCCAATTGGATTGTCAATAGCAAACTGAGAGAATTCAGGAACCATTTCAAAATCTAAGAAATCTTCATAAACGCCACCGTTTTGTTTCAATCCTGGATCTTCAGAGAATCTTTGTGCGTATTCTGGGAAATTTGTTTTGTTCAAAGTTACCATGATACTGTCTGCTTTGCGTTTTGCTTTCACGAAAGACAAAGTATCACCTTGTTTAGCACCAATTAAGATATGACGTACTTTCAATACATATTTATTGAAATCTAATACTTTAGCAAGTCTTGTGTTTCCTTGGTCATAATATGGTCCAACCACTTGACCTTTGCTAGCAGTTTTGAAAACAGTATCCATATACATTGGATAAGTCATTCCTTGTCTTGCTTTAGGATCATTTTCTGGTCTGAAAGTCGCTTGGTGAGTACTTGAATAAGCTTTCATGTCACTATTTGCAAGCACAAATAAACTATCCGTTTTTGTACTAGTAGATTTCATGAATTGAGCTTTCAAATCTGTAATGACTTTCGTAAACTTAGCAGTATCATCTTTAGAAGGCGCCACTTTAATTTCGAAATACTTCACAGTTCTACCTGCAGTAGATTCCCATTTTTTCTCGTTTTTGTGCTCTTCATAATAAGCACGCACTGCAGCATCAGTTACCTTTACTTGATCGTCAGGAATTTCACTGTATCTCTTAGCGATATATGAAATGCTTTTCAATTCTTTTTGAGCCTTGTATTCTTCTTCAGCTTCTAAGTCAGTTACATAAACACCTTGAGACAATAGTTGAAAGTATTTTTCTGATTTACGTTGTTTGCGCAAGTCTTTCTTATTTTGCTCCCATTGTGCAGCCTCGTTTGGATCTTTAGATGATTCCATTTGTTGAATTCTTTGTTCCAACAATCTTGGATTGAAATTCCCTGTTGAATCAACAAAAGTTTGTGCCAAATTTTCCATAACGGTAAATCCATCAGTCCCATAAAGGTAGGCGTCCAATTCTCTTTGGCTAACATCAATTCCTAAAGCTTCATATTCTTTTTCGAAGATGATATCTTCAACTACTGAGTTCCACGCTTTCTCGATGGAATTCTCCTGGTCTTGAGCTGTATAAGGTCTTTGCGCTTGAGCAGCTTGTTGCTCATCCATCATCCCAACTTCTCTGCTTCTTTGCTCGTAAACATCGTACTTCACTTTCTCACCGTAAACCAACCCTGGACCAACATCAGAAACGTTGTTTTTGTTGAATTCTGGCAAGATAAAAGCCAATAAAGCTAAACCAATAATAATCACCAGTAAACCTGATTTTTCTCGAATTTTTCCAATTAGAGCCATTTGTATCTTTTTATTTAAGGGTGCGAATATAATGAGATGAATTGACTAATAAAAATATTCAAGGTTAATTATTTTAGGTTCTTTGTAAATTTCAGGTAATTAGCTTCTGATATCAAGATGTGGAATATTAATTTTTATACTTTTTTGCAGTTTAATTTGCTCATTATGAATTACTTTTTTTTTGAAATTAAAAAAAACCAAAAAAATATTTGCAAAATAGAAAATCATGATTTACATTTGTGTCAGGTTTAGTTGTAAAAGGTAGGTTAGGTTAGGTTAGAAGAGAGTGAGACGCCCGTCTCACTCTTTTTTTATGACCAAACCCAAGAATTAAACACTTGAAAATCAATTTATTAATTAATAAATAGCAACTAAAATTTCATTTAGAAAGATTCTAATCAAATAAAATTTGTAAGTATTGGATTCAAATTTTAACTTTGTGTAAAACGAATCGAAAATGTGGTTAGGACTCTTGAGTTATTTAAAGTTTCTGATCAAGCGCAACCCAGAGTGAGGCGCTTGAAAAATTGAAAATTTCATCGCTGATAATTGCTTTGAAAATAGTTAAACTTTAAAAAACAGCAGTTATGCCATTTTATCATAAACTTGGACGTTTCCCGTCTAAAAGACACACCACTTTCGAAAAAGAAACGGGTGGATATTATTACGAACAATTATTCGGTACAGAAGGCTTTAGTGGTTTCGCTTCCATTTTGTATCATGTTCACAGACCAACTCAGGTAAAATCTATTTCAAACCCGATTGATTTAACACCCATCGCTGCCGTTGGAAAAAATATTCAATCACATATGATTCGCGGTTATGAAGTACCCGCTCAAGATGATTTTTTAGACAGTCGTGTCATCGTTTTATTCAACAATGACCTCAATGTTGCTTGCGCAGCACCAAGAAAATCCTTGACTTCTTACTTTTATAAAAACGCTGATGCTGATGAAGTGATTTTTATCCATAAAGGAACAGGAAAACTGAGAACCTTAGTAGGAAATATTCCTTTTGAATATGGCGACTATTTGGTAATTCCTCGCGGAATGATTTATCAAATTGATTTCGATACCGAAGACAATCGTTTGTTTATCGTCGAATCTTTTAGCCCAGTTGTGACTCCTAGGAATTACAGAAATAAATTCGGACAATTATTAGAACATTCTCCTTTTTGTGAAAGAGATTTCAAAGTTCCTTCAGAATTAGAAACACACGACGAAAAAGGCGATTTTGTTGTGAAAGTGAAAAAAGAAAATATTTTGCACGAAATCGTTTACGCGACACATCCGTTTGATGTTGTTGGTTGGGACGGTTACAATTTCCCTTATGCGTTTTCAATTCACAATTTTGAACCAATTACAGGTCGCGTGCATTTGCCACCGCCAATTCATCAAACATTCGAAGGAAACAATTTTGTAATTTGCTCATTTGTTCCTCGTTTGTACGATTACCATCCAAAAGCTGTTCCTGCACCGTACAATCATAGCAACATTGATTCTGACGAGGTTTTGTATTATGTTGATGGCGATTTTATGAGTAGAAATCACGTTGAAAAAGGATACATTTCTTTGCATCCAGGTGGAATTCCTCACGGGCCACACCCAGGCGCAATGGAGCGTAGTATTGGTCAAAAAGAAACAGGAGAATTGGCTGTGATGGTCGATACTTTCAAACCGCTGAAATTGACTCAAGCAGCAGTGGATCTTTCTGACAAAGATTACTACAAATCTTGGTTGGAATAAGTCGAAAATCATTTATCAAATTAAAAATCAAGCAGGTAAACCTTGCTTCAAAATATTAGAATCATGAGTAAAGAAGTAAAAAACGTTGAGTACGGATTGGAAAAAATCTTTGAAGACGCACAAGATTTCCTTCCGTTATTGGGAACGGATTACGTAGAATTTTATGTTGGAAACGCAAAACAAGCAGCGCATTTCTACAAAACAGCTTTTGGATTTCAATCTCACGCTTATGCAGGATTGGAAACGGGTTTGAAAGACCGTACATCATACGTGATCAAACAAGACAAAATTAGATTGGTTTTGACAACTGCCATGAACAGTGAATCTCCTATCGGTGAACACGTTAAAAAACATGGAGATGGAGTTAAAGTAATCGCTTTGTGGGTTGAAGATTCGAGAAAAGCATACGAAGAAACAGTAAGTCGTGGCGCGAAATCTTTCATGGAGCCAACGGTTGAAAAAGACGAGCATGGTGAAGTAATTCGCTCAGGAATTTATACTTACGGTGAAACTGTTCACATTTTTGTTGAGCGTAAAAACTACAATGGTTTATTCTTGCCTGGATTCGTTGAATGGAAAAGCGATTATAACCCAACGCCAGTAGGTTTGAAATTCATCGACCATATGGTTGGAAACGTTGGCTGGAACCAAATGAATGTTTGGGTAAAATGGTACGAAGACATCATGGGATTTGCTAATTTCCTGTCATTTGACGACAAACAAATTCACACGGAATATTCAGCATTGATGAGTAAAGTGATGAGTAATGGAAATGGTAGAATTAAATTTCCAATCAATGAGCCAGCAAAAGGAAACAAACGTTCTCAAATTGAGGAATATTTAGATTTCTACGAAGGTTCAGGTGTGCAACATTTAGCTGTAGCAACTGACGATATCATTGGTACTGTGCAACAATTGAAAGCAAGAGGCGTGGAGTTTTTACCACCACCACCACAAGCATATTACGATGAAATTCCAGCACGTTTAGGTGTTCACCGCGACATGATGAAAGAAGACATCCAAGAACTTCAAAAATTATCGATTTTGGTGGATGCAGATGAAGAAGGATATTTGTTGCAAATTTTCACTAAACCAGTGGAAGATAGACCAACTTTGTTTTTCGAAATCATTCAAAGAATGGGTGCAAAAGGATTTGGAGCAGGTAACTTCAAAGCACTTTTTGAATCTATCGAAAGAGAACAAGCATTGAGAGGAACTTTGTAAAAGCAGTTCTTTCCAATTTTTAGAGCCGAAAACTTTATTTCGTAGCGGATTTTTCCAAAATGAAATGAAGTCTTCGGCTTTTTTTGTGTTAAATTTGTAAAAATGAATCGAAAACAGTCGCAAAATCAATGAAATATCGCTTATTAACAGACGAGGAATTACGCTTACTAGAAGATGATTTGAAACAATTTTTGGTAGTCAATCAGGTGTATAAAGAAGAATGGGAGGAAATGAACAAAAGCAATCCCGATCTAGCGCTTGAAATGATTGAACTTTTCAGTGACAACGTGCTGCAAATCGTTTATGAAAAAGTGAAGTTTTTGGAACACAGAACCATTGACAGTTGCTTTGTTTTCAATTGTGGTGCAGAAAAATTGGAATTGATTGCCATTCAGAAAAAAAATCCAACTGATTTGGTTGATTTATCGACTCCTGAAGGAATTCACGACGCATTGACCAAAAACGCAGGATTGTTAAGCTTTTTCACCAACGAAAAGCCATATTCTCAAGTACGAGAAACTGAAATACACCAAATGTTGGAGCAAGGATGCGTCAATTCAACTGAAGAATTTTGGAATGCGTTGGTACAAACCCTCAAAGACTAATCAATTCAGTAGCGGATGTCTTACTTTAGAAACATAGAAAATGTTGACTTAATTATCGACAACAAAAGCGTCAATTTTGCGGTCAAGACTTTTCAAGAAATTGAGGCGAAGAGAAAAGATACCGATAAAATAGAAGAGCCACATAGACATAATTACTACACAATTCTTTGGACCATCAACGCTTCCGGAAAACACACGATTGATCTCAACACGATTGAAATAAAAAACGACATGTTGTTCTTCATCCATCCAGAGCAAGTGCACCAAGTTGAATCTGAAGATGAAGCACCTGAAGGTTTGGCCATTTTATTTACGGAGGAATTTTTAATCAAAAATGGATTAACAACAAAATTCATCAATGATTTAAATCTTTTCACTGTGGAAGGGAAAATCAATTTTCTGCAACTCGATGATTCCCAAAATGAAGTTAAAAAATTGATTTACAAACTACAAGAAATTTATAATTCCAACCAAAGTTTCACAGAGGAAAAATTCAGTGCGTATTTAAAGTTGTTTTTGATTGATGCTTGTGAATTGAAATCAAACAAACAATTTGAATCAACGGGAGAAATGCCACCGGAAATCGTATCTCGATTCAAAGTATTGGTGGAACAGAAATACATGGAATGGCACAAAGTGAGTGAATATGCGGATAAACTGACCATTTCTGCGAATTATTTGAACGAAATAATCAAGAAAAATACGGGTCGAACAGCGAAAGAACACATTCAAAATCGCTTGGTTGCAGAAGCCAAAAGACTGTCGTTTTTTACGCAATTATCTGCCAAAGAAATCGGATTTAAATTGGGTTTCAATGACCCGTCTCACTTTGCAAAATTTTCGAAGAAGTTCGTTTCGAAAGATAATTCTTGATCACCGCATTTGCAATCACTACAAAGATAATGAGCGTAGCACCTATGTAAAAACTATTGTCCAGTTTTTTGTTTTCTTTCAGCAATAAAATCGCCAAAATAATCGTGTAAACAGGTTCCAAATTGATACTCAACGTAACTGTAAATGCTCCCAATTTTTTCACCACTTCGATGGTTGTCAAGAAAGCGATGGAAGTGCAAATGATTCCCAAAAATAGCAACCAAGCCAAATCTTCCCAACGCATGACGAACATTTCCGCGTGAATTTTATTTGTCGCCAGCATCACAATGGTCATAAAAACGAGTCCAACGCCCATTTCATGAATGGTCAATGCAGAAGCTGGAACGCCATCTTTGGCCAAACGTGCATTGAAAACCGAAAAAAGTGCGGCGCACAAAGCGGAAGTCAATCCAAAAGCCAAGGCTTCTAATTCTTTGCCTTTGAAATCATCGGAGACGATGTAAATACCATAAATCACCACAACGCCCATCGAAAATTCTAACCAAGAAAATTTGCGTTTCATCACCAAAGGTTCAAGCCAAGTGACATGCAAGGTGGTAGTTGACAAACACAAAACGCCCAAAGAAGCCGTTGAAAGTTGAATCGATTGGTAAAAAGTAAGCCAATGCAAAGTCACAAAAACGCCCACGCCCAAGGTTGCCCAGAACTGTTTTTTGTTTTGAATTTTGATGGGCAGTTTCAGCAACCAAAGTCCAACAATCAAAGATAAAAAAGCGATTAAAACCCTGAACCAAACAATATTAATTGCCTCAAGATGAATCAGCTTGCCTAAAATCCCCGTAAAACCCCAAATGAAAATGGTGATGTGTAGTAAGATGTAGTATTTATACTTTGAAAACATGGGAACGAAATTAGGTTTTATTTTTGGATTTGGGAAAAGTGTTGTTTTTTGAAACATCTGAAATAATTAAAATAAAATTGGAATCAAGAAAACATTTACTTACTTTTGACGTTAGTAACGTATAATGTAACTAATGATAAAAGAGTTTGGAGATAAGGAAACTGAAAAAATTTGGCTGGGACTTCAATCAAAGAAACTGCCCAGTGAGATTCAGCAAATTATTCGCCGAAAATTAAGAATGATAAATAGTGCGCAAGATTTGAATGATTTAAGAATTCCACCAGCCAATCGCTTGGAAAAGTTAAAAGGAAATCTTGAAGATTATCACAGCATTAGAATTAATAATCAATGGAGAATTATTTTTCAATGGATTAACAATGATGCTTACGGAATAAAAGTAATTGATTACCACTAAAAAATGGAAAAATTAAACAACATTCACCCGGGAGAAATTTTACTTGAAGAATTTTTAATTCCGATGGAAATTTCCGCTTATCGTTTGGCGAAAGAGACTTTTTTGCCACAAACCCGTATCTCGGAAATTATCAAAGGAAATAGAAGAATTACTGCAGATACAGCATTGCGATTGGCCAAATATTTTGGAACATCTGCGAAGTTTTGGCTCGGATTGCAAGATGATTTCGATCTAGAGGAAGGCAAAATTCAGAAAGAAAAAGAATTGAATGATATTAAACCGATGAAAACCAGTGCAGCTTAAATTTTGCTGGTAAAGAAACATTGGTTGTTTGAAACAAAAAAACCGAAGACAATCCACTCATCTTCGGTTTTTCCTATTCTATTTCAGTTTATTCTAAACTTTAATCCCTTTCACCACGCGGTCTTTGCGTTTGGTTTTCTTCAATTTTTGAATTGAAACCATCAAGAAAGTATTTCCTGAAGCTGAATTGGCATAATACGTTTGATTTCCGTATTGAACTTCTCCTCCTTTATCGGATTTCCAATTGGCATCTAAATAAAAACGGCCATTCGCTTGGTTTTGACGAACCGCAAATTTCAACGTTTTTCCTTGTCCAACTTCGAAACGGATGAAAACTTCGCCTTTGTCACCATACTTTTCGAAAATACATTTTGTACTTGGATTGATAATCAAGCGATCTTCTTCATTTTTTTGGTTTTGAACCAATTTTCCATCAGCAGAAATTTCTTGCGAACCGTTACTAGTGCTGCGTTGTAAAATAATTTGAGAAGAAGTATAAAATTGAACTTTCTTCAAATTTTCAGCATTCAAATCGTATTCCTTGCGAATTTCTTCTGTGTACGCGATGCGTTTGCTACAGCTAACAACCGTCAAACCTAACACAGCAATAAGAATAAATGTGATCTTTTTCATTTTAAAGGATTTTAGACTTTTTCAATTGATACAAAAGTAATCAAAAGTCGCTAAACAAAGATAATGCCTAAATCAAGGGGAAACTTTTTGTTCCTTTTCACTGCGTGGCTGCTTCGCGGTGCTTGATCAAAACGAACCCAAAAATAGCTTCGCTGAGATCGCCTGCGGCTAAGTTCAAGGCTTTCTCAGAAAGTTAAAGCGCAAATTTTTGCACCAAACAAATTTAATGCATAATGCGCTTTATTTTAAAAGGTTACCTGCGGTGCTGCTATCGCGGTCTGAAAACGTGATATTAGCTTCGCTGCATCCTTCGGAAGTGTCGGTGATCTACTCCACTAGCGCTGCGTAGGTTCGCTTCGCAGCAACCTTC
>CANHQP010000072.1 GCA_947462925.1 Flavobacteriia bacterium | reverse complement strand
GAAATGATAAATGCTGGGAAATTTTTGATGGTAATTTTACGTACAGCTTCCATTCCCATTTCTTCAAAATCAACTACTTCCACTGAAGTAATGTTTTCTTTCGCTAGAATGGCTGCTGGTCCACCAATTGATCCTAAATAGAATCCACCGTATTTCGCACAGGCGTTGGTAACGTCTTTTGAACGATTTCCTTTTGCCAACATGATCATACTTCCGCCCAAACTTTGGAATTGGTCCACATAAGAATCCATTCTTCCTGCAGTAGTTGGCCCGAAACTTCCTGAAGGCATTCCATCTGGCGTTTTGGCTGGTCCTGCGTAATAAATTGGGTGATTTTTGAAATATTCTGGCATCGGCAATCCTGAATCGATAATTTCTTTGATTTTTGCATGTGCCATGTCACGGGCAACAATCAAGGTTCCGTTCAATTTCAAACGTGTTTTGATTGGGTATTTTGACAATTCAGCCAATACTTCAGCCATTGGTCGATCCAAATCGATTTCCACTGGTGGCTCCAAATGTGGCGGAATTTCTGGCAACAATCTGCGTGGATTTTTCTCCAACGCTTCGATGAACAAACCTTCTTTCGTAATTTTCGCTTTGATATTTCTGTCTGCAGAACAAGAAACGCCCAATCCAACTGGACAAGAAGCTGCATGACGTGGCAAACGAATTACGCGAACATCGTGCGTAAAATATTTTCCGCCAAATTGCGCGCCGATCAAACTTTCTTGACAAATCAATTGTACTCTTTTCTCCCATTCCAAATCACGGAAAGCTTGACCTCCCATGTTTCCTTCAGTGGGAAGATTATCGAAATAACCCGCAGAAGCTTTTTTCACAGCAGCTAAATTCGCTTCAGCAGATGTTCCTCCAACCACAAATGCCAAGTGATAAGGTGGACAAGCTGAAGTTCCCAAATCTTTGATTTTTTCTTTGATAAATTCTTCCAAAGAAGCATCGTTCAACAAAGATTTGGTTTTTTGATATAAGAAAGTCTTATTGGCTGAACCTCCACCTTTTGCAAGGAATAAAAATTCATAAGACATTCCCTTTTTGGCATAAATATCAATTTGCGCTGGTAAATTAGTTCCAGAATTTTTCTCCTCAAACATATTCAACGCGACCACTTGAGAATATCTCAAATTGCGTTCTTGGTAGGTGTTGAAAATTCCTTTCGAAAGTGCAACAGCATCATCAGATCCAGTGTAAACGTCCTCTCCTTTTTTTGCTACAACAATCGCTGTTCCAGTATCTTGACAAGAAGGCAATTGTCCTTCAGCTGCAATGGTTGCATTTTGAAGTAAATTATATGCTACAAAACGGTCGTTATCCGTCGCTTCTGGATCACTCAAAATGGCTTTCAATTTTTCTAAATGCGAAGTTCGTAAGTAAAACGAAACGTCTGCCAAAGCAGCTTCTGCCAACACTTCAATTCCTTTGGGATCAATGTGTAGAACTTCTCTGTCTCCATATTTCTCAACTTTCACATAATCCGAAGAAATGTGCGTATATTCCGTATCGTCTTTTAAAATTGGATAAGGATCTTGGTAAAAAAAATCTGCCATTTTAATGTGTTTATTTTGCGCCACGAAGTTAGTAAATTCTTGGGCTTTTTGATATATAATTACTATAATTTACTGTACAAAATTTTTATTCAAAAGTACTCATTTCACTTCCTCACTCCCATCTGTATACCTAGCAAATCGTCCTAATTTTCGATCATGAACCATGTCGTATCTATCAAATGGCCAACCGCCAAATTGTGTTTTTTGATATTCATTGAATGCCTGAATAATTTCTTCTTTGGTGTTCATCACAAATGGTCCATGTTGCACAACAGGTTCGTTGATTGGCCTTCCTTGTAAAACCAAAATTTTGATGTTTTCATTACCGCTTTCCAACTTTAAATCTGCGTCAGAAACTACATCAATTGCATGGTAGTTTGGAATCAATTGACCTTCTAAAGTTAGCTGATTTCCTTTGTAAAAGTAGAGTGTACGGTTAATTCCATCAGCAGTTTTTGGTAAGACAAACGTTGAATTGGCCTGCATTTGAATATTGTAAACTCCCACAAAATTAGCATGATCGGCTGCCCAAGAATTTTGCGGAGGTGTTGGAGATTTTCGTCCTAACAATTCTCCCGCCAACACTTCAATATTTACGCCAAATTCTGCTTCAAAACTCGGAATTTCTTCACTCCAAAACATTTTATATTCTGGTTCAACCAATTTATTTATCTTCGGTAAATTCAACCAAATTTGAAACAATTCTGCTGGATTTTCTGAATCTTTATTCAACAATGGAAACATTTCTGAATGCAACAATCCTTTTCCTGCTGTCATCCATTGCACATCACCATTTCCATAACGACCTTTTCCTCCTGCCGAATCAGCGTGATCGACCAAGCCTTCACGAACAACTGTTATTGTCTCGAAACCGCGGTGTGGATGCCCTGGAAAACCTGGCACTTTTTCGCCGTGATACATACGCCAACCGTCTTTGATGACGAAATCTTGTCCGATATTTCTTCCTGCTAAACTTGTAGCTGGTCCTAGTTCGTCATTTCCTTTGGGAAATTGATCTTCATGGTGTACACAAAATAAAAATGGGTCTAAGGTTTGCCATTGAAAACCTAAAGGTCTAATTTGTTTGATTTTGCTCATTTTTATGACTTTTAATTGTAAATATTTAAATCTTAATCTGTTTGTAAATTGTGTTTGTAAGAGTAAAGTTAAAGGTTTCTAGTAATTCATTTGTAATTTTGCGACAAATATTCAAACATGTCCAATTTTCTTCAAGACGATCACAATTACGTTTGGCATCCATTCACACAAATGCAAACTGCACCTACTCCATTGGCAGTTGTAAAAACCAAAGATTCAACGCTTTTCACAGAAGATGGAAAACAATATTTAGACTGTAATTCTTCTTGGTGGGTCAATATTCACGGACATGGAAATGAATATCTTAAAAACGCCATTACAGAACAATTCGGCAAAATTGATCACGTTATTTTTGCTGGAGTGACGCATCCAAAAGCAGTAGAATTGTCGAAAAGAATTTTGAATTTTTTACCCGATAATTTAAGTAAAGTTTTCTTTTCAGATGATGGTTCAACAGCCGTAGAAGTCGCTTTGAAAATGGTTTTCCAATACTGGTTTAACCTCGACAAACCCAAACATAGAATCTTGGCTTTGGATGGCGCTTATCATGGCGATACTTTTGGGGCGATGTCGATTGGTCAGCGGGACTATTTCAATAAACCTTTCGAGCATTTGTTTTTCGATGTCGATTTCATTCCTTTTCCAACTTTTGAAATGGAAAAAAAGTGTCTGCTAGAGGCTGAAAAACTTTTCCAAACAGGCGAATTTGCTGGATTAATGGTAGAACCATTGGTGCAAGGATCAGCAGGAATGCGCATGTATAGACCGGAATTTTTGGAAGCACTTTTTCAATTGGCTAAAAAACATGAAGTGTTGATTATTTGCGATGAAATCATGACTGGTTGGGGAAGAACTGGAAAATTGTTTGCGTTAGATTATATTGAATCAAAACCTGACATTGTTTGCGTGTCCAAAGGTTTAACCGCTGGAATTTTACCGCTTGGATTAACAATTGTGACCGAACAAATTTACAATGCATTTTTAGGTCCAGACAAAGTCAAAGCATTGTTGCACGGACATTCATACACCGGAAATCCGCTTGCTTGTGCAGTAGCTTGTGCCAATTTTGATTTAATTGAAAAACCAAGTTTCACTGAAAATATAAAACGAATCGAAGAAAGTCACGCATCGTTTGCTGCATCCATGAAAAATCACCCAAAACTCTCTGATGTGCGACAAATGGGAACAATAGTAGCGGTAGAAGTCAAAATCCCCGAAGGAAATTCTTATTTTTCAGACATTCGCGACCAAGCATATGATTTCTTTTTAACACAAGGTTTGTTGATTCGCCCATGCGGAAACGTCATTTTCCTTAATCCACCTTATTGCACAACCAACGCCGAATTGGAAAAAATGTATCAAGGAATTAGAGATTTCGTGGCGCAAATTGATTAATTTGACTTCTAGAACAAACGATTATTATTATATATTTCCAATCAATGAATTATCTCGGACATCTCTTCTTATCGAACAATGACACTGAATTGATGTTGAGCAATTTATTTGGAGACTTTGTCAAAGGAAAAGATTTAAGTCAATTTCGAGCTAAAACGCAAGAAGGAATTACTTTGCATCGCGCCATTGACAATTATATAGATACGCATCCAGCAGTAGTGGAACTTTTGCATGTGCTATATCCAAAACTGCCCAAAGTTTCAGGAATTGCAGTTGATTTATTTTTTGATCATTTATTGGCTAAGAATTGGGATAAATTCCATAGTGAAAGTCTAGAAACTTTCTTAAATGCTTTCTACAGCAGTCTGAATACTGAAAATGAAGAATTTACAGTTGAATTCAAACACATGATTTACCACATGGTTAAAGTCAATTGGATTTCCTATTACCCACGACTTGAAGGACTTGAAAAAGCATTGAATGGCGTTTCATCTCGCATTTCATTTTCCAATGAATTAAAAAACGGTTTGCCTGTATTTTTAGAAAATCAAGCATTGATTGAAAGTACTTTTGAAATTTTCATGAAAGATGCAATCGTTCATTTTGGTATATCGAATTCAAAATAAATTTGTAAATTGTTCCCATGTTTCTGTCTGGGATAAACTTAAAAATCAACCGAAAAGTATTAATTATTGGGACTTTATTCCTTTTAATTATTATTTATTACATTGGTTGTGAGAGAAATAATGGAAATGAAGACAAAACCGCTGCTGTACCTGGAATCGACTTACCTGCCATCTTAAAAAAAGGCAAATTAACCATTTTAGCAGAGAATAGTTCCACCTCTTATTTCATTTATAGAGGAAAAAAAATGGGATTTGAATATGAAATTTTAAAAGAATTTGCCACCGAAATTGGAGTTGATTTAGAAATTGTCACCATCACCAATTTAGACGATGTAAACGCCATGTTGAATCGCGGTGAAGGAGATTTGATTGCATGTAATTACACCGTTACCAATGAGCGAAGCAAATTCATTGATTTCACCGTTCCTTTTATGAGAACCAATCAAGTTTTGATTCAGCGAAAACCAGAGAATTGGGAAACGATGTCTGCTACTCAAATCGACTCAAAATTATTGACTGACCCAACGCAATTGGCTGGAAAAACGGTCAATGTTTGGGGGAAATCAACTTATTACCAAAGACTTGTCAATTTGCAACAAGAAATTGGCGATACGATTATCATTCACAAAGAAACGGGAGATTTCACCTCTGAAGATTTGATTGAAAATGTTTCTGAAGGAATTATCGATTATACAGTCGTTGAAAAAAATGTCGCGCAAATAAACAGTCATTTTTTAGACAATATCGACATCGATTTGGAATTGAGTGTGAAACAGAAAATTGCTTTTGGAATCAGAAAAACCAGTCCGTTATTGAAAGCTAGAATCAATCAATGGCTCAAGAAATTTACGCAAAAAGCTTCATTCAAGTATTTGAAACATAAATATTTCGACTTACCTGAGATTGCTAACACTGTGCAAGATTCTCAATCTAGTTTGAAAGGCGGACAATTGTCTTTGTTCGATAATTATTTCAAGCAAGCAGCTGCTAAATACAATTGGGATTGGAGAATTTTGGCTTCTGTTTCTTACCAAGAATCGAAATTTAATCCAAGTGCACGCGGTTTAGGTGGCGCATACGGAATGATGCAATTTATGCCTGATACAGGTCCAAGATTTGGCGTTTATCCTTCTTCATCACCGCAAGTTCAAATTCAAGGTGGAATGAAATTATTGATCACCACTTATAATTTGTGGAACGACATTCCAAACCACGAAGAGCGAATCAAATTTACTTTGGCATCTTACAATTCTGGAACAAGTCACGTAAAAGACGCCCAAAAATTGGCAGCAAAATATGGCATGAATCCAAAAATATGGGACAATAGCGTTGAAGTAATGATGAAAAACTTATCTAAGAGACAATATTACCGCGATCCTGTTGTAACTGCTGGTGCTACACGAGGCGCTCACACAGCCAAATATGTGAAAACGGTTTATGCTAGATTTTTGTCATATAAATCAATGTTTCGCTAGCATTTTGTAATTTCGCAAGAAAACAGAATTATCAAAAAATTAATTGTCATTGAAGGACCAACTGCAAGTGGAAAAACCGCTTTGGCAGTTGCGTTGGCAAAAAAAATCAATACAGTAGTTCTATCAGCTGATTCTCGACAATTTTACAAAGAAACAAGTATCGGAACAGCCAAACCATCGTTGGAAGAACAATCAGGAATCAAACACCATTTCATTCATTCTCATTCTATTCACCAGCCGTTAACTTCAGCTCAATTTGAGAAAGAAGCTTTAGAGATTTTAGAGACAGAATTTCAGCGATATGAAACAATTATTTTAGTGGGCGGTTCAGGACTTTTCATTGATGCACTTTGCCATGGTTTGGACGATGTTCCACATGATGAAAACATCAAAAATCAATTAAACATTGAATTTGAATCTGAAGGCTTAGCACCACTTTTGGTTGAATTGAAAGCAAAAGATCCACTATTTTACGCCAAAGTAGATTTGAAAAATCCGGTGCGTATCATTCGCGCTTTGGAAGTTATTCGCATCACAAACAAACCATTTTCTTCATTTCATGCTTTTCAATCCAAAAAACGTCCGTTCGATTTTCAAAAATTTGTGATTGATTTGCCACGAGAAATGTTGTACGATAGAATCAACAAACGCGTTGACATCATGTTGGAAAATGGATTATTGCAAGAAGTTCAAGAATTACTTGAATGGCAAAATTTATCGGCACTCAATACCGTTGGCTATTCTGAATTATTTGATTATTTCAACCATAAAATCGCTTTAGAAGAAGCAATTGAATTGATTAAAAGAAATTCTAGGAGATATGCTAAACGCCAATTAACTTGGTTTAGACGAGATGAAAAAGCCATTTGGATCCAAGATTTAACAACTGAAAATCAACTACAAAATATCATTTCTTACCTCGAATAAAAATCTTGGAATGATTATTGAAAATCGTTACAAAAAACAATAAAATGGACATTACTTTTCAAAATATCATGCCTCAACCTTTGGCTTCCATGCAACATGGCGATGAAAGTATTTGGGGTAATCACGTTGTTTTAAAACACGGTCATAAAATCATGCTCAATGCATCTTCTGGAAAGGGAAAATCTACATTTACAAGTGTTGTTTTTGGTTTGAGAAAAGATTTCGAAGGGAAATTACTTTACGATCAAACAGATACTGCAAAATTTACGCCCGCTGATTGGACCGAAATTAGAAAAATTAAAATCTCCGTTGTTTTTCAGGATTTACAGCTTTTCCCAACATTGACAGTAAAAGAAAATCTATTCCTGAAAAATGAACTTTGTAACGTTTTCTCTGAAAATGAACTAATTCAAATGCTTGAAGCATTGGAAATCGACAATAAATGGGAGCAAAAATGTGGTTTGCTTTCCATGGGTCAACAGCAACGTGTTGCCATCATACGAGCACTTTGCCAACCTTTTGAATGGTTAATTTTAGATGAACCTTTTTCGCATTTAGACATAGAAAATACGCGCAAAAGTTTGAAATTGATTAACGAAAGATGCAACAATTTGAACGCAGGATTTGTGCTCACATCTTTGGGAGACAGACATGAATTTAATTACGATGATGAAATTAAACTTTGAGCCATGTTAAAGAAACTTTTATTTCGAAATCAAGACATTAAGCAATTAGTAATTGCTGTAATTGGTTCATGTTTAGGAATCACTTTTTTGATTACTTCCATCCATTATCTAATTAAAGTGAATGAATTTGGCGAAGGCGCTGATATATTGGGGCCAAACACCTTAATCGTTCAGAAAGAGGTCTCTAATTCAAGTACCTTAAATTTTGCTAAAACAGATTTTTCACCAGCTGAAATTGCAATTTTGAAAAAAGAACCTTTCATTTTGGATGTCAAACCTGTCATTAGTAACAATTTTGATGTGTCATTTGAAACTGCGGATCCACTCGTTCCTCGATTTCGTTCAGATGTCTTCATTCAAACTGTTGACCCAAAATTCTTGGATGTCAAATCCAATAAATGGCATTGGAAAATGGGCGATACGGTTGTTCCCATCATTTTACCAAGAGATTTCCTTGTAATGCTAAATACTTTCATGAGCGCGAGTGGAATACCTCAGATTTCTGATGATTTAGCAAAAGATATTCGCTTCAGATTCACTTTATCGAACGACACTCAAAAAGAATGGATTGATGCGAAAATCATCGGGTTTACAAATGAAGTTCCTTCGATTTTAGTTCCTGAAAGTTTCATGGAATTTGGCAATAAAAAATATGGAATCGCTGCAGATCAAAAAATCACTCAATTGATGATTTCTGGAAAAGAAAGTGAATTTGGCTTGGTCGAAGACATGGTAAAATCAAGACATTTGGAGTCTAAAAATTCTCAAATCGTAGTTGGGCGATTGAAAAGTATGGTTGGGACATTGATTATTGTGGTACTTGGAATTTCAATCATCGCCGTTTTTGTTTCTTGCTTGGTATTGATTCAATACGCTCAATTGCTGATGTCACGAAATGCCTATGAAGTGAGAACTTTATTGAGAATTGGCTACGCACCAAAGCAAATCATTCGCACATTCTTCATTTATTTTATTCTAATTTTTGGATTTGTAAGTGTGATAGGATTGGCAATGTTTTTAGTTTCTAAATACTATTTGGACAAAATGTTTGAAGAAGGAGGTTTGTACTTGGGCAAAGATTTCACTTTTTACAGTATCGCTGCCCTCCTATTTGCCTATGTCCTTTTCGGAATTGCCAGTTTCTTTAACGCCAAAAAAGGGATTTACAAGCAATTTTAATCGAAAATCAACATTAACTTTTTTTATTCGTTAAAAACCTGTTAATTCTAATGCTTTTCTATTTTTGTATCGTCTAAAAGAAATAATTTCAACCAAAATAAAATGAATATGAAACAAATATTATTGCTTGCATTTTTAACTTTGACTACGTTGAGTTTTTCTCAAAAAATCAAATTGAAAGTCAACGGTCAAAAAGATACCACTGTTTTCTTGATTAAATATTACGGTAAAAATTTGCTTTATGCCGATACTGCTGAAATGAAAGGCGGATTGGTTGAATTTGACGGAAAGAAGCAAAAACCGGGAATTGTTGGATTATTGCTTCCAGGACAAAAATATTTTGAATTCATCTACAACAATGAAGAAATTCAATTGGAAACAACTGGACCAGACTTCGTGAATAACATGAAAGTCAAAAAATCTGCAGAGAATTTAGTTTTTGTTGACTATATCAAACAAATCAATTCTGAGCGTCAAAAAGCCAATGATTTGGTTTCTAAACGAGACGCACTTAAAAAAACGGATGAATTGTACAAAAAGATTCAAAATGAAATTGATTCGATTTCTAAAAAAGTAATCGCATACCAGAATGAGGTAGTGAATTCTAATGTAGGTAAATTGGTTTCAAAAGTTGTGAAAATGTCCATGGATGTGAAAGTTCCAGAAGCACCAAAAAATGCTGATGGTTCTCCTGTTGATTCCAATTTTGCATACCACTATTTCAGAGATCACTTTTTTGACAATTTCGATTTAACAGATGATCGCTTGGTAAATACCCCGATTTTTCATTCAAAATTAGACTATTTCTTTTCTCAAAATATGTTGATTCAACATCCTGATACGATTGTGAAATATGCTTATTGGTTTTGCGATAAATTAAATCCAAAATCTGAAATGTTTAAATATGCAGTCATTCATATCACCTCGACATTCGAGAAATCGAAAATCATGGGAATGGATAAAGTTTTCGTGAAAATGGGCGAAAAATATTACTGTTCTAAAAATGCAGAGGGAAAATCTCCCGCTTTTTGGATGGCAGAAGATAAATTGAAAGACTTGTGTGAAAAAGTAAATACAAACAAAGTATTGGTACAAGGTGTTCGTCCTCCAAATATTAGTTTAAGAGATACAACCGATGTAAATTGGAGAGATTTCTACAGCATCAAAGCCGACTATACCATTCTTTATTTCTGGGAATCAGATTGCGGACATTGCAAAAAATCAACTCCGAAATTGCAAAAATTGTATGAGGAAAAATTGAAAGCGAGAAACGTGGAAATTTTTGGAGTTTCTAAAGGTATTGATGAAGATTTTGGCAAATGGAAAAAATTCATCAAAGACAACAAATTGACATACATAAATGTCGCTTTAACGAATTCACTTTTTAGAGCAGCACAAGAAAATGCGTTGCAATTTATTCCAAAATATACAACTTTGGAAGCGTTGAATTACCAAGAAACATATGATGTAGTTACAACGCCAAGGGTTTTCATTTTGGATAAAGACAAAAAAATAATTGGAAAAGGATTGTCGATTGCACAATTGGAAGATTTCATGGATAAAATCCAAGGATTCAAAGATGCACCAAAAATCATCGAACCAGATCCAGAAGATGTTGGTCATTAAGACTTAAAAATAAAAAGCAAGGTCGTCAGTTGAGGGCACTGAAAAACTATAATTAAGATTAAAATGTGAGTAAATATGGGTGAAAGACTTTGGTTTTTCACCCATTTTTTGTTATCTTTATTTACGTAAATTATCATAGAAATGCTTGTATTACAGCAACAATTGCAGTTTAGTGAAT
>CANHQP010000071.1 GCA_947462925.1 Flavobacteriia bacterium | reverse complement strand
AGTCCCGTCCAGACCGCTAGTAGTGTTTCTCAAACAAACACAAAAGCACTTAAAACCCTTTAAATCAAACGATTTAAAGGGTTTTTTGTTTTTATGAGTTATTCATTTCATTCATAGATTAACAAAAAAAAAGTGAACAAATCGGTTAACATGTAGTATACTTGCATTTTGTTAACCGAATTACGCTTTAAGTAGCTGATAGTTAAAAGATTAGTTTGGTCTAATTTGTACGGTTTTGATGTTCGTTTTCCACCTCTCCAGAGCGGATAGGTGACCAAAATCAAACAAATTAAAACAAGATGAAACAAAACTACTCGCTTCTCTTTTGGTTGAACACCTCAAGAATGCAATTAGGAAAGGCAGCAATCTACTGCCGAATAACCGTAAACGGTAAACGAGCGGAGCTATCCGTTAAACGATTTGTCGATCCCGAAAAATGGATTAAGACAGCCGGAATGGTAAAAGGATCATCCGAGGAAGCTCGAACAATCAACAACCAGTTAGATATTATCCGAACATCCATTTACCGAATTTACGTTGAACAAACCTCCCTCGGAAAGTTTATAACTTCCGATTTACTCAAAAATGAATTTCTCGGAAACACCGAAAAGGAAAAAACATTCCTAGAAGCATTTAAGTATCACAACGACCAAATGAAAGAACTCATTGGAGTCGATGTTGTCAAATCCACCCACACCAAATTTGAGACAGTTTACAAAAAGTGTAGTGACTTTCTCAAGAAACGAATAAAACGATCGGACGTTTACCTCAAGGAACTCGATTATAAATTCATCACCGATTTTGAACATTATCTCAAAACGGAAGGCATTGCGCACAACACAGCAATGAAATACATTCGCAACGTCAAGAAAGTAATCAATCAAACCGTTTTAAATGGTTGGTTGCCAAGAAACCCATTTGCACAATTCAAATGCAGCACCCATGCAGTTATTCGTGAAATCTTAGACGAAGCTGAATTATCAGCTTTGTATAGCAAAGAATTTAAACAGGAACGCTTGGAAGAAGTGCGTGATGTTTTTCTTTTCTGTTGCTTTACAGGCTATGCCTTTATTGATGTATTTAAACTGAAACAAACCGATATTGCAAAAGGTATTGATGGCGATTGTTGGATATTTACCCGAAGAACAAAAACCAACACGGTTTCCAATGTTCCATTGCTTCCACAAGCTGAGGAGATTGTCAACAAATACAAAAACCATCCAAAATGCGTTCAATCCGGCAAGTTATTGCCTGTAAATTCCAATCAAAAAATGAACGCCTATTTGAAGGAAATCGCTACGCTTTGCAAAATCAACAAAGAACTCACTATGCACATTGCTCGGCATACCTTCGCAACAACAGTAACCCTTTCTAATGGTGTGCCAATTGAGTCAGTTTCTAAAATGCTAGGGCATAAAAAACTGGCAACAACGCAGATTTATGCAAAGGTCCTTGAGCACAAAGTGAGCGAAGACATGCAACAATTAAAACAAAAATTCACTCTAAAACGTGTAGAAAAAACAGGCACTTTTTGACCGTGTTTGTCAACGTATGAATACCTAAACATTTAATTTTTACGGTATGAATACGTATTTGAAAACTTTGGAAGAGTTTATCGATAAAACGAACTCATTATGGAAAAAGGACGATGACTTTCAGCTCAATTGTATTAATACAATTGAACTGAGTCAGCGTACCTTGTGCGAATTAAAAACGCTTATGAATCAAAATGGATTTAATAGTCCTGAGGAGGAGATTATCCTTTTCAAACAAGTGAAACCCAAGATTCTTTCGATGCTGTTCGCAAGCCGATGCATACTGCAATACGAGATTGAAAAACTTAATTGGCATAATCCCAAATTAGATGATTTGCAGAAATTACATCTCGACAAATTACAGTCGTACTTTACCGATTACAACGAGTTTCGTTTTTACCTTTCAAGCACTTCTAACAACCGCGACTCGTTTTACTTTACCATGAATATGTCCAAGAATGATATGGTTATGCTCTTGGTTCCAGAAGCAGAAAAAAACTTCTCTACTGGTTTCGATATTGTCGTTGGTTACATCCAAGCCTATGAGTTCACAAAGTCATATTTTGAGTGCGGGAAACTACGCAATTTTGACCAAAACATACCTGAATTACAATGGACAGGTAATAAAACTGACCTCGTTGAAATCCTCATGGTATTACATAAAATGAAACTGTTTAACCATGGTAAAAACGATATGAAAAAATTGGCGGAGGCTTTTTCTAAAATTCTCAATTTTGAAATTAAAGACCTCTACCGCACCATTTCAGCGATTAAAGACCGAAAAAAAGACAACAGTATTTTCATAAAACAAATGATGGATACCTTTCAACAAATTGTAAATGAATCATCCAGATAAACCTAAAACAATGTAACCTTACATGTAATTTTCTTTTATCTACTTGTTTTTCGTGCTCTCCAAACAGGTATCTACAAAACTCTCTACTCCAACAATACTGTTTGTGCGCCGATTGCTCCAATATGGGGTTACATCTTTTTTGCCCTAATTCAACGAATTTAACAATCCCGTTTATACGCTATGCTTCGGTTTTTAGTGTATTTGATTCAATTGATACATAGCAAATCAAAAAATAGCATGTAACTGGATTGAACTTGGCAATTTTTTCTCTCAAACCCTCACAATTTTGCCCTACGAACATCAAAACAATACATTTTATGCAAATCAATTTTTTAACGAAAGAGGATCTGCAAGAATTCAAAATTGAATTGCTTGCCGAGTTTAGAGAAATCCTCAACAAAGAGCAACGCAGTATTCCTGGGCAAAAGAAATGGATGAAATCATCCGAAGTCAAAAAATTGCTCGGGCTTTCTGCAGGCACTCTACTCAACATGCGTGTGAACGGAACGTTGCCTTATTCCAAAGTCGGTGGGATAATCCTTTACGATTATGAGGAAATCATAAAAATTATTCAATCCAAAAAAATCCACAATGGCATCTTTCGATCATGAATTACATCGCACACCTGACAGCCGTCATGGAACGTATCGCCCAGGACGATCGGCTCAATCCCAGTCACGTCAGCTTATACTTAGCTCTTTTTCAATTCTGGAACATGAATCGATTTAACAATCCAATTTCCATTCATCGGCAAGACACCATGCGTTTGTCTAAAATAGGTTCAAAAAATACCTATCACAAGTGCATAACCGAGTTAAGTCAATGGGGTTTCTTTCTCTATTGCCCCTCTCATAATCCCATGAAAGGTAGCACCGTGAACATGTACAAATTCGGGACAAGTAGCGGGACAAGTAGCGGGACAAGTAGTGGGTCAAGTAGTGGGTCAAGCTCTGTACAAGTACCAGTACAAGCACTGGTACCTTCTATAAACAATACAAACAATAATAAACTATCTAAACAGATTAAACAAGGAGAGCGTAAAATGAATTTTACGCCCCCCTCTCTAGAAGAAGTTTTAGAATTTTTTAAAATTCAAAAGTTTGTAATGGAAGAAGCTGAACCATTTTTTCTGTACTACCAAGCCAATGGCTGGTTGGTAGGAAAAGCCAAAATGAAAAACTGGCAAGCGGCCGCAAAAAATTGGATCCTGCGAAGCAAGAAATTTCAGGCTGAAAAAGTAAGCAAACTAGCTCCTCATCAATTACATGCTAAATCTACTAACTATGAAGAAAACTTATAACCCGGCAACGGAAAAGCCTTTTTTCATTGACGAAGAAGGTGCACGAAACTTCGATTATGTTAACACACTTCGCTATTTGCAACACAAAGGCAATCAAAAATACGGCAAGCATTTTCGCATCTACAAAGAGGATTTAACCATTATTTCTAAGCTTTTGGTATACTTCACAAAGTGCGAAAACCTGTATGAAAAGTATAGCATTGATCCAAACAAGGGTATTTTACTCGCGGGTCCTATCGGTTGCGGTAAAACATCACTGATTACCCTGATGACAGAATTTACCTTTGAAATCAATCACTTTTTCATCCGTTCCACTCGTGCCATTGCAGCTGAGTTCCACGAAGAAGGGTATCAGATCATTCAAAAGTATTCCTGGACACCAAAAATTTATTGCTTCGATGATTTAGGCGTGGAACAAAACATGAAGTATTATGGAAACGAATGCAACACCATTGCTGAAATCCTCTTGAATCGGTATGATTTAATGGTCAAACAAGGGTATGTTACCCATGCAACCACCAACCTGAGTGCATCCGATTTGGAGTCGCTTTATGGCAATCGCTTACGCTCCCGAATGCGTGAAATGTTTAACCTCATCTCGTTCCCAAACGACTCACCCGACAAACGAAAATGAAACTTTTTCCTTCTCCCCTGCGAGGGAAGATCGAGAGGGGTGAAAACCTTTATTAAAAAATAAAAAATCAATTTATGAAAATCAAAAATCTCATCCAGTTCCCCCTAACCAAAGCACAATACTACCCTGAAGTGCATCAAAAAAAACAAATTGTGTTGCACCATACAGTGAGTGGTGCGAACGCCAAAAATGTCATAAGCGGCTGGGGATATACCCCCGTTCGGGTTGCCACAGCTTTTGTCATCGATGGTGAAGGAATCATTTACCAATGTTTCAGTTCTGCCCATTGGGCGCATCACTTGGGCACGCACAACCGCAACAACACCCAATTAAACCAACAATCCATAGGCATTGAAATCTGTAATTGGGGAGCATTGATTGAAAAAGGTGGTAAGTTTTATTCCACCTTCAACCGAGAAGTTCCCAAAGAAGAAGTCATCGACTACGGCATGCAATGGCGAGGACACCGCTATTTCCACAAGTACAAAGACGAACAATTGGAATCCTTAAAAACCCTCCTTGAATACCTCTGTGAGAAATACGACATTCCAAACACCTACCAACCCGACATGTGGAAACTCAACACCCAAGCCCTCGATGGAACACCCGGCATCTGGACACACGTTTCCTTCCGTGCCGATAAATCGGATTGTCATCCGCAGTTGAGTTTGATTAATTTGTTGAAGGGTTTGGGAGAGGACAGATGATTTTTTCGCTTTAATAAGACCTAATATTACTTCTTTAAATCTTTACATTTCGATTAAGGAAAGGTCCTGTTTTTTACCACATATCTTGTATCGGAATGTAAGAAATAGTATTTACCCCTATTTTTACTAGTATAAATACTATTTTTTCGCAATTCAATTTAAATTGCATTAGTTTACTCTATACTGCGAAACCTAGGGATGAATAACATAATCTATGATTCGGCAATTAGCTAAAAATTTTGCCGTTTCTTAGAAAATATTTATATTTGAGAATCGCAAAAAAATCATTACATATAAAAGAACTTAAAAATGCTTTTGTTCATGACCAAAGAATTACGGTACATGCCTTAATTCAATTCTTTCAAAGGTTTGAGGAACAGGTCAACAGAACAACAGTTGATTGGCGTATCTATGAACTTACAAAGCTGGGGGTTTTGCATAGAATTGGCAGAGGTAGTTATTCTCTTTCTGAGACTTATTATTTTAAACCAGAGGTATCACGTTCGTTAAAACTTCTTTTCGGAATAGTTAAAAATCAATTCCCTTACCTAAATATATGTGTATGGAATACAAAAATCATTAATGAATTCATGTTGCACCAACCAGGTCGATTTTTCACCATCCTTGAAGTGGATAAAGATGCTATGGAATCGGTGTTTTATAACTTGAAAGATCAGGGAAGAGACGTATTTCTTAATCCATCAGAGGAAGTGTTTATCAAATATGTGGCAAGTAAAAAAGAGCCAATCATAATAACCAGTCTTATAACAGAAGCTCCACTTGAAGAAATTGATGGAGTCAAAACTACCACTTTGGAGAAGGTACTAGTTGATATCTGTAGTAATGAAACTTTGTTTAGCTCGCAGCAAGGTGCTGAATTGACAAGAATTTATGAAACTGCATTTGAAAAATACACAATAAGCGAAACAAAACTGTTGCGATACGCAACAAGGAGGAACAAAAAAGAAGTCATTGAACAACTAATAAATAAACAAAGAAACGGCAATAAATATTAAATTTTGCCAAATCATAGGGAAATGATAAATAAGGAATCTTTAAACGAAAAATGGATAAATGACGTTGCTAAAAAGCAAAAGTCAGACCCTATTCTTGTTGAAAAAGTTATCCGAGCACTTTATCTGCTGGAAACACTAAAGCTGACTAATCTCAAATTTATTTTCAAGGGAGGAACAGCTCTTATGTTAATGCTACCAGAACCAAAACGTTTTTCTATTGACATTGATATTATTGTGCCTGATAAGTCTCAAGATATTGAGTCTTATTTAGATCAGGTTATTCAAAATTCTGATTTTATCGAATACAAACTGAATGAGCGGAAAGCAAAATCAAACATTGAAAAAGCTCATTACAAATTCTACTACAAACCGGTTACAAATGCTAGGGCAGAAAGCGAATACATATTACTTGATGTTCTTTATGAAAATAGTCACTATGGTGAACACACAAATGAAATACCTGTAAATTCATCATTTCTTTTATTTGAGGGGGAAAATGTTTTGGTTACCGTTCCTTTACCTGAAGCTATACTTGGTGATAAATTAACTGCATATGCTCCAAATACTACAGGTATTCCATATGGAAGAGACAAAGAAGTAGAAATTATTAAACAGCTATTTGATATTGGTCAATTATTCGATATAGTCGATAATGTGGATGTAATTTCAAATGTATTTGATCAGTTTGCTAAAACAGAGTTGAAATACAGAGAACTTGACCAACTCCCATCCAATGTATTAGAAGATACTTATCAAACAGGAATAGTAATTGGAACAAGAGGAAAAAGTGGAGAAGGAAAATTTGATGAACTCCAAAAAGGAATTCAGAATATTCGCAACTTCATATTTTCAGAAAGTTTCCATTTAGATCGCGCTATGATTCCTGCAGCTAAAGCAGCTTACATTACAGCAGTTCTAAGGACAAATGAGAAGGAGCTAAAAAGATATACTGACCCAAAGGAAATGGCTGAATGGAATATTGAACAACCGTTTGAAACCAGATTAAACAAGTTGAAGAAGTCAAATCCAGAAGCATTCTTTTATTGGTACCAAACATTTGAATTAATGACAAGATTATAATCTATCCTGAATACAAAGAATTTACGATTAGCGAAAAACAACCCTGCAACTTTAAGCAAAACGAAAAATTTGTCAAGTTTTTCGAGCAAAAAACTTGACATTTCAATCATCATAAAAAAAAACCAACCTGGGTTCCCAAGGTTGGTTTTTTTGAATAGCTTTTTTTACTGAACGATTATTGCATTTTCACTTTTGCTTGTGAGAGCAAATCATAAAAGGTAGTAAGATCATCCTTTTCTATCCAAACATAGCTTTTACCATCATACTTTACAAGTTTAAGGTAACTCGACCAAGCTTCTTTACTCACAAAACAACCAGCTTCAAATCCACCTCTACTTTTAAATGATACTTCGGTGTATTCTGTTGGAACCGTCAACATAACCTTCTCTTGCATCAATTTGATAGATTTCATTAACCCATCAATTTCATCCGTATCAAGAACGGCAGTTTTTGTATCAGTAGAATAGCTAGAAACAACATCAAATGAAAGTTTCAATGCTTTTTGTTTTGTGTTGGAAATTAAATCCGTGTATTCAATTACTTGTAGCTCACACTTTTTAAGTGTCCCAATTGTATAAAACACCTTCTGAATCAGTGTTCCCGATTTAGCCGAAAACTTTTCAGCATTACTTAATTCTTTTTCATTAGTCTGCTGCGCAAAACCATTGATTCCAACAATTGAAACCAGTAAAACGGTAATCATCTTTTTCATAACTTACATTTTTTATTTCTACAAATCTCTCCACTTCCAGTGACAAGTCAAGTCATTATAAATTAAAAAGTGAAATTTCACTGACAACTAAGGTCAATAATTTGCACGCTTGTATCATTTTATGCTACTTTGTGCTCAAATGGCTATTTAAAATGTTAAATCAACGGAAAATTCTTAGAGTATTACAATTCATTTCATACTTAGAACAACGTCCGCCTAAAACGGTGAATCAATTAGCAGAAATGCTAGAAACCACTGAGCGAACAGTCTATCGCTATCTTGACCTCATGCGAGAATGTGGCTTTGATTTGCAAAGAGATAAATATACACGATTTTTCATTCACAACGATACTGTCCAGGGCATACGTTTCTCTACCGAAGAAGCCGAATACCTGAAACAAATCGTACTTACCACTGGTAAAAAGAACAAACTCAAAGATGCTGTTTTAAGTATAATATATTTAGCATCTGATGTAAACATCGTTGCAGGTCATTTAGTACATGCAAAGAATGGACGCATCGTGGAACGCATAGCACAAGCTATTGCAGACAAAGAACAAGTAATTCTAAAGCGTTACCATTCCATTAATTCCGAAACCATTTCAGATCGTTTGGTTGAGCCATTTGGTTTTACGGATAATTACCACACCGTCATGGCCTTTGAAATTACCTCTGCTAAAAATAAAACGTATCACTTGGATAGAATTACCGCAGTTGAATTCAATAAACGTGGTTTTATGTTTGAAGAAAAACACGAACTTCAAATTCCGGATGCGTTTGGATTTAGTTTTCAAGGCGAGCAACATGAGGTAAAAATAGACCTTTCCCTCAAGGAATATTTACTCCTAAAAGACGAATATCCATTGACCATTCCATACATAAAATACAACCCTAAAACAGACGTTTATGAACTAAAAATTCAGGTAAATGATTTGAAGCCTATTGAACGTTTTATGAGGGGGATGAAGGAATCAAATCATTAAATCAGATGTAAAAAAAACATAATTTTTTTGAGTAATTTTGAAACAAAACACAATAATATGAATTTCATCGATTTATTTGCAGGTGCTGGCGGCTTATCTGAGGGGTTTATTAGAGCAGGGTTTAAGCCAATTGCACATGTTGAAATGAATAAGGATGCTTGTGATACACTTCGCACCAGAACATCTTTTCATTACCTAAAAGAAGAGAACAGAATTGAAGAGTATTATGATTATATAAAAGGGAAGATTTCTCGTAACGAATTATGGCTTAAAATTCCAGAGCATTTAATTAATTCAGTAATTAACGCAGAAATATCACCAGAAACATTACCATCTATTTTTGATAAAATTGATAAGGAACTGAGTAAGCAAAAAGTAGATTTAGTGATTGGTGGCCCACCTTGTCAGGCTTATTCGATTGTGGGTAGATCAAGAGACCCAAAAGGAATGGCAGAAGATGCTAGAAACCACCTTTACAAATATTACGTCCAATTTTTAAAACGATACAATCCAAAAATGTTTGTATTTGAAAATGTTCCTGGAATATTATCTGCAAATAATGGAGGTTACCTAGATTTAATATTTGAGGCAGTGCGAGAGGCAGGGTATGACTTAGATAAAAAAGTATTAAATGCCAAACATTTTGGTGTTCTGCAAGATAGAAAGCGCGTAATTATTATTGGTTGGAAAAAGAATTTAAATTTTAAATATCCTGAATTTACAGAAGAAGAACCTCAATATGAAGTATTAAAAGATTTGTTCTCTGACCTTCCAAAAATTAAAAACGGTCAAGGTGAATGGGGTTTAGTAGAATATGCGAAAGAAACAAACGAGTATTTAGAGAAATCAAGCATAAGAAATGGAGTTAATTTTACTTCACAACACATAGCGAGACCAAATAATCAAAATGATCTTGAAATATATAAAATTGCAGTAAACAAGTGGGTTAAGGATAACAAAAGATTAAATTATGCAGAATTACCCGAAAGACTAATAAAACATAGCAATACAAAATCTTTTACAAACAGATTTCAAGTAGTCAATCATGCTGGAGTATCACATACTGTTGTGGCTCATATTTGTGCTGATGGACATTATTATATTCATCCTGATATAGAACAAAATAGATCAATTACAGTAAGAGAAGCGGCAAGAATACAGTCATTTCCTGATGATTTTTATTTTGAATCTAGCCGAACAACAGCATTTAAACAAATAGGTAATGCGGTACCAGTGTTAATGGCACAAGGTATTGCACAAAAAATTAAAGTACTGTTAGATGAATAAACTTAGAAATGTAATACCAAACCCTGAATTTTTAATAAAGTCAATTGCAGAACAAGGGTATAGTATTGAAACTGCAATTTCAGACCTTATTGATAATTCAATATCTGCTGGTTGTAAACGAGTAGAAATACTCACAGATACGGAAACTGACCCTTTTAAATTATTTATTGTCGATGATGGTGAAGGGATGAAAAACAATCAATTATTTGAAAATTTAAAATTCCCTAGTAACTCCCCCGAGTTTATTAGAAGTAATAAAGATTTGGGGCGTTTCGGCTTGGGTATGAAAACGGCTTCATTTTCTCAAACCAGAAAGTTCACTGTAATTAGTAGAGAAAAAGGGACTAAAGAATTTTCAGCTTTTACATGGGATGTTGACTTATTAAAAAAATTGAATGAGTGGAAGATAATTGAAAATACTAATGATGAAATCTTAGAAATTATTGATCATTATCTCAGGCTATCCAACAATTTACTTGAAAACAACAATGACTTCATATTCAATACAATCGTTTATTGGGAAGGACTCTATAAGTATGAGAATTATCTAAATGTAGAAAATAAAATTGAATCTCTGAATATTGATATTACTGAAAATACTAATCAATATTTATCAATTGTATTTCATCAATTTTTAAAAAAGGAAAAAGATCAATTGACAATAAGAATAAATAATTTATTGGTAATTCCATTCAATCCATTTCCAAAACAAAATATTAGAGGATTAGGTGCTAATTCCAGCTATATTGACCACCTCATTCCAGTTTAAATTGACCATGTAATTCCAATTGAAAGTGACCACCTAAAATTTGTCATCAAAAACTACTTTTTTCATGTCTTAATTATTTTCAAATTTAATTAAAAAATTATCCGATTTT
>CANHQP010000070.1 GCA_947462925.1 Flavobacteriia bacterium | reverse complement strand
AAATCAGCTGTCCGAAAACCGATTGTCCAAAAAAGTGAGTACTTTTATTCATGTAATTATTGTTTCGCAAAAACTAAATTACAATAAAGCGGGAAATCCATCATGGAAATCCCGCTTTTAAAAAAGTTTTATCGGACAGTAGTGATTTACAATTAAATAAAACTGATTACTACACAAAAGTTGAGCAAAAAAATCAATCTAAAAACCCATTTTTTTTATTGTCGATTTGTTAAATTTTAGTTGTTTTAACATTTAGGAAAACTATTAACTAATTTTATTCGTTAGTTTCACAAGGAGATTAATCATTTAAATCAATTGTTATGACAATAACAGCCATTACAGAAGGAATCAAAATTACTGTCGTAAGTCAGTTTAGACCTGAATTGTCTGGTTTACAGGTTGATGTTTTTTATTTTGATTATAAGATTAGTATCGAAAATTTCAATCCTTTTGCTGTTCAATTATTGCGCAGAGATTGGTTTATTTACGATTCATTGAATGCGCCGAAATATGTGAGTGGTGAAGGTGTTGTAGGGCAACAACCAGTACTAGAAGCTGGAGAAACTTACACTTACTCAAGTGGTTGTGATCTCAAAAGTGAAATTGGATTTATGACTGGTCACTACACATTCGTGAACAAGCAAACTGGAGTTGAATTTCCAGTATTGATTCCTCGATTTGATTTAATTACTCCTTCAAAGCTGAATTAAAGCTTTTTAGATGTAATATTTATCACACATTTCCACCAATCTTTTTACCATCATTTCTCTCAAACTCAATGGCTCAATTACTTCTACTTCGCCTGCAAAGCTCAAAAGCAATCTGATTAATTCCTCTGAAATCAAGACTTCCATTGAAAAAACAGTTTTGTTTTTACCAATTTTCTCTACTTTTTGACTGTGATGGAAAGGTTGTGAATCAATATATTTGGCAGCAACATTTTCTGCTTTGATAATTACTTTTTCAGGTGTAGCACTGTCGCTTGCAGTGATTCCAACTGCATTTTTGAAGAATTTCTCTGCATTGAAAGCAATTGGTTCATTGTAAACTTTCTTACTCATGATCACATCTTCCATTCTTTCCAAAGCGTAGGTAATGATGCTTTCTTTGTCAATATCATAAGAAATTAAATACCAACGATTCCTGTATTCTTTCAATAAAAGCGGAACAACTCTTCTTGATTTTTTCTTTCCGTTGACAAAACTTTCGTAATCAAAATGAATAATGTTTTTTCCGCGGATTGCATTTAAAATTGGCGCAAGAAATTCATTTCCTGTAGCTGAAACGCCTACTTCAAATTGCACATAACTACCAATATCTGCTGCGTTTGGATCTGGAGAAATGTTTACACGATCAAAAATTTTGTCGATGGCAAATCCAAATTGTTTGAACATTGCAGAATCTCGAAAATGTATCAAAGTATTGGTTGCGAATTTAATTGCATCGATATCGTCTTCGCTCAAAGGAATATCATTGATTGAGAAATCTTCATCAGTATAATAATATCCGCCTTCTCTTTTACTGTATTTGATAGGAGCATCATGTTCCATTTTCATGGCAAACATGTCTTTTTCTATGGTAGAATCGCAAATGTTAGCACCATCTTCACTTCCAAAAAGCGCTTCCTCACAAGCAGTTCTTAAATCACTTTTTGTTGGGAAAGGCTTGTACTTGTTGCGTAAACAACGGTCAATAATTCTAAATCGAATAATCGCATTTTTAATCTGTGGCATAAAACAAAGTTTTGCTTTTGAACGAAATTAGACATTAATCTTTTCTATTACAATGCGATAAAGGAAAGATTTCAACAATAAAAAATGGAAAAACCAACATTGATTTACAAACAGTTGACTATTTCTAGAATTCAGTTGATTGATTACAGGTAAAAATTGTCAATTAGTTAAAAGTAATTAGCTTTGAAGCAACAAAAAAATTACAGAAAATTGAAGAAAAAACTTTGGATTACGGCGATTTCTTTGCTTTTGCTCAATATTTTACTGAAAGTCATTTTCATTTCAAGCGAGTCAATTGCTTGGGATGAACCTTTCAGTATTTACCACGCCCAGATGTCGGTGAAAAATATTATTCATCAACTTTATTTGGGGAATAATCCACCGTTTTTTGAGCTCATTTTACATTTTTGGATCAAAATGTTAGGTATTTCACCTTTTTCAGTGCGATTTTTACCCATGATTTTTAGCAGTTTGACGGCTGTTATGATTTTCTTACTTGGAAACAAAATGTTTCATTTTAAGGTTGGATTGTTCACAGCGCTGCTTTTTACATTTACCAATTTCCATCTCTTTTTTGCCCACGAAGCACGCGTTTACAGTTTGTTTGGTTTACTGACCGTTTGTGCGATTTATGTCTTCATTCAATTCATTGAACATACAAAAAAACGAAAATATTTTTGGTTACTCATTCTTCTCAATACGTTGTTATTTTACACCCATTATTTTGGGTTTTTCGTCTTTGCTATTCAAGGACTTTCAATCATTGTGATTTCAGATTTAAGAAAAAGGTTTTTCTGGAAATTTGTAATGTCAGGAGTTGGCGTTTTACTGCTTTTTGCGCCCAATCTTTGGATTTTAATCGGCCGTTTTGGTCATTCTGCTGCAAATGGAACTTGGATTGAAAAACCGACAGGAATTGAAAGTTTGTACAACATGCTTTGGATTTTCTCAAACCAACCTGTCAATACCGTTTTGTGTTTATTGATTCTCGTTTCTGCACTGGTAAAATGGATTGTGAAAAAAGATTTCCAATCGACTACAAAGAACGCGAAAATCGTGAGTATTTGGTTTCTATTTCCTTTTTTATTCATGTTTGGTATTTCATTTTGGATTCCGATTTTCATTGAAAGATATTTGATTTTCGTTTCATTTGGCTATTACTTTGCCATCATTTATTCTTTGGATTATTTGTTCGGAAAACCAACTTTAAAATGGATTTTTTCTGGCGCAATCATTCTTTTGTTTGCCGCCACTTTCAAACCCAATTTAGACAATAAACGCCATGTTCGAGAAGCAGTTCACTCGCTCAAAGAACTGAAAACTGAGGAAACTTCCGTTATCGTTTGCGGACATGATTTTGTGCTCAATTTTGCTTATTACTATAATTTATCACTTTTCAAAGATGTGGATCAAATCAAAGTGTACGATCGAATGATTTTCAAATTGAATCAAGAATCGATTTATCCAGTTTATTCGATGCCATTTGACGTGAAACTAAAATCCAAAGTGATTTATTTTGATGCTGGAGCCGACTTTTCTAATCCAGGAAATAACATTTTAAACACATTGAATCAGCAATACAACCTAAAAAAGATGCATCATTTTGAAAAAATTTACAACATTTATGAATTTGAAAAAAAATGATTTGTAACTTGACCAAGAATAAACGTTTTTAATCAAAAGTCATGAAAAAGCATCTTACATTTTTGATTTTCATTTTGCTTGCAACCTTTGGATTTTCCCAAAGTGACAGCCTTACTGATTGCGATGAAATTCCAACGTTGAATGTGGGCGTTTTGAAATTTGTGAAAAGTAAAATCAACAAAAAAGTTGGTCGTGGCGAATGCTGGGATTTGGCAGCCCAAGCGCTTGAATCTGTGGATGCAAAATGGAACAAGGAATATATTTTTGGTCAAGAAGTGGACCCCAACACAGATTGCATTTTTCCCGGAGACATTATCCAATTTGAAAACGTAAAACTAAAATATGTCAAAGATCAAGTGACATACACCGAAATGATGTTGCACCACACAGCCGTAATTTACCAAGTTTCAGGAACCGGAAAATACAAATTAGCGCATCAAAACACGCGAACATTCAACAATCGCGTTGAAATAACGGACATAGATTTGAAAAATATCTACAAAGGAGAATTGCACATCTACCGACCACAGTGAAAAGACCCGCTTCGCTGTTAGACAGTAGACATTAGAACCGTTGCTCCGCAACTATTAGACTAGATTGTCATTGTTACATAGTAACCTCAAAACGTTAATTTTTCTGTTGGGGCGCAATGCATTGCGCCCCAACAGGAATTGAAGACTAAACTCATTAAAATCTTTTCCACTATCTTTACACTCCAATTCCCCACTATGAAAACATTTTTTTCAATCATTTTAGTTTCATTTTTGCCAGTTTTTGCATTTAGTCAATTGACTGCGATGAAAGACAAAGCGGCTTATCCTTTTTGGATTAATTTGCCAGCGGATAGCATTTTGAATTCAAAACCGCCAGTGTTGATTTTCTTGCATGGGAAAAGTTTGTCGGGAACGGATTTGGAGCGCGTGCGTCGTTATGGAGTGATTCATGAAATTGATAAAGGACGAAAGATTCCTGCGATTGTTGTTGCGCCGCAAGTGGCAACTGGTTCTTGGGATCCTGATAAAGTCTTGACGGTGTTAGAATATGTTCAAAAAACGTACAATACAGATAGCAGCAGAATTTATGTGGTTGGTATGAGTTTGGGAGGCTATGGAACTTTACATTTTGCGGGAAAATATGCAGACAAAATTACCGCAGCAGTGGCATTGTGTGGCGGTGGAAATCCTAAAGACGCAGCTTGTTTGGCAACTATTCCTTTGTGGATTCAGCATGGAAATAAAGATTATGCGGTTCCAATTTCGGAATCAGAAAAAATGGTGAATGCCATCAAAGCTGTGGACGAATCAAAGTTGATTTATACAATCCATCCAGGAGCGGATCATGGTGCTTTAGAACGCGTTTTTAGGACTGATGAAATGTATGATTGGTTGTTCAAGCAAGTGAGAGTGATTGAAAAGTAAAGTTTTCAATCTACGTTTTTCTCTTTTTCTTTTTCGCAGCTGGGAAAAGAATGTTGTTTAAAATCAAACGATATCCAGGAGAATTTGGGTGTAAATTCAAATCTGTTGGCGGATCTCCAACCATGTGCTGAAAATCTTCTGGGTCGTGGCCTCCGTAAAAAGTCCAAGTTCCTTGTCCCATTTCTCCGTGCAAATAACGCGCAGTTCCAAGTGATTTATTTTCGCCCAAAATCAGGACATTTGGTTTGATTAAATCTTTTTTGAAGTCTGTTGTTTGTCCCATAAATCCATCGATCACGTCGGTATGACATTGGGTCAACATCGTGGGAACAATGTCCCATTTGGCAGAAAAGTCAAACAAAGTAAATTTATCTTGGTTTTCAGGTAAACGGTGCAATTCAGTGCCATCGATATTTGAATATTCGTACATCAAAGGATCTTTCACCAACAAAAAATCTTTGAAAGCGAATGTGTTGCCAAAATCCAATTCTTGTTGACAATTTGGATCAATTCCGTCGCCATCATACATGTATTCACAAATATCCGTATTGTGCGCTGCTAAAGCGATATCGTAACTATCAGTTCCACTGCACATAGTGAACAAAAATCCACCTCCTGCGACAAAGTTTTTGATGTTGTTGGCAACTTGCAATTTCAATTCGGAAACTTTTTGAAATCCCAACATTTTGGCATCTGCCTCAGCGTCTTCGACTTGTTTTTTATACCAAGCTTCACCGCGGTATCTCGCATAAAATTTACCGTATTGACCAGTAAAATCCTCGTGATGCAAATGCAACCAATCGTATTTTGGCAAAACGCCCATTACGACAGCTGAATCGTAAATTTTGTCGTAAGGAATTTCGGCATATTCCAACACCATAGTAACTGCATCGTCCCAAGGCATTGTTCCCGCAGGCGTATAGACCGCAATTTTTGGTGCTTTTTCAAGTTGCACCACTTCCTGATTCACTTCAGGATTGGCGATTTGATTTTTGATAGAATTCGCTTGACCGTCAGAAACGATTTCATATTTCACGCCTCGAATAATCAATTCTTCTTCAACTGCTTTCAAATGAGGGAAAAGAAAAGAACCACCGCGATAATTGAGTAACCATTCGATCACCAAATCATTTTCAAGCATCCAAAATGCGACACCATAAGATTTCAGGTGATTGGTTTGCGTTTCGTCCATCGGAACAAGAATTTGAGAACTTCTTCCGAGATTGGCAATCAAAGCGAAAATGAATACTAAAAAAATAGATTTCATGGTTAAACAGTTGTGTTTATAAATACACTAAAATTGCATTAAAATGGCGTTTCATCAAGTTGATCGAAGTTGAAATTGTCTTCAGCCGCATTCATTTTACTTGGAATCGTGTAGCTAGAAATCGAACTCGCTTCATCAAAATTTTGATTGGCATTCATTGCAGAACTGATGACTGGTTCAAATTCTGCGCCAAAAGAATCGAGGTTTTCGAATCGTGCAAATTCACCGATAAAACGAAGTCGCACGCTGTCTGTTGCACCATTTCTATGTTTGGCGATGATAATCTCTCCTACTCCTTTATTGGATTCACCATCTTCATTTTGATGTAAATCATAATATTCAGGACGGTAAATGAATGACACAATATCGGCATCTTGCTCAATCGCACCCGATTCACGTAAATCTGACAAAATTGGTCGTTTATCGCCACCACGCGTTTCCACCGAACGACTCAGCTGCGAAAGTGCGATGACCGGAATATTTAATTCTTTTGCGATTTCTTTGATGGAACGAGAGATCGATGAAATTTCTTGCTCACGATTTCCTGGTCCTTTGGTACCACCTGCAGTCATTAATTGCAAATAATCAATCACAACCATTTGGATATCGTATTGCATTTTCAATCTTCGGCATTTAGCTCGTAAATCGAAAATACTGATTCCAGGCGTATCATCGATGTAAATTGGCGCCGTTGCTAATTTTGAGATGCGTGAATGTAATTGTTGAAATTCGTGTTCAGCTAAATTTCCTTTTCTCAGTTTCTCAGCAGGAATTCTTGATTCACTTGAAATCAAACGTTTTACCAACTGAACAGACGACATCTCCAAAGAGAAAATCGCTACACCCATTCCGTAGTCAACCGCCGTATTTCTCGCCATAGAAAGAATAAAAGCTGTTTTCCCCATCGCGGGACGTGCGGCAATTACAATCATATCAGAACGTTGCCATCCTGATGTTAATTTATCTAATTCTCTAAATCCTGTAGGAACACCTGAAATTCCATCTGTATTTTTAGATGCTTTTTCGATTTCCATGATGGCTTCGCGCACCACGTTTTGCATTACATCCACATTCTTTTTCATATTGTTTTCAGCAATAGAAAACAAGTCTGTTTCAGCTTTTCCAAGCAATTCGAAAACGTCCGTTGTTTCATCGTAAGCATCTCTTAAAACCTCAGAACACATTCGAATGATTTCGCGTTGGATAAACTTTTGAGAAATTATTCGAGCGTGAAACTCAGCGTGTGCAGCAGAAGCGACACGGTTTGTCAATTGAGAAATATAAACAGCACCACCAGCCAATTCGAGTTCACCTTCCTGTCTCAATTTATTTGAAACAGTCAATAAATCAATCGGATTTGAATTTCCGAATAGTTCGCGAATGGCTTTATAAATGTAAAAATGTTTCGGATCATAAAAACTGGCAGGAGTCAAAATATCAATCGTATCATTGACTGCATTTTTTTCCAACATCATCGCACCCAAGACTGCTTGCTCTAAATCGACAGCTTGTGGTGGGACTTTACCAATTTCTGTTGCAATAATATTGGAGGCACTTTTAATGCGACTGATTGGCTTTTTTGAATTTCCTGTTTGATTCTCCATAAATGCAAAGTTAATTAACTATTGATTGGAAATCAAAAATGTGAGCTTCTAAATTTATCAACAGAATTAAATACTTGAAAATAAATTAATTAATCAAAATATTTTGCGCATATAATTAGTTTTGTGATCCGAAATTATCTAAATCGAATATTAATTAAATTCAACAAAAATAATTTCAAACTATCAAGCTATCTTTGAAAAAATATTCAGGAATCATGGCAATTATATTTATCGGCATAGGCAGTAATGAGGGAGATAGTTTTCAAATTTTGAGTAATGCATATTTAGATTTGAAAAAAAATGTTGGCTATCTAATCGCGGGTTCTTCCATTTATGAATCTGCACCTTGGGGATTTGAATCTGAAAATTCATTTTTAAATGCGGTGTTGAAATTCGAGACCAATCACACTGCTGAAGAAATCATGAATATTTTGCAATATTTGGAAACAAAAGCAGGAAGAAAAAGAAATAAATCTGCAAATTATTCAGACAGAACTTTAGATTTAGATTTGTTGTATTACGATGATTTGATTTCTGAGAAGAAAGAATTAACAATTCCCCATCCAAGAATTTCAGAACGCCTTTTTGTTTTGAATCCAATGGTTGAAATTGATGCAGAATGGATTGATATACGACATGGAAAATCAGTAAAACAACTGTTGCAAGAAACTACGGATAGCTCATTTATTGAAAAATCATCCAAATACGAATTCAAATAACTGTTAATAAATTTCAAAATCAACTTAAAAATTCATTCAAAAAACTAAGTAAATAAATAAATGCTTAATATTGTATTGTAAAATAAAATACGAATATAAATTTTAGTTATGAGAAATCAGAGTATCAAAGGTTTAGCGGTTTTCGCTGTTGCTGGATCATTATTGACCAGTTGTGACCTGATGAAAGATTTGAAGTACACAGTTACTCCAACTCCATTAGAAATGCACGGAGACAGCGTACGCGTTAAAGTTGACGTTACTTTCCCAGAAAAAGGAATTAAGAAAAAAGCTTCGGCTGAAATCATTCCTATGTTAGGTGGAGTTGCTTTGAAACCAGTAACAGTATTGGGAGAAAAAGCTGTAGGAAATGGAAATACCATTGCATACAAATCTGGTGGTAAAATGGTTTATTCCGACGTTATCGCATACCAATCTTCATTCGAAAACACGACGTTGATGGTAACTGGTAAAATTTCAAAAGGAGGAAAAGAAAAAGATCAAATAGATCCAATTGAAATTGCAAAAGGAACAGTTGTTACTCCATTGTTGGTAAACAAAGATTTCAAAGTAATGATGGCAGAAGATGCTTTTCAAAGAACTACTGAGCAATCATATACAGCACAAATCAATTACGATAAAAGCAAATCAATCGTTAAACCAAACGAATTGAAAGACGCTGATATCAAAGCTTTGGAAGCTTGGTTGGTTGCGGCACAATCAAATCCAAAAATTGCTATTAAAAACGTTAGCATAACAGGTTTTGCATCTCCAGAAGGTGAACAAGGAACAAATGAATCTTTGTCTTCAGATCGTTCTAACACTGCAAAAGAGGCAGCAAAAGGAATTGCTAAAAAAGCAAAAAATACGAAGGGACAAGAAGAAATCTATTCAACATCTGGAAGAGGTGAAGATTGGGAAGGATTCAAAGCTGAATTGGCAAAATCTAACATGAAACAAGATGAAAAAGACTTGGTTGTAAGAGTCTTGGAAATGTACAAAGATCCTGTTCAAAGAGAGCAAGAAATTCGTAACATGGCTAAAACGTTTACTTTCTTGGAGCAAAATATTTTACCAAGATTGCGTCGTTCAGAAATTCGCGTAATTTATGATTTAACTGGATATTCTGACGAAGAATTGACTAGTATGTCTCAAAAAATGATTGATTCATTGGATTTGGAAGAAATTCTTTTCACTGCAACATTGACAAATGACTTGAACGAAAAATTAAGACTTTACAATGAAGCTAGCCGTTTGTTCCCAACAGACAACAGATCATTTAATAACGCTGGAGCAGTATTATTTATGCAAGGCAAAATGGATGAGGCAAAAGCGAAATTTGAAGCAGCAAATTCTTTAGAAGAAAATGCAATTTCTCAAAACAACTTAGGTGCTGTTGCTGGTGTTAAAGGTGACAGAATGAAAGCAAAAGAATTATTGGCTAAAGGTGGAGGTTCACCAGAAGCTAAATACAACATGGGAATTATTGCTATCCAAGATGGTGTTTATGCATCAGCTGTTTCAAACTTAGGTGATGGTAATTTTAACAAAGCATTGGCTCAATTGTTAAACGGAGACGTTGCTGGAGCAGTTAAAACAATTGATGCTTCACCAGACAAAGAATCTGCACAAGGTTCATATTTGAAAGCGATTGCAGCCGCTCGTCAAGATAAATTAGACTTGACAGTTACAAACTTGAAAAAAGCGATTTCAAAAGATAAAAATTTCAAAGCAAAAGCAGCGAAAGATATGGAGTTCTTGAAATATTTTGAGAATCCAACTTTTACTGGAGCATTGAACTAAAAAATATTTAATCAAATAGAAAATCCCGGTAGCGAAAGTTATCGGGATTTTTTTGTCTTAAATTAATTGATTCTCAAAATTGTTTAGCTGCGATTATCTTCGGTACTGGCGAATTGTCCTAGATTTTTTTGACAATTCGAAATATCGCGATATTTAGTTTAATGATATTAAAATACAAGTTGCGTGATTCGAAATATAGCGATATTTAATTTAATGATAGAAAACAGATCAATGGGGTGATTCGAAATATAGCGATATTTGATTATTGCTTATTGCTTAGCTACAAACAAATACAAGGATTTACTTGAGTGAATCGAAATATCGCGATATTTCGATTCACCTTTATGCAAAACCTACAGGAATATCAGAATATATCGATTTGCAGATTTGTGAAAGAATTGAATTTGGTGATTGTTCTTCGAAAAATTTTAAAATTATTTTTTAGCAAAAACTAAAAAGCCAATGACTTTTTTCAAATCATTGGCTTTTTAAAGTTTTTAAACTCTTTGTATCAATCGTGAATCCACTTGTCGTTTCTAATTTCACCTAAAATTGTTACTTGTTTGCTTTTTCCATAGTCTTCCGCTGCAATGAGCATTTGTTCTTTGGTATCGCGTCTAATGCGGATTCCTCCTGAACCGGAATTTTTAACTTCTATGTAAAATCCATCACGCAGTCTTGCTGGTTTTGTTGGCGGACGTCCCATACTTGATTGTATTTTTTATGTTTATTATTTATTCTAAATCTCTAGAATGATTCTAAATATAGCAATTAATTTTGGAAAAAGTTCTATGTTAACCTTTTTTAACTGCAAAAAACATTTATAAAGTAGAATTAGATTCACTACTGTCCGATAAAACTTTTTTAAAAGCGGGATTTCCATGATGGATTTCCCGCTTTATTGTAATTTAGTTTTTGCGAAACAATAATTACATGAATAAAAGTACTCACTTTTTTGGACAATCGGTTTTCGGACAGCTGATTTCTTT
>CANHQP010000069.1 GCA_947462925.1 Flavobacteriia bacterium | reverse complement strand
ATTGTGTTTTCATATAATTTAACTAATTGATTATCAGTTAAATATACGTATTTTAAACCAACTAACAATGACATAATCGACTTATTTTTAGGCATTTATCAAGTGTGATTTGTTAGTAATGATTACTTAAAAAGTATGAGTTTGCCCTGAGACTTTTGTGCGGTATTTATACTCATTCTAGTTTTTCAATAACTGATTTTACAATCCTTTCCATTCTGACTTTTCAAATTATCGCATTATCTTTGTGTCCTTATGGTGAATCAAGAACAGCTGAAAGAACTGAGTACGCGCATCCAAGCAATTTCTGATTATTTGAAAATTCAGGAAAAACGCGTTCAACTCCAAGAAGGAGAATTGAAAACGCAAGATCCTGATTTTTGGAATGACCCTAAAAAAGCGGAAGTGGAAATGAAATCCATTCGAACACTTAAATTTTGGATCGCAACGTACGACGAATTGAAAACTGGAATGGACGATATGGAAGTTCTTTTTGATTTTTTTAAGGAAGGAATGTCCGAAGAATCTGAAGTGGATGAAGCATTCAAATCACTTGCTGCTAAAGTCGAAGAATTGGAACTCAAGAATATGCTTTCTGGTGAAGAAGATCAATTGAGCGCGGTTTTGCAAATCACGTCAGGAGCTGGTGGTACAGAAAGTTGCGATTGGGCTTCGATGTTGATGCGCATGTACATGATGTGGGGCACCAAAAATGGCTATAAATTAAAAGAATTGAATTATCAAGCAGGAGATGTTGCTGGAATCAAAACAGTTACCATCGAATTTGAAGGAGATTTTGCTTTTGGTTATTTGAAAGGAGAAAATGGCGTTCACCGTTTGGTGCGTATTTCTCCGTTTGATTCTAATGCGAAAAGACACACTTCATTTGCTTCGGTGTATGTTTATCCTTTGGTGGATGATACAATCGATATTCATATAAACCCTGCAGATATTACTTGGGACACTTTCCGTTCAGGCGGTGCTGGTGGACAAAACGTAAATAAAGTTGAAACGGCGGTTCGTTTGAAACACGCACCTTCAGGGATCATCATTGAAAACTCTGAATCTCGCTCTCAGCTTGGAAATAAAGAAAAAGCAATGCAATTGTTGCGTTCTCAATTGTACGAATTGGAATACCGTGCGCGCATGGAAAAACGCAATGAAATTGAAGCCAACAAAAAGAAAATCGAGTGGGGTTCTCAAATCAGAAATTACGTGATGCATCCATATAAATTGGTGAAAGATGTCAGAACCGGTCACGAAACAGGAAACGTAGAAGCAGTAATGGATGGCGATTTGAATGAATTTTTGAAAGCGTATTTAATGACTTACGGAAATTAATTTTCTTGCAATGAAAACAGTCATTTATCACAACAATCAATGTAGTAAAAGTCGCTTGTCTTTGGAAGCAGTTAAGCAATTAGATGCTGACGTAGAAGTAATTGAATATTTGAAAAATCCGCCTTCTGCCAAAGAATTGAAATCGATTTTGAAAATGCTCCAAATTCCTGCTGAAGCATTGATTCGTAAGAGTGAAGCGATTTTTACAGAAAATTTCAAAGGCAAAACATTGACTGAAGCTGAGTGGATTGAAGCAATGGTGCAATTTCCAAAATTGATAGAACGTCCAATCGTCATTCACGGAAATAAAGCCGCAATTGGCAGACCGATGGAAAAGGTATTGGAATTATTTGACAAAAAATAAACCCACTTGAAAAGTCAAATGGGTTCAAAAAGTATTTATTTAAACTAGAAATTCGGTCTCAACTCATGAGATTTGTAGAATTCTTCAATGTATTTAACTGCTTCATCTGCAGTATCAACAACTTTCAATAAATGCATGTCTTCTGGAGAAACATTGTTTTCTTTTTCCAACATTACTGTTCGAATCCAATCTACCAATCCGTCCCAATAATCATGACCAACTAAAACAACCGGCATTTTTTTGATTTTTTTGGTTTGAATCAAGGTTAGCGCCTCGAAAAGTTCGTCGATTGTTCCCATTCCGCCAGGTAGAATGACAAATCCTTGTGCGTATTTCACAAACATCACTTTGCGAACAAAGAAATAGCGAAAATCAAGTACTTTATCTAAATCGATGTATTGATTGTGGCTTTGTTCGAAAGGTAAATTGATATTCAGTCCAACAGAAGCACCGCCTCCTTCTTGCGCACCTTTGTTTCCCGCTTCCATGATTCCGGGTCCACCGCCCGTGATGACGCCATAACCTGCTTTGGTCAATTTATGCGCAACTTCTACTGCCAATTGATAATATTTATTGTCAGGCTTGGTACGCGCTGAACCAAAAATAGAAATACAGGGTCCAATTTGCGCCATGCGATCATATCCTTCAACGAATTCTGACATGATTTTGAAAATTGCCCAACTGTCGTTTGTTTTGATGGCATTCCAATCTTTCTTTGCGTGCATAAAATAGTTTTTAAGAAAATTAATTTTAAGTACGGATAGTGAAGTGTCTTTTTTGTTTTTGGGAAATCATTCCGCGAAAAAACAAATACCGTTGGTTTTATCCTTTGAAATTTAAAGGTAATACAAAATTTTAAATCGTGAATGCTGCTTTGGAAATTGTTTTGAAATTTTACTGTTTCAATTCCATTTCCAAGTATTGAGCGGTATGAGAACGTTTCATCGCTTTTTTGACCATGTCTTCTGGTGTTCCTGAAAATAAGATTTCTCCACCACCTTTTCCGCCTTCTGGACCTATGTCAACCACATAATCGGCCACTTTCACAATGTCTAAATTGTGTTCGATAACCAAAACGGTATTTCCTTCATCCACCAATCGTTGCAACACAATCAACAGTAAACGAATATCTTCAAAATGCAATCCTGTGGATGGTTCATCTAGAATATAAATTGTACTTCCTGTTCCTTTTTTGGCAAGTTCTGTTGACAATTTGATTCGTTGCGCTTCGCCACCAGAAAGGGTAGTGGACGCTTGACCCAATTTGACATAACCCAATCCGACAGAAACCATGGTATCTAACACTCGGAAAATTTTAGGTATTTTTTCAAAGAAAACAGCTGCATCTTCAATCGTCATTTCAAGTACATCACTAATGGATTTTCCTTTGTAACGAACTTCCAAAGTTTCACGATTATAGCGTTTTCCTTGACAGCCATCACAATCGACGTAAACATCTGGTAAAAAGTTCATTTCAATTACTTTCACGCCGCCGCCGCCGCAAGTTTCGCATCTTCCTCCAGCAACATTGAACGAAAATCTTCCTGGTTTATATCCACGAATTTGCGCTTCCGGCATACTTGCGTACAAACTTCTGATTTCAGTGAAAACATTGGTGTAAGTCGCAGGATTTGAACGAGGCGTTCTTCCGATCGGACTTTGGTCAATTTCGATTACTTTATCCAAAAATTCCAAGCCATTGAACTTTTTATAAGGCATTGGTTTTTTAACTCCATTGTAAATGTGCGCATTCAAAATGGGATACAAAGTATGATTGATCAATGTTGATTTTCCACTTCCAGAAACACCCGTAATACAAGTAAAAGTTCCCAAAGGAATGTGTAAATCAACATTTTGTAAATTGTGTCCAGTTGCACCTAACAAACTGATTTTATTTCCGTTGCCTTTGCGTCTTTTCTTCGGAATTTCAATTTTCATTTCACCACGTAAATATTTGGTAGTGAAAGAATCTTTGGAATGTAAATCTCCAAACGGCGCTGCATTGATAATTTGTCCGCCATGAATTCCGGCTCCAGGACCAATATCAACGACAAAATCAGCGGCTTCAATCATTTCTTTGTCATGCTCTACAACAATGACTGAATTTCCGGTGTCACGCAATTTTTTAAGTGAATTTATCAATCGCGTATTGTCTCTTTGATGTAATCCAATGCTTGGTTCATCTAATACATACAATACGTTCATCAGTTCAGAACCGATTTGAGTTGCCAATCGAATGCGTTGCGCTTCTCCACCAGAAAGTGTTTTCGCAGAACGATGCAAGGACAAATAATCTAAACCAACTTCCATGATGAAATTCAAGCGATCTTTGATTTCTTTGATGATTTCCGTTCCAATTTGTAATTCTGATGTGGATAGATTTTCCTCTAAAGTATCAAACCAAATTTTCAATTCACCAATATCTGACTGCGCCAACTCGCCAATGTTTTTACCATTGATTTTGAAAAAATGGGCTTCTTTTTTAATTCTTGTTCCGTGGCAAGTTGGACAAATCACACGATTCATAAAACTTTGTGCCCAGCGCTGAATAGCAGCAGAACTTTCGTCTGAATGGCGTGTCAAAAAGTTTACAATTCCCTCAAAAACAATTGATTTATTTTTAGGAGAACGTTCCATTCCTTCATTTCCGTTCAATAAAATATGCAATAAATCTTCTGGAATTTCTTCCAAACTCGTATTGATTGAATATCCTTCTTGAATTAAGAAAGCGTCAATTTTTTCGAAAATCCACGTTTTTTTGTATTCGCCCAAAGGCGCGAGACCACCTTTTTTGATGGATAATTTAAAATCAGGAATTATTTTTTCAAGGTCCACTTCTGAAATTTCTCCCAAACCGTTGCAAGTCTGACAAGCACCATAAGGCGAATTGAAAGAAAACAAACTCGGTTCTGGCTCAGGATAGCTGATTCCTGAAGTTGGACACATCAAAGCACGACTAAAATGTCGCGCGATATTTGTTTCAAAATCCATGACCATCATCGCTTTTGAGCCTTGCTTCATGGCTGTGATTACAGAATCATAAATGCGTTTTCTGTCAGAACCATCAATGATTAATCTGTCGATGACAATTTCGATGGCGTGAACTTTGTAACGATCCACGCGCATTCCGCTTTCGATATCTTTGATTTCACCATCGATGCGCACTTTGGAGAAACCCATTTTTCGAATTTGTTCAAAAAGCTCGCGGTAATGTCCTTTTCGTCCCTTGATTTTCGGAGCAAGAATGACCACTTTTTTACCTTGGTAATTTTCGATGATGAGGTCTACAATTTGGTCATCAGAATATTTGACCATTGCTTCACCTGTTTCGTAAGAATAAGCAGTTCCAACTCTTGCAAAGAAAAGTCGAAGAAAATCGTAAATTTCAGTGATTGTTCCCACGGTTGATCTCGGAGAACGAGAAACGGTTTTTTGTTCGATAGAAATCACAGGACTTAATCCATCAATTTTATCTACATCAGGACGTTCCAATCCGCCCAAAAATTGTCTTGCGTAAGCGGAAAAAGTTTCAATGTAACGTCTTTGCCCTTCAGCAAAAATGGTGTCAAAAGCAAGCGAAGATTTTCCAGAACCTGAAAGTCCAGTGAAAACGACCAATTTATTGCGCGGAATTTTTAAATCAATGTTTTTGAGATTGTGTTCTCTTGCGCCGTAAACTTCAATGTATTGTTGTTCGTCTTCTACTTCTTCTTTCATTTGAAATATTGCTTGTACGGTTTTAAGTTTTCACTCTCCGAGGGCAAAAGTACTTGATATGTTCTGTTTTTGATTGTTAATTTATTTCCTTTTAGCCAAGGATTTAATTTTGTCAAAATCTTAAAATTGATACCTTTTTCCAATGCCCATTTTGCTAAGTTCGGAATACTTTTTTTAACAACAACACGCTTTGTTTTAAAAGGTTCATATAATTTTATTTTATCCGTATTGAAGCCATAAGCTTTCGGATTTTCAAAAATTAATTTGACAGCTAAAATTCGAAAAACGTATCTAGCAGTTTCGCTATTTTGGTCTGTATCGAAATAGTTATCAGTTCCTTGCCAGCGCATATCTTGTCTCACACCACCAATTCCTCTGTTGTAGGAAGCTGAAGAAAGCAACCAATCTTTCAGAGTGTCTTGCGCATCGCGAAGATAAGCACAAGCCGCACGCGTACTTTTTTCTACGTGTAATCGCTCGTCGATTTCGTCGTTAATTTCCAAATCATATTGTTTGGCTGTGAAAGGCATAAATTGCCAAAATCCTTGTGCGCCAACAGGACTTGTAGCTTGAACCAAACCACTTTCGATGACTGCTAAATATTTAAAATCGTCAGGGATATTTTCTTCTTCTAGAATTCGTTCAATCATCGGAAACCAGCGATTTGCACGTTTTAACATTTGCGTTGTGGCGCTTTGATAGTAGGCATTTGTTAGCACTTCACGGTCTAATCGTTCGATAATATCTTCGTCTTGTAACAAGATTTTTTCACCTGCAAAAGTCATGGATTCAGGCAAATTGGGAATTGTTGCGAATCCAGTATCAGGATTTTGAATGTTTTGATTTATGGTTGATTTTTCCTTTTCATTGGAACAACTCACCACAACTAGCGTTATGAAAAGTAGTAATTTGAGTTTCATGATGGAGAATTAAGAGAAAAGTAGCTTATTTTACTTTGTGGGCATATTTGTGCGTTAACCTAAAAAGGATAGCAAAAACGATTACAAAGTATAAGGCAAAAAATCCGAGTACCCAGTAAATTTTTAAAATTACCAGATAAACCATAATAGAACTAAGAATTAAAGAAATCAACGAAATAGCGACGAAAACATACCAAACTTTAATGTCATTTAAACCGGCATAAACCAAGTGGTGAGTGGTATGATCTTTTCCACCAACCATGGGAGATTTTCCTTTTCTTAATCTATTGATTACAACTGTTAGCGTATCAACTGCTGATGGAGTGAATGCAACCAGACAAATCAATAAGCCAGTCCACGAAGGACTTTCGATACTTTGACCAGCATCCCATAAATTGTGAATAGCAAAAAATGAAACAAAAAGCGCAATAAATTGACTTCCTGCGTCACCCATGAAAAGCTTACTCGGATTGATGTTTAGTTTCAAAAAACCTACCATTGCACCAATTTGGGAAACTAAAAGAATCGACCAAATATTTCTATTCACTTCAAATACCAAATAAGAGGAAGTCAAGCAAGTAGCTAAAATGAACACAACGACAGTACCTGTAATTCCGTCCATGTTATCTAACATATTCAGAGAATTCATCACTGCAATTACCCATAGAACGGTAATTGAAGCATCAATCCAAAAGTTGTGTGTCAAATCGATTACAGAATCAGTAAAGACGAAAATTAATCCACAACCAATTTGTACAGCTAATTTAATCAAGGGTTTGGTATTGTAAGCATCGTCTGCTAATCCCATTAAAAAAGCAATTGATCCAGCTGCGAATAACCCTATGAATTGCATGTTTTGAAAGATACTTTGATCTTCATTAAAAACAATGCTATAACCTATTGCTGAGAAGAGAAATACTACAAAAAAGCTAATTCCACCTAGGGAAGGCTTTGACTGATTGCTCCATCTTACTACTACGTCATTCTTATTTCGAATTCCCAATGTTTCAGAAAAACGCAATAAAAGAATATTGATAATATAGGAAACTATAGTACCAACAATAAAAAATGCAATCAATAGAATTATTTTTTCAATCAAAATCGAAACATATAATATTTAACACAAAGGTAAAAAAAAGTTAGAGTTAGTGATTGAATTTGAAAAAACTCAAAAGATTTAACGAAAAACCGATTTAGGAATCGCTTTTCTTTTTTCTTCTGCGTTTTTTTCCATTCTCATCATCCTCATAATATCCTTGTCCGTATCCGTATCCGTATCCGTAACCGTAACCATATCCGTAACCATATCCATAACCATATCTTCTATTGCCTGAATCAACACCATTTAAAATGACATTTAAAGATTTCAATTGTTGCACTTCAAATAACTCAATGACACGCTCAGCAAAAATTCTTTTTGAATAGTTGGCTTTGAATATATAAATAGGAATGTCAGCGTTTGCCAAAACTTGGATACCATCGGATACTAATCCTACCGGTGGATTATCGATTATTATACAGTCATATTTTGATTTTAATTCCTCTAGAATATTTTTGAAAGAGTCACTTAAAATTAATTCTGAAGGATTTGGAGGTACTTCACCAGCTGTAATAAAATCTAAATTTTTTACTGTGGAATGTTGAATGCATTCTTCAAGTGTAGAGTGCTGAATGATTAAATTACTCATTCCGTTGTCATTTTTCACATTAAAAGCTAAATGCACTTTAGGTTTACGTAAATCTAAATCAACAATAATGGTTTTCTTTCCAGAAAGGGCAATGATACCTGCTAAATTTATTGCTACGAATGTTTTTCCTTCACCAGAAACTGAAGATGAAATCGCGATTACTTTCGCATTTTCGTTCACGAAACTCAAATTCGAACGAATACTTCTCATTGCTTCAGCAATTCTTGATTTTGATGATTCATTGACCACAATTTGAGAAAATTCCATGTTTTTCTTCACCGTTGGAACACCCCCTAAGAAACTGATGTTGTCTGGCAAAAGTTTCTTTAAATCGTCCATACTGTTGATTTCATTATAAGTTAAATACTTATAAATTATCAATCCGATTCCAATCAAAAGGCCGAACAGGAAGAATGAAATGTATATGATTTTTCTATTGGGACTCACTGGAATTTCTGGAACAAACGGTTTACTTAAAACTCGACTAGTTGGCGCATAACCTGCATTTGAAATAGCATATTGCGCTTTTTTTTCAGTGAGTAATGAATAATATTTTTCATTTAATTCCTGCATAGCTTTTAAACGACTAAATTCCATTTTTTTTGAAGGTAGTTGAAAATATTCACCACTTATTAAATCAATTTTTAGTTGAAGGTTTTTTATATTGTCAGCTAATCTTTCTTGAATAACGGACATACTCCTTCTAATAGAATAAATTTTATTTTCAATCCTTTCATTGATATTTTTTATTTCTGGATTTTCAGGTTTTAATTTGAAAAGCAAATCTTCTTTTTTTTCTAAAATTAGATGTAAATCCTCAATTTGATTTGAAAGAGCATTTTCATAACTTTTACCAAGCATTTCAGGTAAAATCTTATAAATTTCTAACCTATTGGGTTCAGCTTTTAATTTTGATGAAACTAATCTTAGCGTAGCAAGCTCTTCCTTTGTAATATTCAATGCATCAGTATATTTATCCAAATCTCCATTTAGTTTTGCTCCTGCCATTTCAGGATCGGGTAAATTTGAACTTCTTTGAAAATTTGCCAAACTATCCTTTGAAAGTTTTAATTCCACAGATAAAGAATCAAGTTGGGATTCAATGAAAAATAATATATTGTCGGAACTTTGTTTTTTAAGATTTTCATCATATTCAAAAAACGCTTCAGTAACAGCAGTAACAATGTCATGGCACAATAAAGGATTGTAAGCTTGATAACTGATTTGAATAGTTTTTGCTTCCACATTTATTGGGTTAATAATTAAACCCGGCAATAATCGTTCTACTAAAGTACCCTTTTCATTAAAAGTAAAATACAGTTTATTTGCATCACTTGCAATTTTAAATTCTTCTACATTAGAAGCTTTAATGACCACATTAAAATGTTTATTTTTAATGTTTTTATCTAAATTACCAATAGTTGAATATTTTTTGTCGTTAAAAGTATAGGATAAATTTACTTTTCCATTTTCCATTTTGACAAAAATGGGAACATTACATAAAGTTGAATCATCTAATGCATAGGGTTGAACATTAAATGTGCTCATTAAATACAATTCTTCAGTTAAGATTTTACCTTTTGAAAACAAACTGACATTCATGTTTAATTTATCAATTGCTTTTTCAAAAAGTAATTGAGATTTCAAGAGTTCTATTTCTGAAGAAACATTGTTTTTAGAGTTGATATTTTCAACGGAAATGATTTGTTTGGCTTGGTCGGTATTTTCAATTTGTATCAAAGAACTTGATTCAAAAATTGCCTTTGTATACCTCAAAAATATATAAGCAAAACAAGTAAAAACAAAAACAAAAAACAACGGCCAATACCAATATCTTTTTACTACCGAATTTAAAATATAAGGATTATATTCTTTGTTTATGATAACTTTTTTTGAATTGGAACTCACGTGATTATTTTAAATTATTAATAATTCCGTAAACAACTAACATACTAGAAAATATTGCTAATAAAGGTGTTGTTTGTTTTAATATTTCAGTTGATAAGTTTACATTAGGTTCAATATATATATAATCATTTGCCTGTACATAGAAATCAGCATAAATTAAACCATTAATAGTAGATAAATCAATAGGGTATATTACTCTTTTCCCATTTAAATATCGTATTAATTTTATATCTTTCGATTTTCCTCTTGTAGAAACACCTCCGACATCGGCAATTATTTCCATCACCGTTGTATTGCTGTTTTTAAGATTAATAACTCTGGCTTGACCGCCCTCCCCAGGGAATACAATTACCCTTTGATTCGTTACTTTCAGTTGAACGAAAGGATCGAGGTAATGTTTTGAGAACATTTTCTTTAGTGAGTCTTCAGCTTGTTTTATTGTTAATCCTAAAATACTAACTTCACCAATAACTGGTAAAACAGTTTTTCCATCTGTCCTAATCAAATATTCATTTTGACTACCGCCACCAGCAAAACTCCCTTGGCTAACTCCTGCCAATCCTTCCAAAATATTCTTTCCGTCGTTTGTACTCAAATTGAACGTAAACTTATCATCAATAGACATTCTATAATCTTCCCTTGGAAACAACGGAACAGAATCTTTATCGTACAGTTTGTAATACTTTTCTTGAACTGTCTTTAAAGAATCTGGTTTTGGTTCTGACTCTTTTGGAATTTTCAGCATCAAACTGCTATTTATTCCACAACTTGTAAAAATAAATAGCAATATCAATATCGAAAAGAACTTGTAATATTTAGAACTGAATTTTTTCATTATTTTTTTAGTAATTCTCTATAATATTTTCCCATGTCCGAAGCCAAACGCATGTAATGGAATTTATCTCTTACGAAGTTCCATCCATTTTGTGACATTTTTTTGCGAATTTCTTCATTTTCTATCAACAAGGCCATTTTCTCGGTGAACTGATTTAAATCGCCTTTTGGAATTACAAAACCTGTAACTCCTTCATCTACTATGTCTTTCACTCCGCCAACATCAGTGGAAATGATTGGCAGACTGCTTGCTTGACCTTCAATTAAACTTACTGGCGTTCCTTCATTATCTGATGTCAAACACATAATATCCATTCCTGCATTGAATGTGGCAATGTCTTTTATCCAAGAAGTCATGAACACTTTTTCACCAAATTTCGCATTGATTTCTTTACATTTTTCTTCAATTTCGTTTTTCAACTCGCCATCTCCAACAATGAAAAATTTCACTTTTTCGATTCCTTTTGACAGGATTGATTCTACTAATTTAAGAAAAAAATCGTGATTTTTGATAGGTGCCAATCTTCCAACAATTGCAACGGCAACTTCGTCGTCCTTGATGCCATATTTTGCTCTAACGGAAATGCGATTTTCCGCTAGATTCACCCTGAATTTTTCCAAATCAAAACCCAAAGGAATTACTTTGATTTTAGTCGCAGGACAAATTTTGTGCACTTGACTCAATTCCTGTTTTTGCAATTCACTGATCGCAATTATTCCCGTTGATTTTCTTGCCAATCGTCTTTCAATTGTCTTGAAAATATTTGTTTTCAAGGGATTAAAATACGAATGAAAAACGTGTCCGTGGAAAGTATGCACAACCACTGGAACTTTGCAAGAAAACGCTGCTCTTCGACCTAAAGCACCCGCTTTTGATGCGTGTGTGTGGACAATGTCAGGTTGAAATTCTTTAATAATTTCCTTGATTTTTCTGTAAGCTTCTCTGTCTGATTTGAAATTTGGCGTTCGCTTCATTTCTTCCAAAATTTGCGGTTCTACGCCATATTCATGCGGAATGTGTAATGAGTCTGCTTCGCCTTCTTCTGGCAAACCGCCAATCAGCAAAGTCTCAAATTCATCATCTAAAAAACGAGTTAAAAAGGTAGCATTGTATGTTGGTCCTCCAATGTTGAAGCGATTTATTATCCTCAATACTTTAATCATCTTTTCTGCTTGTATCGTTCTTTGAACTTCCAAAAGTAATGTTTTGGTTTTGTTTTGGACTTGCTCAATAAAACTATTTCTTAAATTAATGTTTCGTTTTCGTCTAAGTGATGTTGATAAAGTTTCGTTAATTCAAACATTGCATATTAGATTAAT
>CANHQP010000068.1 GCA_947462925.1 Flavobacteriia bacterium | reverse complement strand
ACAATCAATGCAGGTGTCGATCAAACAATTTGTGGAACATCGACAGCAGTTCTTTCAGGAACATTAGGAGGTTCAGCGACATCAGCAACATGGAGTGGTGGAACAGGAACTTTTAGTCCGAATGCAACAAATTTGAATGCTATTTACACACCAAGTGCAGCGGAAATTAGTGCTGGAAGTGTGACCCTAACTTTGACATCGAATGATCCCAATGGTCCTTGCCCTTCCGTTTTAGACCAAGTTTTAATTACTATAAATCAAGCGGCGATTATCAATGCAGGAATTGATCAGGCTATTTGTGGAACGACAACCGTATTACTAGCAGGAACACAAGGAGGTTCAACGACTTCAGCGACATGGAGCGGTGGAACAGGAACTTTCAGTCCAAATGCAACAACTTTGAACGCGGTTTATACGCCGAGCGCGGCGGAAATAAATGCGGGAAGTGTATTGTTGACCTTGACATCAAATGATCCTGTTGGCCCATGTGGAGCGGTCTCAGACCAAGTTTTGATTACAATAAATCAATCTGCAACAGTTAATGCAGGAATTGATCAAACAATTTGTGGAGCAATTCCTGTTTCGCTTGCAGGAATACAAGGAGGTGCAACAAGCTCTATCACATGGAGTGGTGGAACAGGAACTTTCAGTCCAAATGCGACAACTTTGAACCCAGTTTACACGCCAAGTGCAGCTGATCTGGCAGCAGGCTCAGTGACTTTGACGATTACTTCTAATGACCCTATTGGTCCATGTATTTCAGTTTCAGATCAAGTAGTAATTACTGTCAATAGCTTGCCTACCATAATCAGTCAAGACACTGTGGTTCTTTGTTCTGGTGAAAGTTTGAATTATCCTATTGTTTCGGATGTTGTTTCAGACATATCTTGGCTTGGCGTGGATAATCAGAATGTAAACGGCGAAACAATAACCGTTCAAAATGGTAATTTTATTGGAGACAATTTGGTTAATGCGACCAATAATATTGAATATGTGACCTATAACATTGATTTGACTTCAGTATTTAACGGCTGTCAAAGTGTAAACCAAAACTTGATTGTTCAAGTGAATCCGCTGCCAATTATTGATTCAATTGGAGACTTATTTTATTGCGATGGAGTGATAACAGCGCCAATTATATTTGGTTCTAGTTTATCGAATAGCAGTTATTTATGGACTAACTCAAATCCTGCAATTGGCTTAAGCGCAAATGGTGTTGGAAATATTCCTGCATTTACGCCAAGTAATAATTCGCCATCTGATATTTCAGCAACTATTACTGTCATACCAGAAAATGCTGGTTGCCAAGGTAACAGTTTTGATTTCACGATTACTATCGGGCCAGTTCCAAATGTCAGTATTTCTCCTGCTGGTCCATATTGTGTGAGTAGTCCAAGTGATTTTTTGGTTGCAGATGTAGGGAATGGAATTTGGTCAGGACCCGGAATTGTAAATTCTGTAACCGGTGAATTTGATCCTTCTTTTGCTAATATCGGGGTAAACATTATCACTTACACATTGAATGGCGTTTGTGGGGGCGGAAGTTCGATTGATATATTGGTTTATCCGAATCCGGAAGCTTCGTTTACCGCAGATAATTTTTCTACTTCCGTTTTAGATCCCGTTTTTTATTTTGAGAATACATCTGTAAATGCAACCACCTATACTTGGAATTTTGGCAATGGAACCAGTTCTACATTGGAAAACCCAACACAAATTTACCCTGAAGTGATTGGTTATTATTTAGTTGAATTGATTGCGACTAACAATTCTGGTTGTGTAGATACTGCAACTAATTTTGTTTATGTCGAGGAAGAAACGATTTTCTATGTTCCCAATGCTTTTTCTCCTGATGGAAATGAAGTGAATAATATTTTTTATCCAGTATTTTCCGAAGGTTATGATCCTGATTATTATAGTCTGAGAATTTTTAACCGTTGGGGAGAGGTAGTTTTTGAAACAACAAAAGTTACTGAAGGATGGGATGGAACTTACAAAGGAGAAATGTGTCAGGACGGAACGTATGTCTGGTCAATTTCATTTAAAGCGGCCACTTCCGATTTGGTCTATCGTCATGAAGGACATGTAGTTTTGATAAAATAAGTAATACTAAAATTTAAAATTCTTACTTTTTCATTTTCTCGATTATCGATGTAGTTGAAAATCCTTGTTCCAATTCCACCACTTGAACGATTCCATTGTTTTTGCGCACAAAATCAGAACCAACGATGTATTTTTTACTGTTAGGATCGGTTTCATTGGCATCGTAATCAGCGCCTTTTACCAAAACATCAGGATTCAAAAACTCAATAATTTCCTTCGGAGTTTCAGCATCGAAAATCACGACTAAATCAATGAATCCCAAACCAGCCAAAACAATTGCTCTTGAATCTTCGGGATTGATTGGTCGCTCTGGACTTTTGTTTTGATTTCTGACAGATTGATCTGAATTCAAGGCAACAATCATCTTGTCGCCCATCTCAGCAGCTTTGGCTAAATACACAACGTGTCCTTGGTGCAGAATGTCGAAACAGCCGTTGGTGAAAACAACTTTATCGCCTTTAAATTTCCAGCTGTTGATCAATAATTGCGCTTCTCTTGCATCAACTATTTTCGCTTTCAAGTAATTCAGTCTCGACATCTTCTTTGTTGTAATTCTTTGGCAACATTACCAAAGACAGTAATCCTAAAATAATTAAAAATAAAGTTTGCGAAATCCAAATAATCATGCCCAACGCTTTGCCTGTTGCACTTGCGTTTGGATCATTTGCACCTAAGAAAAATGCGACTGCAATCCCAACCAAAAGAGGGAAAGAACCGATGCCGCCGTTGGTGAAAGTGATTCCCAATGAACCCGCGATAAATGCCAGTAAAATTCCTTCGAATGGGAAATCTTTTGTTTGTTCCAAACTCAAAAAAGGAATCGCAAAATAGACCACGTATAAAATCCAAATAGCCAATGTTTGAGTCAAATATGCCCAAGGATTTTTTGATTTAAAAATGGAGAATAATCCAGCGAAAACATCTTTGACAAATCCGATGATTTTATTTCTCAAGGCTTTTTTAAATGTCATTAAGGCAATCAGCCCGAGAAAACCGACGCCAAGAACGCCATAAATGACTATTTTCCATGGAAAGCCGTTACTTGCATTTTCCGATGGTGAAAAGTTGGTTTTGATTTCGTCGAAAATCTTCACGAAATTGTCGTATCCCAAAATGGCTGTAAGCGCTGCGACAGAGGCCAACATGATTAAATCAACGGCTCTTTCCGCTAAAATGGTACCAAATGATTTTGAAAAAGGAACGCCATCAGAACGAAAAAGCATGGCTGCACGAGAAGCTTCACCAGCGCGAGGAATGGTAAGATTTACAATATATCCAATCATCATTGCATGGTAGCGATTCCAAAATTTGGTTTTGTATCCCATCGGTTCTAGCACATATTTCCAGCGATAAGCACGCAAAAGAAATGCGCCAAAACTTAAAATCAACGAAAGGAAAATCCAGAAATAATTGGCGTTTTTGAGCGCTTTGTAAAAACCAGCCAATTCTTTTTCCGACATATTATCGAAAAAATACCAAATCAAATAAACTCCCAATAAAAGTGGCAATACAATTTTTAGTAAACCAATTATTGAGAATTTTTTCATCAGTCGATTAGATTAGTTTCTTCATTTGGGAAAACCAAACAAGGTTTGAAAGATTTTGCTTCTTCAAATTCCATATATCCATAACCAATGATGATGATGATATCACCCATCGCCACACGTCTCGCAGCAGGCCCATTCAAACAAATCGTCCCAGATTTTCTGTCACCTTTGATTACATAAGTTTCAAAACGCTCTCCATTATTGATGTTCACGATTTGCACTTTCTCACCTTCAATGACATTGGCTGCTTCCATTAAATCTTCATCAATGGTAATGCTACCAATATAATTTAGATCTGCTTGCGTTACTTTAACTCGGTGAATTTTGGATTTTACTACTTGAATCAACATTGTTACTATAATATAGAGTGCAAAGTTAGGTAAAATAATATTTTAAATTGTTTTTTTTGAGAAGACATAAGATGAAAGACATTAGACCTGAGACGTTAGACCTAAGACATTAGATCTAAGATAATAGAAATCAGACTATAATTTTAAAAATTTTTCAAAAATCTAAAAGTTTCGTAGAAATAGCAATAATCTAGTCTAATAGTTGCATAGCAACGGTTCTAATGTCTATTGTCTAATAGCGAAGCGGGTCTTTTTTAGATTCATCTAACTTTTTGAGTTTTACGAACAATATTATGCTTATTTTTGTTTGCATTTCGCAAGATTTGATTTAATTTGAAAATTGATGAAAGAACTAGTTGCATTTTTTACGAAAATTGATCCTGTTTATGCTGCTTTGATTGCAACTACTTTTACTTGGTTGGTTACAGCGGCTGGAGCGGCTTTGGTGTTTTTATTTAAGACGATGCACCGCGCAGTTTTGGATGGAATGTTAGGTTTTACTGGTGGTGTGATGGTAGCGGCTAGTTTTTGGTCCTTGCTGAATCCTGCAATTGAAATGTCTGAAAAAATGTATCCCACCATGTCGTGGATGCCTGCCGCAGTTGGATTTTTCCTAGGTGCGATGTTTCTTTTTGGTTTAGACAAAGTAATGCCGCACTTGCACTTGAATTTTGCCGAAGACGAAAAAGAAGGCAAGAAAACACAATTACATAAATCTACTTTACTTGTTTTGGCCATCACATTGCACAACATTCCAGAAGGTTTGGCTGTGGGTGTTTTGTTTGGTGCCGCAGGTTTAGGCATTGATGGCGCAACCATTCCAGCGGCAATCGCTTTGGCAATTGGTATCGGAATTCAAAATTTCCCAGAAGGTTTTGCCGTTGCGATGCCTTTGAGACGCATTGGTTTCAGCAGAACAAAAAGTTTTTGGTACGGACAATTGTCTGCCATCGTTGAGCCCATTGCAGGTGTGATTGGCGCTGTGGCCGTTATTTACATGCAACCAATTTTACCTTTCGCGCTAGCTTTCGCAGCCGGCGCCATGATTTTTGTGGTAGTTGAAGAAGTTGTACCCGAAACCCAAAGAGACAAATATACCGACATCGCCGTACTCGGATTTATCGGTGGATTTTTGGTGATGATGATTTTGGATGTGGCTTTGGGGTAGGAGATTTTAGTTAAATTGACACTTACATTTTATTTTCATTTATTTTTTTCCGTACGTTTGATAATCAAATCAATCATCAATGAGAACAAATCACGAAATCGATTATTTTATCTTGGGCGAGGAAATGCAATTGGTTGAAATTGAGCTCGACCCGCAGGAAACCGCCATTGCAGAAGCTGGAGCTTTTATGTATATGGACGAAGGAATACAAATGGAAACCATTTTCGGCGACGGATCTAGCCAAGATAAAACCAGTTTTTTTGGAAAAATTTTGGGAGCGGGAAAGCGATTGTTGACCGGTGAAAGTTTGTTCATGACTGCCTACACGCATACGGGCATCGGAAAGGCGCGCGTAGCATTTGCGTCACCTTATCCTGGAAAAATTATTCCAATAGATTTAGCGGAAATGGGCGGGAAAATTATCTGTCAAAAAGATTCTTTTTTGTGCGCAGCGAAAGGTGTTTCAGTAGGAATTGAATTTCAGAAAAAATTAGGAACTGGACTTTTTGGTGGGGAAGGTTTCATCATGCAAAAATTGGAAGGCGACGGTTTGGCTTTCTGTCACGCTGGCGGTCATGTGATGAAACGTGTTTTGAAACCCGGCGAAGTTTTGCGCGTCGATACAGGCTGTATTGTCGCTTATGCGCAAACGATTGATTACGATATTCAATTTATCGGCGGAATTAAAAATACGCTTTTTGGTGGCGAAGGAATGTTTTTCGCAACATTGAAAGGACCTGGAGAAGTTTGGTTACAAACCTTGCCAATTTCTAGATTGGCTTCGCGAATTTTGTCATACGGTTCAGGCGCGAGAAAAGAGGAGGGAAGCATTTTAGGCGGTTTAGGAAATCTATTGGATGGAGACGGAAGGTAGCAATCAATCCGAAAATCGTTCTTTTACAAAAGTGGTTGCCATTGTCAACGGCAGTAAAAAGTTGCGCGCCGTGGTCAAGGAGACTTTTGCCTTTTTCGAAAAAAATCCTGATTATCAGTTAGAAATTCAATTTTCCAAATACGAAAAACACGCTTCAGTTTTGGCGGGCGAAGCACAAACTGCAAAAGCAGAAATTGTGGTCGTTGCTGGTGGAGATGGTACTTTCCATGAAGTAATCAATGGTTTTGATTACTCAGAACCAATTCCCAAATTGATTTTGATTGCTGCAGGCACAGGAAATGATTTCCTCTTGGGCAAAAAGCAACAATTTTCAGTCGAAAAAATGGCTGATTGCTTGAAAAATGGTTTTTGGGAAAAGAATGATTTGATTCAGATTCAAACCGAAAATCAAACGCATTACAGTTTAAATATCGCGGATATTGGATTTGGCGGTTATGTGATTCATTTGTTGAACAAACAACGAAAACTGAAGATTACAGGAAAATTTTCCTACGCTTTGGCGATTTTACGGGCTTTTATCACTTTCAAAATACCTATGTTGCGTTATCAATTTGGAGATACAAAACTAGAAGGAAAACACTTGATGATTGCCATTTGCAACGGTTCTGTTTTCGGCAATGGCTTGACAATTAGTCCAGAAGCAAAAAGTACAGATGGTGTTTTGCACATCACAACGATCGGAAATGTTTCGGTGATTGATTACTTAAAACAATTACCAAAATTGAAATCAGCAACGAAAATTGTGCATCCAGAAGTAGCGTATCACCTTTGTGAAAAAGGAAGAATCGATGTTGTTTCAGGCAAAGCCTATCTCGAAGCAGACGGCGAAATCATTGAAATCGGGAATCAAGTTGATTTTGAAATTAAGAAGAAAGCGGTTGAGATTATGATTTTTTAGCTTGCGGAATTAAATTGTACAAAGCTTTATTGCTGATTCATTGGAGGGTTGTAAAAACTTAGTATTTTCGTTTTTTCCTCCCCCTTCGTCCCCCTCCAAAGGGGGAAACTCAAATTTTTGCCAACATAGAGATTTTCAAAGTTTGGTTAGAATATTTTCTTTTTTATATTATTAATAATTTGGCATACTTCCCCCTTTAGAGGGGGACCGAGGGGGAGGACCTATTTCCCAAACCTTAATAAAAAAGACCTATAGACAAATAGAAAAGTCTAATGTCTATAGTCTTCCGTCTAATGTCTACCTAGGAGCCTTATAAATCGGAACCGTCGAACAAGGTTCACCATACATGATACTTTTCGCAGTTGGCTGCAATTTGTTGGTCAATTCAACCATTGCAAATGCAGGAGATGCAATGTCGGCGCAACCTTTGATGATGAATTTTCCATCGGGATATTGCGTAGTGTCAAATTCGGTGATTTTTTTGAGAATCAACGCTTTTTGTAAATCGATTTCGCTTCCAACGACTGAAAAATGGCAAACATTCAAAAGTCTGACAGAAATAAGCATGTAAGCCCAAGTTGGAACGATGGCGTCTGCAGAGCAATGAATGTAAACATCTTTTCCAGCATATTGCGACCAATCGTGTTCAGTGATAAAAGTTCTAAAATCTTTTTCTTTCAAAATCAAACCTTGCCAAAGTTGTGGTGCGATGTCAAATTCTATGATATTATTTACGTTTGGCTTAAAGTCAGCTAAGTCCAAACTAATTAAACCACTTTCCTTTATTTTGTTGCGTATTTCTTCCATGTTGTTGTTGATTTAATTACGTCAAATTTACTGAGATTTATGAAATGTTTCGCTGAAAGAATTTAGATTGATTAAAAATAATTTTTTTTCCAGCTTGTTTGTCTAGAATAATATTTACTATCTTGCACGCTTAAATTAAAAAAACATAAAGATGAAATTTGTAAGCGCATTATTTTTAGGATTAACTCTTTCTTTATTGGTTTCTTGTAGTGGAGATCCAATTTTAAAGACATGGAAATTGGACAATATGGATGTTGAAGCTCTTTTGAAAGAGATGCCTAAGGAAACTCAGGACATGATGAGAAAAGGCGCTAAAGAAAATATGGACAAAACCAGAGGTAAAGTTGTTTTTAAATTTGAAGAAGGAGGAAAATTCTCTGCTGAAAATCCAAACATGGATGGAACAACAATGAAACAAGCTGGAACTTGGAAAATGGCTGCTGACAAAAAATCTTTCACAGCAGATATTAAAGGTGAAAAACAAATTTTCACTATTCATGAATTAACAAGTGATAAATTGGTAATCGAGCCAAAAGATCAAAAAATGAAATTGATTTTTATCCCAAAGAACTAAGATAAAAATTTCAAATATTTTAAATCCTTCATTTTAAATGAGGGATTTTTTTTGTGCTAATTTTTGGCTTCTGCTTTTGTATTCAAACACAATTTCGTCTGAAAATTCGCAGTTTTTTGAAAATTTGACAACAAACTCGATTTTTGAAAATCCCTAATTTATTGAGATTTACAAAAAATCACGAAAAAAAAGATGAAAAAAAAATCGTCAATTTTTTGTTTGTATAAAAATTTGATTTACATTTAAGGGTCATTTTGACACTAAGTTAAACTTTTATTAATATTATTTAAACAAAAAATTATGAAAAAAATCTTTACTATTTGTGCTGTTTTGTTTTTAGGAACCACCGCTTTTTCTCAAGGAGTTGGGTTAATCGGAAGTGCTGTTGCACCTTATGATTGGTCAGTTGATGTTCCAATGACTACATCTGACGATGAAAATTACTCATTAACTATTGATTTATTAGCGGCTGAAGCGAAATTCAGACAAGATGGTGGATGGACAATCAACTGGGGGGCTGTCGATTTTCCTACTGGAACAGGTACACAAGATGGAGTTAACATTCCTGTTGCTGCTGCCGGTAATTACACAGTAACTTTTGTTAAATCAACAGGCGTTTACAATTTCCAATTGAATGTTGCTAGTATTTCTGAAAATTCTGCTAACATGAATTTGTCAGTTTACCCAAATCCATCAAATGAGTCTGTAAATTTCAGATTTGATGCTGCAAACGAAGCTACAGTTACATTATTTGATTTAGCTGGAAAAGAAGTTTCTTCAAAAACTGAAAATGCACAAACAATTAACGTAAACACTGAAAACTTAAATGCTGGTATCTACATGTACCAAGTTAAAGTTGGTAACAACGTTACAAGTGGAAAAATTTCTAAAAGATAATTAGAATCTTTTTATTGAAAGCCTAGGTTTTTGCCTAGGCTTTTTTTTCCCTATAAAACAGCCTTTTAAAATCTAGTACAATATTAAATTATTAATTATGAATAAGTTATTAATCATCATCAGTTTTTTTGCCTTGCATTTTGGTTCAACGGCACAAGTAATTAGTGTTTCGCCCGCTTTTCCAACAGCGAGTGATGTTGTTACAATTACTTACAAAGCAAACGAGGGAAATGCTGCATTAAATGGTGTGTCAACTATTTATGCGCACATGGGTTTGATTACAAGCACCAGTACTTCTAATACTAATTGGCAATTTGTGCAAGGGGCTTGGGGAACTGCTGATGCCGATGTAGTAATGACGAATATTGGAAATAATACCCATCAAATCACAGTTGATATTAGCACTTTTTACGGCTTCCCAGTTGGAACGGTTGTCAATAAATTAGCTTTTGTATTTAGAAATGCAGCAGGTACTATTGTTGGTAGAAATACAGACGGAAGTGATATTCTATATGATGTTTATCCTTCAAATGCTGGATTTCTTTCAAAAATATTTGAGCCTACTTTAAGTACAGTTGTAAATTTAGGTGACCAACTTCCTATAGTAGGAAAAACGAATCAACTTGCAAATTTGTCTTTGAAAGACAATGGAGCAGTTGTAAGTTCTGTAAACAATGCCCAAGAATTGAATTATTCGATAACTGCCAATACGCCAGGTGATCATATTGTTGAGTTTATTGCTGATAACGGGACTGACATAATTATTGATACGATTGTTTATGTTGTAAATCCTACTGTTAATTCAATTGATCCGCCTGCAAATACAGTTGATGGATTGAATAGAATAGATGATAATACGATTCTCATTCGACTTTTTGCACCGGAAAAAAACAATGTCTATGTCATCGGAGATTTCAACGATTGGAGTCCTAGTGTAGCTAATCACATGAATCGTTCTGTTGATGGAAATACTTGGTGGTTGCAAATTTCAGGATTGACACCTGATGTAGTTTATGGTTACCAATTTTTCATTGATGGAAATTTAAAATTAGCAGATCCATATTCGCTATTGATTGCAGATAAAAACAACGATGGAAATATTTCGGCTTCTGTTTATCCTGATCCTTATGATTATCCAAGTGAAAAAACTTCTGGATTTATTTCCTTATTTAAGACCAATAATGATGGTTTTAATTGGCAGAACGACGGGTTTACAAAACCAGCAAACAACGAGTTAGTTATTTATGAGTTATTGGTCCGTGATTTTATTGCAGCTCACGATTATCAAACCTTGGCTGATACGATTCAATATTTAGCAAACATGGGAATCAATGCTATTGAATTGATGCCGGTTAACGAATTTGAAAATAATGAAAGTTGGGGCTACAATCCTAGTTTTCACATGGCTTTGGATAAATACTACGGGACACCTGAACACTTTAAAGCTTTTGTAGATATTTGCCACGAAAAAGGGATTGCGGTGATCATGGATATCGCTTTGAATCATACTTTTGGTCAAAGTCCTATGGTGAATATGTATTGGGATGCTGCAAACAATAGACCTGCCACAAACAGTCCTTGGTTTAATGCTATTTGTCCACATGAGCCATATTGCTGGGGCTATGATTTGAATCATGAAGTACAAGCGACAAAAAATTACATCGATAGAATCAATCAATATTGGTTGAATGAATTCCACATTGATGGTTTTAGATTTGATTACACCAAAGGATTTGTGAATAGCGCTGCATCATACAGTAATACAAGAATCGACATTTTAAAAAGAATGGCCGATACAATTTGGGCTACTCATCCAGAAGCCTACATTATTCTGGAACATTGGGCAGACAACAATGAAGAAAAAATTCTTTCTGCTTATGGAATGATGCTCTGGGGAAATTTGACTTATGAGTATCATCAAGCCATGAAAGGCAGCAGTTCAAATTTTTCAAGTGGAATTTATACGGCGCGCGGTTGGACAGATCCTCATTTAATTACTTATGTCGAAAGTCATGACGAAGAACGTGGTGTTTATGAAGCAGTGGAGTTTGGAAGTACATCAAATTTGGCACATACTGTAAAAGATAATTTACCAGTTGCCTTGCTGAGAGCTCAAACTGCTGCAGTATTAATGTTGACTGCTCCAGGACCAAAAATGATTTGGCAATTTGGTGAATTGGGATACGATTATTCAATTGATTTTGGATGTAGGGTTTGTAACAAACCAATTTTGTGGAATTATTTCCTTCAAAATGACAGACGACAATTGTATGATGTTTACAGTGCCACTATTAAATTGAAAACACAAAATGAAGTGTTTAAATCTGGGACATTGCAATATTCACTTTCTGCTCAAATCAAAAGATTAACTTACACTCATCCCACAATGGATGCGGTGGTGTTGGGTAATTTTGCTGTAAATAACGGTACTTCAGCAGTAACTTTCCCGCAACAAGGTTGGTGGTATGAATATTACACTGGAGATAGCTTGCAAGTAACACAAACTTCAACTAGTATTTCTTTAAAGCCAGCAGAATATAGAGTTTACACAACAGTAAAATTGACAAAACCTGAAATTCTTTCGACAGTTGGCTTAGAAGAATTGATGGAAAATAGTTTTGAAATAAATCTTTTTCCAAATCCAACAGTAGATGAAATGCAAGTGCAATTTGATTTGAAAGAAGCTGGTGATGTTAATTTAAAAGTGATTGATTTAAATGGCAGTCTAGTTTTAGAAAAAGAAGTAAATAATAGTACTGAAGGTCTTTTTAATTACAAACTGAATGTTAGTTCGTTAGAAAAAGGCACTTACTTAATTTTAGTTCAAACGAATCAAGGATTTACAAATCAAACATTCATCAAGGAATAGATTAAAATTTTAATTTGACTAGTCCTAAATAAGCGATACAGATTATTAAAGACTAAATTAATAAATTATATCCCAGTAAACACGTGTTTACTGGGATATTTGTTTTTATAGGTTTTTATTTTGATTTTATTTTGGTTGTGCATTTGACAAGGGGTCTTGT
>CANHQP010000067.1 GCA_947462925.1 Flavobacteriia bacterium | reverse complement strand
TTTTACAAGACCCCTTGTCAAATGCACAACCAAAATAAAATCAAAATAAAAACCTATAAAAACAAATATCCCAGTAAACACATGTTTACTGGGATATAATTTATTAATTTAGTCTTTAATAATCTGTATCGCTTATTTAGGACTAGTCAAACGAATTCCGTTTATGCTTCAGTCAAACTAAAAGTGTAGCTCTCCATGATTTGGTTAGCCAATAATTTCTTACAAGCTGTCTCTACTTTTGCTTCTGCATCAGCTTTGGAATCAGCTTCAACAAAAAGGCGCATGTGGCGACCAACGCGTACACCGCTAATTTCGGACAAACCGATATTTTTCATACTGTTGGTAACTGCTTTTCCCTGAGGGTCTAACAATGCGTCTAATGGCATTACATCAATTTCAGCTTTGAATTTCATTTTCCTTCTTTTTTAAAAATACATTTTCGATTACCGATAAAACGATGTACAAAAGTACAATAATAGGAATAGACCAAACCAATAAAAAGGGAATTAATAATAAACAAGTTATTAAGAATGTGTATCTAACTTCGTTTCCTTTCCAACCAAATTGTTTGAATTTCATAGCAAATAGCGGAATTTCAGCAACTAAAAACAACGACATCACCACAATAATTGGAATCAAAACCGCAGGTTGAAATACGGCCATTATCAAATTTAATTGCGTAGTATTTGAATTGGGAACTTGCGCTAAAATCAATGGAAAAGCAGTAAAAAAAATCGTGTTTGCTGGCGTTGGTAAACCGATAAATGACACTGATTGTCTGGTATCAATGTTGAATTTTGCTAACCTGAACATCGACATGAAAGGAATAAACAAAGCGACTAACGGAAGGAAATTTTGCACTTTTAATTGACTAAGTTGGGTCAACCAATCAAAAACGATCTGAGAATCAAAACGGGCATTTTCGTGAAAAATAGAACCATCTTGTACAAAAATTAGCAGAACCATCATGAAAATTCCCGGAGCCAAACCAAAAGTGATCATGTCAGCGAGAGAATCTAGCTGTTTTCCCAATTCGCTTTGCTGTTTCAAAATTCTCGCTAAGAATCCATCGAAAAAGTCGAAAATTGCACCCAAAAATATCGGGAAAGGAGCCAAATCTATTCTCCCAGAAAGCGAAAGTAAAATGGCCAAAATACCACAAAGCATGTTGCTTGCAGTGAATAAATTGGGGATATTAAACAACTTGAACATTAACCAAAATAATTTGTTTGAAATCTTTAAATCAATTGTGTAAATTTACGCTTGATTTGAAAAGACTTTGCAAATAACACAATTTTTTTAAGAAAAATTGGTTTTAATTAGTCTCAAAAGTAGATGAAATGAACATAAAACTTGGTATAATAACAACTTCTGTATTGCTGATGAATTCGTTTTTGCATGCGCAAGACGATAAAGTCGCTCCTAAATATTCCAATGAATTTTTGCAAATTGGAGTAGGTGCTGATGCCTTGGGGATGTCCAATGCAGTAGTTGCTAAAACGAATAATGTCAATGCAGGATATTGGAATCCAGCTGGTTTAACAAGTATTCAGAAAGGTTGGGAGATCGGTGCCATGCACTCAGAATATTTTGCAGGAATTGCTAAGTACGATTATGTTGGCGTTGCTCGAACGTTAGATGAAAAAAGTACAGTTGGTTTTTCATTTATTCGATTCGCTGTTGATGACATTCCAAATACCACACAATTAATCGATAATACTGGCGGTATTGACTACGATAGAATCAGTTTATTCACCGCTGCAGACTATGCATTTTTGTTTTCTTACGCCAGAAAATTGAAAGTTGAAGGCTTGAGTTTGGGAGGGAATTTCAAACTAATTAACCGAAAAGTGGGCGATTTTGCCAAAGCTTGGGGATTTGGATTAGACGCTGGATTGCAGTACAAAAAAGGAGAACATTGGAAGTTTGGTTTGATGGCAAGAGATGTCAGTTCTACTTTTAACGCTTGGATTTTCAATATCGATGCGGCAACCAAAGAGGTATTTGTTAATACTGGAAATGCCATTCCAGAAAATGGTTTGGAAATCACCTTGCCAAGATTTATCGCTGGATCTCACGCCAAGTACAATTTGGGAAAAAAAGGATTATTTGTCGGTGGAGAAGTTGATTTATCTATCACGACAGATGGAAGAAGAAATACCATTATTCAAACAAATGCAATCAGTATTGACCCTGCCGTAGGTGTTGAATTTGGATATAAAACCTATGTAACTTTGAGATTTGGAGTAGGGAATATGCAGTATATCAAAGATTTTGATGATTCCAAATCATTGACAATTCAACCCAACATTGGAATAGGTTTAAACGTTAAGAATTTCAGTTTGGATTATGCTTTTACGGATTTAGGTGACCAATCTGTTGCATTATATTCGCATGTAATTTCATTGAGGTTAAGAATAAACAGTACTAAAGACTTAATTAAAAAGGAAATATGATTAAATTTTTACTTTCTATTTTCACTTTTTTTGTTGCATTCAATACCATTTCGCAAACTTATGGGAATGAATGGATTGAATATAATCAAACTTATTATCGTTTTGAGGTAGCACAAACGGGAATTTATAGAATTGACTATGACGCGTTGGTAAATGCGGGTGTTCCGGTAAGCACTTTTTCTACTAAAAATATGCAACTTTTTGGTCAGCAGAAAGAAATGCCGATTTACGTGGTCGATGGAAATGACCAATCTTTTGACCAAGGAGATTATTTCCTTTTTTATGCAAGGAAAAATGATGGCTGGTTAGATTCAACTTTGTACGCAGATCCAACAACCATTGGGAATCCAAGTTACAGCTTATACAATGATACCATCAACTATTTCTTCACGTGGAATAACCAAACCAACAATTTAAGATTCACTTTTGAAAGTGATAACAATTTTGCAGCATACACTCCTGCACCGTACTGGTTAGCAAAAGTGGAACAATCTTACAATACTTTTTACATAGAGTCCAAAGATGCCAATACACCAGCGTCGAGTTCATTTTTCTTGCCTGGAGAAGGTTGGTCTGGCGGTCATGTCAATGGAATAGCAGGTTATACTTTACCGATAAACATGCCGACGCTGTCCCCTTACACCAATGCTGGTGCACCAGCAGCAAAATTTAATGGGATTTCAGTTTCAAATTCGAATGCCTACAATTCCGTCAACCCTGGTGGACCGAACCACGATTTTTCATGGACGATAGGACCAAACAATTATTTATTGCACACAGAACAATTCACAGGGTATCAGCAGAAAAATATCAACGCGGTTTTTCCTGTTAGTTTATTAGGAAATGGAAACACTGTTGCAAGATGGAAAATCAATCCAAGTTCAGATTATCCTACTGATTTTCAAGCTTTGAGTTATTGGTCTTTGATTTATGCCAAACAAACCACTTTAAATAATACCAATAAAGGACGGTATTGGGTAAAAAATAATACAGCTGCATTAAAATTGCGTTTAGACATTACCAATACAACCTTGGTGAATCCCGTAATGATGGTTTTTGGAGGTATTCCAAAATTGGCAGCACTTTCAAACAATGGTGCTGGTGTTTGGCAAACTATAATTAGCAACGCACCCATTGGAATCGATCAAGAAGTAATTATTCAGGATGAAAGCACGATTGGTTCAATTACTCAATTGTCACTTGTTACCCCAACAGGAAAATTTACGGATTTCAGTGAATTTGAAAATGATACAAATGTCATTTTGATGGTTTATCATCCCAATTTACAAAATGCGAGTAATGACTATGCGGCTTATCGATCATCTGTTGAAGGCGGAAATTACAAAGTTATTATGGCAAACGTCAACGAATTGTATATGCAATACGGTGGGGGAATTGAAAAGCATGTTTTGGGAATTCGCCGATTTGCTTTGGATTTTTACGATCACGCAACAGTCAAACCGAAATCTTTGTTTTTAGTTGGAAAGGGAATTCGCGAAGCCAATGAAAGTTTCAATGGTTTGGTTGCTGGAACGAGAAAAAGTGTCGCTTCTTACAATACTTCTCTGATTCCGTCTTTTGGATATCCTTCTAGTGATGCTTTGATTACGGCAAACTTGGCCAATGGCGAATGGGAGCCACAAATTCCAACAGGCAGAATTGCTGTGCAAACAGAAACACAATTATTGGAGTATTTGCAAAAAGTCAAAGAATATGACGCCAATCAAGATCCGCAAAGCACTTATAATTCAGCAAATAAAGAATGGCAAAAACAAGTGTTGCATTTTTCTGGAGGAACAACATTGGGTGATCAAATGGAATTTCAAAGTTATTTGAATTCCATGAAAGACACGATTGAAGGTGCAAACTTTGGAGGAAATGTGACAACTTACAAGAAAACAAGCAGTGATCCTTTAGATCCAACCGCTGTTGCGGATGTGAGTTCAAGAATTGAAAATGGTGTTTCATTGATGAATTTCTTCGGTCACGCTTCGGTGGATGGATTTGAGATTAATGTGGATGATCCAACCAATTGGAACAACCAAGGTAAATATCCAATTGTGATTGGAAACGCTTGTTATACAGGAGATATTTTCCAAAATTACGAATCAACATCTGAAAGTTTTGTCCTACTGCCAGAAGAGGGCGCAATCGCTTTTATCTCAAGCGTGAGGCTTGGTTTTGGTTTTTCATTGAATCGCTTCTCAAATCAATTGTATCGTCAGTTTTCAACGCAAAATTACGGCGGTTATTTGGGTGAACAGATCAAAAACTCGATTGCCAATGTCCGTCAAAATTTTGGGTCAGATATTTACAGTGAAACTACCTGTACGCAAATGACCTTGCACGGAGATCCGATGTTGAGAATCAATTGGCATGCGAAACCTGAGATTGACATCAATGACCAGTCGTTGTTTTTTACACCAAATGACATCAATTTGACAACGGACAGTATAGGTGTAAACATCATTTTAACGAATTTAGGTAAAGCGATTTCTGATACTTTTGCATTGCAAGTAACGAGAACTTTCCCGAGCAATGTTGATTCCGTTTATCAATTTTACTTGCCAAGTTTATTGTACAAAGACACTTTCACTTTCAAAGTTCCATTGCAACCAAATATCGGAATTGGAATTAATAAATTTACAGTTGAAGCAGATATTCCTTCGGTTCATCCAGAATTTGAAGACTATACAAACAATAGAATCGAAAACAAACCCCTTATAATTGACATTGACGGCATTGTTCCGGTTTTGCCGTATGAATTTGCAGTTGTCCCTTATGATAGTGTGACGCTAAAAGGCTCAACGGTCAATCCTATTGCTGAATTTAACACTTACCGTTTCGAAATTGACACCACTGATTTGTTCAACAGTCCATTTAAGAAATATGCCATGGTTTCTGGACTAGGCGGGGTGAAAGAAGTTAATCCATCGCAGTGGTTAAATGCTTCGTCCAATCAAAGTTCACCGCTTGTTTGCGAAGACAGTACAGTTTATTTTTGGCGTGTAGCTGTCGATAGCAGTGTGCTTTTTTGGCGAGAAAGCTCTTTTCAATTCATCAATGGAAAAAGAGGCTGGGGACAAGATCATTTTTTCCAATTCAAGAAAAATAGTTTCTTCAACGTAGTTTACGATCGTATTTCGAGAACTAGGCAATTTGATACAATTCCGCGATTGTTAAGTGTTGATGTTTATAACAACGCTTCTGGCCCGACGCAGCAATACGGAACATTATTTGAAATCGACAATCAGTTGCTAGATTACGCGATGTGCACACCTTTTCCTGCGCTGCATGTTGCTGTTTTTGATCCAGTCACTTTAGAAGCCTGGGCTACAAGAAATTGTCCAACTACAACTCCTTCATGTATTTGCACACAGATCAATACCAACAGGCAATTTGGAAACGAAAACAATGGTTGTTCGGTATCCTGTAGAAAAAGACCAGAGAAATATTTTATATTCCGTCAATACAATCCAACGCACATGGAGTCAATGCGCAACATGATTTTGGATTCTGTTCCCGATGGACATTATATCTTGATTTATACGGCAGTGACTGCCCAGTATGAATATTGGGATGACATCACACCTTCAATGACACAAACTTTTCAAGATTTGGGTGCCGTCAATATTGGGCAAGGCGATAATAAAGCCTTTATTTTCTTCTACCGCAAAGGAGATTTAAGCTCAGTGCAAGAAGTTGTGGCTACTTTACCAGACGCTGTGCAAGAAAAAATCAATTTGACAGTCACATTAGATGGATTTGATTACAAAGGTCAAGAAAACTCAACTATTATCGGACCTGCTGCGAAATGGGAAACACTTTATTGGAAGCAAGATCCCAAGGAAAATCCAACGCAAGATGTAACTATGTTGAAAATTGAAGCGATGGATTTACAAGGTTCAGTGTTGTTGACTATCGATACTGCTTTTACCCACAAAGATTCAATCATTCAGTTGAATAGCATTGTTGATGCGACGCTTTATCCATACTTAAAATTAAGCGCTGCTTACAAAGATTCAGTAACCTTGACACCGGCGCAGGTCGATCGTTGGCATGTATTGTATCAACCGCTTCCTGAAGCTGCGATTGACGGTTCGACGCAATACACTTGGATTCCAGATGTGGACACTTTGTTGGAAGGTCAAGAAGTGAAATTTGCCGTTGACGTGCGAAATATCAGCGAATATCCAATGGATTCATTGTTGATCAGTTATTGGATTGAAGACGTCAATCGTGTCAAACATTTCATTCCTTATCCACGACAAGATTCGTTGAGAACTTCTGACGTCATTCGCGATACGATTACATTCTCGACTGTTGGTTACGGCGGAATCAATTCGCTTTGGATGGAAGTAAATCCATACATCAATGGAACATTGGTGACAGATCAATTGGAACAATTCCATTTCAACAATTTATTGCAAGTGCCGTTCTACGTAGATGGCGATGATGTCAATCCGATTTTGGATGTCACTTTTGATGGCGTCCACATTTTGAATGGTGACATTGTGAGTCCTGAAAGTGAATTACTGATTTCCTTGAAAGACGACAATCCTTATTTGGTGATGAATGATATTTCCGATACCACGCTTTTCGGAATTTATTTGACCGATCCAAACGGCATTCAAAAACGCATTCCTTTTGTGGATGGAAACGGAAATACTGTCATGCAATGGATTCCTGCAGAAGCGCAACACAAACGTTTCAAAATCATTTATCCAGCGATGTTTGAATTGGATGGAAAATATACTTTGCTTGTGCAAGGTTCTGACCGCAGCGGCAATCTTTCTGGCGATTTAGAATACAGAATTACCTTCGAGGTGATTCATGAATCTTCGATCACTTACATGATGAATTATCCGAATCCATTCAGTACGAGTACCAAATTTGTGTTCACGCTCACAGGTTCTGAAGTGCCTGATGAAATGATTATCCAAGTGATGACAGTGACCGGAAAAGTGGTGCGCGAAATCACAGAAGACGAATTCGGCCCGATGCACATTGGACGAAACATTAGTGAATTTTCATGGAACGGAACCGATGAATTCGGAGATCCGTTGGCAAATGGCGTTTATCTCTACCGCGTGTTGACACAAATCAATGGAGAAGATATCAAACACCGCGAGTCTGGCGCAGATTCCCATTTTAAGAAAGAGTTTGGGAAGATGTACATTATGAGGTAACTTATGTAAATCAGTTAATTCCAATTCCATTCACATCTCAAATCCAAAATATATTTGGAAAATAGTAACTTATAAGTTACATTTGCATTATGAATCAAAAAGTCCGCGAAGTTGTTGAATTTGAGAATCACTTTAGTGAATTTCTTAAGATGCAACCAGTTAAGGTTCAGAACAAAATATTTAAGATAATCGAGGCCATTGAAACGCTCGAAAGAGTCCCTAGTAATTATCTAAAAATGCTCGTCGGAACTAACGGACTTTATGAAGCAAGGATTCAATTAGGATCTGATATTTGGAGAGTGTTTTGCTTTTTTGATAATGGGAAATTGGTCATTTTGTTGAACGGCTTCACAAAGAAAACGCAAAAGACACCCAAAAATGAAATTGAAAAGGCTTTGCAATTGATGCAGAAGTATTATTACACAAAAAAGAAATGACATGAGCACTAGAGGATGGAAAGAAATCAAAGATGAAGTATACGGTGAAAAAGGTACTTCTCGTCGTGATGAGTTGGAGCGTGAATTCGAGTCATTTAAAATCGGATTGTTGCTAAAAAAAGCGCGCGAAGAAAAACACTTAACTCAAGAACAACTCGCTGAATTAGTCGATAAAAAAAGAACTTATATTTCAAGAGTCGAGAATGATGGAAGTAACATGACACTTAAAACATTATTCGATATTGTTGAAAAAGGATTGGGAGGGAAAGTAAACATCTCAATACAGCTCTAAAAACAAAACGCATAAATCCATTTTCCCCCAATCCGAATTTGAATATTTCCAATTTTTTCAAACCAATTCCATTTAAAAATCTTAGCTTTGGGTAATCAAAATTATCAGCATGCAAGTTTTTAAAAATCTGGGATTAAAATCTTTCTTTTTTCTTACAATCGTCACATTTTCAAACACCTTTCACGCCCAAACCAAACCTAAAATGGTGGTTGGAATCGTCGTGGATCAAATGTGTTATGAATATTTGTTTCGCTATCAATCCAAATTTTCTAAAAACGGCTTTGTCAAATTGATGAAAAACGGGACGCATTGCAGAAATACGCAATACAATTATGTGCCGACTTACACCGGTCCTGGGCATGCGTCGATTTACACAGGAACCACGCCGAGCAACCACGGAATTGTGGGCAACGATTGGTTTGTGCGTTCATTAAACAAAGACACTTATTGCGTGGCTGATTCAACTGTTTCGCCTGTTGGTTCGAATTATTCAGGCGGAAAAAGTTCTCCGCACAACTTGAAAGCCAATACGATTACCGATCAATTGAAATTGACTTATCCCAATTCGAAAGTGATTTCCATGTCGATCAAGGACCGAAGCGCGGTGTTGCCGGGCGGACATTTATCTGACGGTTCCTATTGGTACGATTACACCACAGGCGGATTTTTGACCAGCTCTTATTTCAAAAAAGAATTGCCAAGTTGGATTGTAGATTTCAACGCCAAAAAAATGGTCGATGCATACATGCAACAAACTTGGAACACGCATTTCGACATATCGCAATATACCGAAAGTGGACCAGATAATACACCTTACGAGCAATTAATCGGTGGCAAAATAACACCGACTTTTCCCTATGATTTGAAACAAATGAAAGGCGAAAAACCTGGATACGATCTTTTCACAGTCACGCCATTCGCCAATACCTTTTTGACAGATTTCGCGATTCAATCCTTGACAAGTGAAAAATTGGGCGAAACTTCGAACACCGATTTTTTATGCATCAGTTATTCAACGCCAGACATTGTTGGTCACGCTTTTGGACCTTATTCAATCGAAATCGAAGACGTTTACATTCGTTTGGATTTAGAAATCGCGCGCTTGGTGAAATCCTTGGAAGAGAAATTGGGAAAAAACAATTTTGTGTTGTTTCTAACGGCTGACCACGCGGTTGTCCCAGTTCCACAGTATTTGACGGATAGAAATTTGCCTGGCGGATATTTATTTGCGACGCCTTTGTTGGATTCATTGAAAAAGAAAGTCGAAACCAAATTTGGCGTGAATTTCATCACGGCGCACGACAACAACAACATTTATTTTGACCGAAAATTGATGCAAAACAAGCAGATAGATTTAACAATCGCACAAGAATATGTGAAAAATGAAGTGCGTGCTTGGACAGGCGTAAAGCGTGTTTTTACAGCGCAAGAATTGGAAAATTCAGCCGTTGACAATGAGTGGAAAGACATGGTGAAAAGAGGTTTTCGCTACGAAGAAAGTGGCGATGTTTTGTACTTGATGGAACCAGGTTACTTACCAACAGGTTCTGCTGATGAAAAGGCGCACAAAGGCACAAGTCACGGATCTGCTTTCAATTATGATACGCACGTGCCCTTGATTTGGTATGGAAAAAATATCCCCAAACAAGAGGTTTTTCGCAAAGTCAATATCACAGACATTACAGCGACTTTGGTGCACATTTTGAATCTTCAAAAGCCAAATGCAACCACTGGCGAACCCATTTTAGAGATTTTTAAAGGGAAATAATCCCGCAATTTCATTGCCAGCTTCCTACGAGAATCAGTATATTTGAACCAAATTTTTGCATCCTGAATTATGGAAAATAAAAGTGTCAGTACAACATTGAGTAACATCAAAACAGATAAAGAAACCTTGTTAAAGGCTTTTCGCTTGATGTGTACGGCTAAAACATTGGCTGAAAAATACGAAGCAAACAAAGAAATCACTGCCAAATATGTGCACGCAACTTCACGCGGACACGAAGCAATTCAATTGGCGGTTGGTTTGCAATTGTTGCCTCAAGATTGGGTGGCGCCTTATTACCGTGATGACAGTATTTTGTTGGGAATTGGTATGCAACCTTATGAATTGATGTTGCAAGTTTTCGCCAAAAAAGACGATCCTTTTTCAGGAGGAAGAACTTACTATTCGCATCCGTCTTTGAAAAGAGATGACATGCCCAAAATTCCACATCAATCATCAGCAACTGGGATGCAAGCGATTCCTACAACGGGTGTTGCGATGGGAATTCAATACAAAGAAAAACAAGGTTTGGCGGAAGATTTCGGCGGTTTGAATCCTGTCGTTGTTTGTTCGTTGGGCGATGCTTCTTGTACGGAAGGCGAAGTTTCTGAAGCTTTGCAAATGGCTGCTTTGAAACAATATCCGATTTTGTATTTGGTGCAAGACAATGGCTGGGACATTTCAGCCAGTGCAGCGGAAACGCGTGCGCAAGACATGAGCGAATATGCCAGAGGTTTCAACGGCATTGAAGTGAGAACGATTGACGGCAGCGATTTTGATTTGTCGTACCAAACGATTCAAGAAGTTTTTGAAATCATTCGAAAAGAAAGACGACCATTTATCGTACATGCGAAAGTGCCTTTGTTGGGACACCACACATCTGGCGTGCGCAAGGAATGGTACAGAGACGATTTGGAAGAAGCGGAAAGCAGAGATCCATATCCAAAATTGAAAGCATTGTTGACTGAATCAGACATCGAAAATTCAGTCATTTCAACTATAGAAAGCGAAGTGAAAACCTTGGTGGATGCTGATTACGACAAAGCGTTGAACTCAGAAGATCCATCGCCAGAATCCGTGACTGATTTTATTTTTGCGCCAACACCGATTATGGAAGAAAAAGGCGAACGTGAACCGCAAGGAAAAAAGAAAACCGTGATGGTCGATAGTGCACTTTTCGCGGTGCGTGAATTGATGCACCAACATCCAGAAGCGTTGCTGTACGGACAAGACGTTGGAGGCCGTTTAGGAGGCGTTTTTCGCGAAGCTGCGACCTTGGCACAAACTTTTGGCGACAACCGCGTTTTCAACACACCGATTCAAGAAGCATTTATCATTGGTTCGACCGTTGGAATGTCGGCAGTTGGGTTGAAACCGATTGTGGAAGTTCAATTTGCGGATTACATTTGGCCAGGATTGAATCAATTGTTTACCGAAGTGAGTCGCTCGTATTATTTGTCGAATGGCAAATGGCCGGTGAGTTGCATCGTTCGTGTTCCGATTGGCGCGTATGGCTCTGGTGGACCGTATCACTCTTCGAGCGTAGAATCTGTGTTGACGAATATCCGCGGGGTGAAAATCGCTTATCCGTCGAATGGTGCGGATTTGAAAGGATTGATGAAAGCTGCGTTTTACGATCCAAATCCAGTGGTGATGTTGGAGCACAAAGGCTTGTATTGGTCTAAAATTCCAGGAACGGAAGGCGCGATGTCGATTGAGCCGGATGAAGATTACGTGATTCCTTTTGGAAAAGCACGTGTGGTGCAAGAAGCGGATCAAACTGCGATTGAAAAAGGCGAATCTTGCGTGGTGATTACCTACGGAAGAGGCGTTTATTGGACCTTGGAAGCCTCAAAATCTTTCGAAGGAAAAGTGGAAATCTTAGATTTGCGCACCTTGAATCCATTGGACACAGACAAAATCAACGAAGTAGCGAAAACGCACGGAAAAGTGATGTTGGTGACCGAAGAATCGACAGAAGCATCTTTCACTTTGGGCTTGGCAGGACGCATTCAACGCGACAATTTCAAATTCTTGGACGCACCGATTTCGATTGTTGGCTCCGTAGACACACCAGCCATCCCATTGAATTCAACACTAGAAGCTGCTTTGTTGACCAACAGCGAAAAAGTAAGAACCGCATTGGGAGATTTGCTTAATTTTTAGCAATTTAGATTGAAATCTAAAATCTTGCATGATGAAAAAATTAATCATTGTTGCTTTGGCCTTCGTTGCATTTTCTTGCGACAAAACTTGTAAAATCACTTCTACAGACGCACGTTGTAAAGAAACTGTTCCGACAAATGAAATGTGTCAGGCGTATTTTCAACGCTGGTTTTTCAATGCTGCTGCGAATGAATGTGAGCTGAAAGGTTACAGCGGATGTGGTCCAAAAGGGTTTGCAACGCAGGCTGAGTGTGAGACTTGTGGGTGTAAGGATTAGGGAGACTTTTTTAGAGCTTTGCGGTTATTGATTATGGGAGTGTTCAATAAACTGTGTCAAGTTCCTATTTAATTCTTTCACTAAAGTAGCTATTTAAATCATTTCTAATACTTGCCCAAGCGAAGATTTGTCCATTCCATCTTGTATGAGCGTTTTGTATTGCTAGGTAAACTTGTTTAAGAAT
>CANHQP010000066.1 GCA_947462925.1 Flavobacteriia bacterium | reverse complement strand
TTCCTTGAATTTAGATTTACATTCAGCTTCATTCGGATAATTATTGAAAAATTCTACTAACTTCATATTACTAATTTTGTACAAAGTTCGTGTTGGTGGACGTAATCTAATTATGTTCTACTGGTATAGTTTACGATATGCATTTAATTTTATTTTGCTTTTCCAAACACTTTGCGCAACAATTCTGTCGCTTGAGCTGCTGGATCTTTTCTGATTTTCGCTTCTTGTTCACTAATCAAGTACATCAACCCATTGATAGCCTTAGCAGTAACGTACGCCTCCAAATCTGGATTTTGTTTGGCTACACCAGGAATTTTATTGTAAGCAGTTACCAATGGCGTCCAATAAGCTGTCACTTGCACTTTTTCAATTGCAGCTCTAACAATTGGCGTAAATTTCTCATTCAATGGTGAATACGTTTTTTCTCTCAAATAATGCGTGGCAGCAGTATCTCCACCATTCAAGATTGCAAAACCGTCACCAACACTCATTCCTTTCACTGCGTCTGCAAAAATGCTGTATGCTTCTTTCGATGCTTCCTCTGCTGCACGATTCAAAGAAGTTTCGAAATCTTTCACCTTTTGTTCCATGCCCATAGAAACCAATCTATCTTTCATTTTCTGCGCTTCAGCTGGAAAGGGAATAAAAATCAATGGGTTTTTGTTGAAACCATCTGCCAAAGATGCTGCCTCAGCTGATTTTCTTGCACCAATTACCAATGCTTCTTTCAATCCACTAACAACTTCATCATTAGTCAAACCAGGAGTTCCTTTTGGCGCTGAAATGGCTTCTTTTCCTTTGTTCATTGCATCTTTCAACAACTGAGCATTTGCATTAGCGCCCAAAAAAGCGCAAGCAACTAAAGTAATTATTTTGAATTTCATAATTTTATTTTTTTGAATAAACGGTTCGAAACAAATATTGTTCCAAATGATAATTGTTAGCTAATTTTTATTTTTTGTTTCAATTCTTTATATAATTCGGGAATAAAATGAATTTTAATTGTTTTGTAATCTTTGCTTTTGAAGATACTGCTATTAAATTCAAAATCAGTGGAAATGTACAAAAATTTCAAACTTAAAAAACTTGTTTTATCGATATTTTTTGAATTCAACTTCTCTGCGCGTGCACTGCCTTGTTGGAGATAAACGTCAAACGATTTTGCTTCATTAAATCCAATACTAGTCGTTCTGAAAATGGTTTGTTTTGTAATTTCGTTTTCAGTCAAAATTATTTTTGATGTCGTCGCATAAATAACCATGTAAATGGAATAAATCAGCAAACCTGCAACCACCGCGATGATGAAAACATCTTTGAGGTAAATAGCCAACCAAATCATGTAGATGATAAAAGCGAGAGAAGAAACAGAGATAAATCTAGTATAAACACTCTTAAAATCTACCACTGGAAACTCCTTTGGAATTTGATTACTTGCTTTCATTTTTAAACTATTTTGATCGAATTAAATCCGCAACATCAACTTTAAATTGAATCGGCGTTGCGTCAAATAATTTGGAATTGAATAATATTTTCCGGAAACATCTTGAATCCATTGTTTGGATAAAACGTTGTTTATTCCCAACAAATTAAACACTTCAAAGGAAATTACTGCATCAGAGAATTTTTGAATAAACTTGGACTGGGTTTGTTTCTTTTTGTACAAGAAATCGTAGGAAATTCCCAAATCGACTCTGAAATAAGACTTTTGACGCAAAGTATCTTTGTATCGATCAAAATCTGGCGGACCATAAGGTAATCTTGTTCCAAAAAGCAATCCCATTTCAGCGCTCAAGCTTTCAAATCCTGGCATTCGGTCTTGAAACAAAATGGCGAAATTCATCAACTGATCTGTTGGTCTAGGAATGTATCCAGGTTTAATCACAGCGCTATCTACTGCCACTTGGTCTTCACTGTAGCCATAAATTATTTTCTCTCCTGCAGCATTGTAAAATTCCTTGTAAGAATCATTTTTAATGTCCTCTTTGGTAGATAAAAATCCTACTTTGAAGAAAGATTGGACACCTGGAACAAATTCTCCGTGTAAATTCAAATCCAAACCATACGCATATGCAACAGCATCATTGTTTGCATAATATCTTGTGCGCACATTGTCCACTTCATAAGGATTCACATCCCACAAATATTTATAATAAGCTTCCGCAGTGAATTTGAAAGGCACATCTCTTTCCCACATGTCAAAATTAAAATCTCCACCACCGACAATATGCAATGATTTTTGTGATTTAACATTGGTATTTAGTTTCCCGTCAAAAGTTCGCATTTCACGGTAAAAAGGTGGCTGATAATACATTCCTGTAGCCAACCGAATTTGCGCGTTTCTTCTTCGTATTTGACCGTTTTTATACATATAAGATCTAGGATGGTATGTAAAAGCCATTCTTGGTGTCAAGTAAAACTCATCGTTTACAGCGGTGTAGCCCGAGCGAAGACCAATATTTGCTACAAATCTTTGTTGAGATTTTGGCAAAGTATCATTGTAATACAAACGTGTTTTCTTTCCATTTTCATCGCGTTGAATGCGACTGACTTTTACCGGATATTTCTTTTTAAATCTACTCTTATCAAAAGTATACTGCGCAAAACCACTGATACGTTCGGTACTTAAATTTAATTTTCCCTTGATAACTTCCTGTAATTGAATCTCGTCTTGATTCGTAGATTGTGGCAAACTATAGCCCGCTGAATCAATCATACGCCATTCACTCAATACATCGTTGAACTGATCTTTTTGGAAATTCACGCCCCAAAACATTTTTTGTTTTACCACTACTTCTTGTGCATTGACAACCTTCTCTTTTTGGGTAAATTGATATGAACCGTTGTGGTACACATTGATGATCGTAGCTTTCAAATTGTTTCTTGCATGATTCAAGAAAGTCCCAACACCAACAGTAGCAATAGAATCTCCCACATTTTCTTTGCTTGGATCTGTTTCCAATAAATTGATAAAATATTGTCCTTGAATGTCGAAGTATTCTCTTTCATTGGTATTAAAAACGCTGGCGTAAAAATCCAACTGCGTTTTTTTACTTTTCGCCCATTTCAAAGCTGTTCCTCCTGTCATAGTTTGAAAACGCGATTGTTCCTGACCGTCAAAATAAATCTTGAAACGATATGCTTCATTCACTGTACCAAAATCTGTTTCTGAGGTTTGCGGCGAGAAACGATAATCGTTGGAGGAAAAATGTCCCAAAGTGCTCCAGACTAAATTTTCTGTGATATTGAAATTAATCAGAGTTTGTGCATCCCAGAAAACTGGATTATAAGCGCCTTTCGTTGGAAGGGAATTTAGTAAATAACCATTTGCCCTATAGCGAGCACCCACAACATAATTCAATCTTGAATTCACTGCATGTGCTACGTGCGCTTCAACACCTAATAAGGAAGCCATCAACGATGCGTTCAAAGAATCGGGCTTTTTGTATTTGATATCCAAAACAGAACTCAATTTATCGCCATATTTAGCATCAAATCCACCCCCGCTAAACTTTACATCTTCGACCAAAGCAGAATTCACAAAATTCAAACCCTCTTGCTGACCTGAGCGCGTTAAAAAAGGTCGGTTAACTTGAAAATCATTGACATAAACCAAGTTTTCATCATAGTTTCCTCCTCGAACATTGTAATTGGATGTCAATTCGTTATTAGAACTTGCCACAGTGGTATAAGCCAAGGTCCTAACTCTATCAGCAGTAATTACACCTCGATTTTTTAAAGGAGGCAAAACGAAAGGATCATTTTCAATCACTCGAACGGTCAATTCTTCTAGTGTAACATTAAATACAATATCACCTAAGGATTTTGTTTCTTTGAACGAGAGATTTACTATTTTTTCAATGGACAAATCATTGTATTCAAATGTGATCTTGATTTCTTGATTTACTGGAAGATTAAACTTAAAAAAGCCATTATTGCCCGTTAGTTCACTAAAAGTAGAATCGTGTGAAGCATAAATTTTTATCAATTCTAAACCACGACCATTCTTACTGACGCAATTCCCGGAAACGGTTGCAGATTGACCCCAAATTACTTGAGAAGAAACTAAAATAAAAAAGAGAATGATTAATCGCATAAATATTTTGTTAGCTCCAAAACGCAGGATTTACCTTTATATTTTGATAACTTTTTTTTCGGTTCACAAATCTAATCCAAATTCAACACAATCAAATCTTTCTCCCAAGGATCAATGGCATTTTTCAAGTTTTCCAAAACCGAATAAACTTCACCTTGTGCACAAAATGAGAAAAAATTATCGACTCTTTCTTGCACACTGTTCATTGGAAACATTTTTTCATGAATGTCTTCCAATTGCTTCATGGTATTATCAAATTTCGCTTTTTGCTGTTTAACCAATTTAGCTTTAATTCCTTCCACTTGCTTTTGCAATTTAACTTCTTCTGCAGCAGCAAAAGGTTTCAAGGAGGCATCCACTTCTGTGATTTGATCATGAAACAGTTTTGTCATCTGATTGGTCAAATTATCCAAGGATTCAAAATTCAAAGAATCACCTGAATTCTCAAAAATGAAATCTTTTTTCAATTCATTTAAATCTCTAAATATGGACAAACTTTCCAATCCCAATTTGGCTATTTTTTTCTGTGTGTTCGCATCTATCAATTGTATAGAATTGCGAACCTGAATCAAAGGAAATGAAACGCCGCAAGCATCAAAAACTCCTTTGAATTGCAACCAATAAGCCATTTCACCACCACCCCCAACATAGGCCAAATTAGGCAAAATACATTCCTGATAAACAGGACGAAGTACCACATTCGGAGAAAAGTTTTGTGGATTTTCAACAATTTGATTGCAAATTTCTTCTTTTGAAAAAGTGCCCAAAGATGGAATCACAATTTTTCCATTTTCAATCACCAATCTTTCTCTAATTCCTTTTTGAATGTAGAATAAATTAATCTCACGCGGAAAAACTTGTGTCTTAAATCCCAAACCTTCAATCACCTGATTGGCCACCAAAACCGCTTTTTCTGCAAAGGAGGTTTGCACTTCTTGCTGCATAATTTCAGCAAATTCACTTTTGAAAAATTTATCATTGGGCTCAATAATCACCAATCCATATTTCCCAAAAAGTTTATGAACCAACGATTTGGTTGCAGCAGCTAAATCTTTTCCGCTATACGATTTTAATACTTCATTAACCTCCGATTCTGGATTATTTTGAAAAAAAGCTTCTACCGTTTCTTTCATCATTTGCCAATCAGTCAATTCGTATTCGCCTACTGGTCCGCCTTGGTTGTTTTCCCAGCGAATTTCCTTTCCAAAAAGACGTGTGTGGTTGATTTCCTCAAAATCATGGTCTTCCGAAGCCATCCAATAAACTGGTACAAAATGATTATTTGGATGCACTTTTTTCAATTCTTCTGCCAATCGAATTACATGTAGAATTTTGTAAATGAAATAAATTGGACCTGTCAATAAATTCAACTGATGTCCTGTTGTAATCGTAAAAGTTTGATCATTCAACAACGAATCAATGTTCTGATTAACTTCAAATTGAGCAGGAAAATTACTATATTGACTTTTTAATGTTTCTACCAATATTGACCTTTTATTTGTAGAAAAATAAGCTGATTTTAATTGAATTTGTGTTGAAAACGCCTCTTTGGAAAATGTTGAATCAAGCAAAGCAGAAAATTTCTCTTGATTGTAAGTCAATTCATTTGACAATTCAGAGAACAATCCACTTTTGTCGCGATGTATGGTGAATTTTTGCATGGGATAAAGGTAATGATTTAGTAAGAAAGGTAGGAAATTGCGAATGAATTTTATTCAGCAAAATAATCTTTCACGAAAACATAAAACTTGAAACTGAAATCTGCTTAAAATAACCAAGTTATTTCACTAATTTTGACTAAGCGTTCATGAACGCAATTTTTCACTTGAATGTTTTTGAACAAATGACTTCTCTGCACTCTCGTATTATTTCTCTTATTTTGATTGGCTTATTTCCATTTTTGGCAGGAAGTCAGCAATACAATTTCAGAAATTTTTCCGTAAAAGATGGCGTGGCTCAATCCCAAGTGTATGCAATTCACCAAGATTTTAGGGGCTATCTTTGGTTGGGAACGCGTGGCGGTGGAATTTCGAGATTCGATGGCACCAATTTCAAAACTTTCACTGAAAAAGACGGATTGGTCAACAATTACATTTACACCATTCAGGAAGATTCAAAACACACGATTTGGATTGGGACAAACAACGGATTGTCTGCCTACAACGGAAATCGTTTCGAAAATTTCCTTCCTCCAAATACGCAATCTCAATGGATGATTTTGGATTTAGATTTCGATAAAAACGGAGACAAATGGCTCGCAACCAATCAAGGTGTAAAATGTTTGAAGGGAACAAACTTCATCGACATTTCAAATAAATTGGGATTGAAAGCGGAAATGATTAACACCATTTTAGTAGATTCAAAAGGAACAATTTGGTTTGGCACTGGTGAAGGATTGTTTTCAATCACAACCAAAAATGGTCAATATAAATTAACAGATTACAGCGCAAAATCTCGCTACATGCGCAATGCAATCACCAAGATCCGGGAAGACAAAAGCGGAAATTTGTGGATTGGAACTTATGGCGACGGCATGTATTGTTATGCGAAAAATCAATTTTTCAGAATCGATTTGCAGTTAGAATTGTATCGTCAAACAGTACTCGATATTTTCTTCGATAAGAATAAAAATCTTTGGATTGGAACTTTAAATCAAGGCGTTGCGCAATACAATACACAATCTAAAAACTTCACTTGGTTGAGCGAAAATGAAGGATTGAGCAACAATCATGTGCGCAGCATTATCCAAGATCGAAGTGGCAATTTTTGGTTTGGAACTTCTGGCGGTGGTGTTTGTAATTATTTTGGGAAACAATTTACCAATTACGACAAAGCAAATGGATTGGGCGGAAATTTTATTTACAGCATATTTCGCGATTCGAAAAACAATTTATGGGTCGGAACTTCGCAAAAAGGGTTGAGTAAAATGACCGAAAATGGTTTCCGAAATTTTGACGCTTCCAACGGTTTTCAGGACGTCAAAGTGAAAGCCATTCAAGAAGATCTAAACGGAAATTTGTATTTCGGAACTGACGGTCAAGGCTTGTATAGATTTGATGGCGCGCAATTTTCGATTGTTCCTGGATTGGAGAAAAAATACATTCGTTCTATCGTCAAAGACTTGAATGGCGATTTGTGGATTGCTACTGCAGGAACAGGAATTCACAAATTGAGCTTTTCAGATGGCCGCAAAACAATTCAAACTTTCACCGTTGCCAATGGACTTTTAGCTAATCGATTGACGATTTTACACCTTGACAAAAAAGGAAGAATTTGGTATGGAACAGAAAATCATGGTGTTGGAATGATTGTAAATGATGTACCACAAAAAAGATTTTTCAGACAGCAAGAGGGATTGCCGTCCAACGCCATTCGTTCGTTTGCAGAAGACAAAAACGGAACTCTGTGGATTGGAACTGCAGGTTCTGGAATCGCCTCTTTGAATTTGTATACGCCCAAATACCAGGCAAATATTCAGAAATACAATTACGACAATGGATTGAATTCATCCAATATTTATTTATTGACCATTGATTCCAAGAACAATTTAATTGCAGGTTCTGAAAGTGGTTTGGATTACATCACGCTCAACAAACAACGCACCATTTCCAGTGTGAAACATTACAGCAAAGGTGATGGTTTCACTGGCGTTGAGACTTGCCAGAATTCGGTTTTCAACGACCAAGATGGAACCATTTGGTTTGGAACCATCAACGGATTATCAAAATACAATCCTTCGAATGCGGTAAAAAATAACCAAGAACCAATTACGAATATTTTAGACGTCAAATTGTTCTACAAAAGTATTTCCGGTGGACCTTATAAATACTTGATTGGAAATTGGAATCAAGTCAATGATTTGGTTTTGCCTTACGATCAAAATCACTTGAGTTTTGATTTTTTCGCCATCAATTTCAGCAATCCTGAAAGTGTAAAATACAAATGGAAATTGGCTGGATTTGATGAAAATTGGTCTCCGGCATCGACAGAACACAACATCGTTTATTCGAATATCAGTCCCGGAAAGTACATTTTTCTAGTAAAAGCCTGCAACGAAGACGGTATTTGGAATAAAGTTCCACAAAAAATCAGATTCGAAATCAAAGCACCGTTTTGGCTACAATGGTGGTTTATCACGTTGGAAATCATTGTTTTTACTACCTTGATTTTTGGCGTTTTCAGATTTCAAGTCAATCGGATTCGAAAGAAATCGAGAGAAATGCAGAAACAGCTACAAATGGCGAAGGAAATTGTAGAATTGGAGCAAAAAACCTTGCGCTTACAAATGAATCCGCACTTTATTTTCAACGCTTTGAATTCTATTCAATCCAATATTGGTACAGGAAATGAAAAAGAAGCGCGCTATTATTTGGCGAAATTCTCGAGATTGATGCGTCAAATATTGGACAATTCAAGAAATCCCGTCATCACTTTGGAGGAAGAAGTGCAAACACTCGAAAATTATTTGTTGATTGAAAAATTTTGCAATGGCGATCGTTTTGATTATCAAATCAATGTGGATTTAAATTTGGAGGTAGATTTCATTCAAATTCCGCCGATGTTGTTGCAACCATTTGTCGAAAATGCCATCAAACACGGATTCAAACAAAAAGATGCATCAAACGAAAACAATCAACGCGGGCTGATCATCGTCGATTTCAAGGAAAAAGGAAATATCTTGGAATGCTCCGTAACTGACAACGGAATCGGACGTGAAAAGGCCAATGAACTGAATCAATTGAGCAAAGAAACCTATCATAAATCGACCGCTTTGTTGGTGACACAAGAAAGATTGGATTTATTGAACGAAAATGAAAACTTTCAATCGTTAGAAATGATAGATTTGTATGACGAAAACGGAGTTGCAACGGGTACGAAAGTGATGTTGAGATTGAAAATCGGATAAAAGAACAACAAAATGATCAAGGCGATAATAATAGACGACATGGAGCAAGCGCGCGTGACTTTCAAAAAAGATTTGGAAGCGTATGCGAAAGATGTCGAAGTGATTGCGGAAGCTGGCGGTGTGATTGAAGGCGCCAAATTATTGCGTCAACTGAAACCAGATATTTTGTTTTTAGACATTCAAATGCAAGATGGAAGCGGATTTGATTTGCTCGACGTTTTGGCGGATATTCCTTTCAAAATTATTTTTATTACAGCTTCTGATGCCCACGCAATCAAAGCGTTTCGCTATGCGGCGATTGATTATTTATTGAAACCAGTCGATCCAGACGAATTGGTCAGGGCGATGGACAGATTTCGACAAACGCAATTCAATGAAAACGACAAATATAAATTGCTCAACGATTCGCTGAAAAATCACCACAAACCGAATGAAAGATTGGCGTTACACTCGCAAGACAAGATAAACATTGTCCACATTGCAGACATCGTCAAATGTGAAAGCAGTATCAATTACACGACCTTCTTTTTCAAAGATGGCAAAAAACTGATGGTGACACGCACCTTGAAAGATTTCGAAGATTTATTGAGCGACCAAGGATTTTACCGCGTGCATCAATCGCACCTCATCAATACCAAATACATCAAAGAATTCGTCAAAACCGAGGGCGGTCACATCATTCTCCAAGACGGAAGTCTCGTCCCAGTTTCCACCAGAAAACGTCCCGAAGTCATCAAAATGCTTGAAGAACTTTAAACCAAAGCGTAATGCCTATTGCCTAATCCCTATTCCCTAATGCCTATTATCTAAATCCTATTACCTCAAAAAACCTCTTAACTTTCCCTTGTTAATCCATTTTTCATTTTCTAAATTCAGCAAGCCAAAAAAGATTTACTTTTATCCAAATTCTTGTAAATATGCTGAAATTAGAAGCTATTTCTAAATCATTTTATCAAAAATTAGCGCTCGACGAGGTTTCATTGAACTTGGAAGAAGGCGAAATTTTTGGACTTTTAGGACCAAACGGTGCTGGAAAAACAACGCTTATTCGCATCATCAATCGCATTGTGGAGCAAGACAAAGGTGTCGTGCGTTTCAAAAATGAATTGATGAACGACAAACATTTGGCGCAAATCGGTTATTTGCCAGAAGAGCGCGGTTTGTATCGCACAATGACCGTTTACGATCACGCATTGTTTCTAGGAAGATTGCGCGGAATGAGCAAAAATGATGTAAATACCAATTTCAATTATTGGGTCGATAAATTCGAAATTGGCGACTGGCGTAAAAAACGCATCGAGGAATTATCCAAAGGAATGGCGCAAAAAGTGCAATTTATTTGTACCGTTTTACATCAACCACAATTGTTGATTTTAGACGAACCTTTCAGCGGATTTGATCCGATCAACGTGGAATTGATTCAACAAGAATTGAAAGAAATGAAAACGCAAGGAAAAACCATCATGCTTTCGAGCCACAACATGAAAAGTGTGGAGGAAATTTGTGACCGAGTGGCGCTCATTCATCAATCGAAAAAGATTTTAGAAGGACGCGTTTCTCAAATTCGTGAATCGAGAAAAGACGGAAATTTTGCGGTTCGCTTTTCTGGAAGCATGATTGCGTTTGTCAATGCTTTGTGGACAGGTTTTGAATTGGTTGACAAAGAAGTTTTGGGCGACAATCGTTTTGTGGCTTATGTCAAAATGCGCGGAGAGAACAATTTCCAAGATTTATTGCAGGTACTGCTAGGACAAATTCAAATTGAAGCGGCTTGGGAAGTTTTGCCGAGCATGCAAGAAGTTTTCATTCAAGAAATCAATCACTCAAACCAAACACAAGATGAAAAATAGTTGGATAATTGCCTTGCGTGAATTGAAAGAGCGCATGCGTTCAAAATCATTTATCGCCATGGCCATTGTAGGCCCGTTGTTGGTTTTGGGAATCACTTACATGCTTTTTGCCTTGGGCGGAAAAAATAAAACCCATTGGAACGTATTAATCACAGATCCAAATGCAATCATGCAAGCCAAAATCATGGCGCAAGAAGATGCGACTGTTTCTTACGATTTTGCAAACGATTACATCGAAATAGAAGATTTTGCCAACAATCCACGTTTTCAGAAATACGATGCGATGTTGGAAGTGAACGAAAAAATCTTGAACAACAAAACGGCTTTTCTTTTTTACCGCGAAAAACCTTCCATGCAAATGGCAACGCGCGTGCAATATCAGTTTGAAAGACGTTTGGAAGAATTGATGATTGCGCAATTTACCTCGCTTTCAGTTTCAGATTTCAGAAAAATCAAACAACCAATCAACGTGGCGATGCGCAATGTGTATGATCCACGAAATGAAGCGTCAGACATGAGCGGCTGGGTTGGATTCTTTTTTGGCTGCGTAATTTTATTGTTTATTTTCTTGTTCGGAATGACGATTTTGCGCAGTATTTCCAAGGAAAAATCAAACCGCATTGTGGAAGTTTTATTGGCTTCAGTGAAACCGAGACAATTGATGTTGGGAAAAATCATGGGCATCGGAATTGCCGCATTTTTGCAATTTGCTTTGTGGATTTTATTCGTCGGAATTGGATTGTATGTAATGCGCGAAACTTTATTCCCCGATTTGTTGGACGCTTCCAAAATGGATGTCGTGCAAATGACCGAGGCGATGAAAAACCAAACGTTACAAGAACAAATGCTTTCTGCCAAAGAATACAACCAATTTGTTGAATTGATTTACGAACGCATTCGTTTTGGAAATATGTTGGGTTATTTTGCGCTGTTCTTGGCTGTTGGATATTTGTTTTACGGAACATTTTTCGCTGCTTTGGGCGCTGTTTCAGGTTCAGAAAGCGATGGACAACAATTTGTCATTCCATTGATCGCATTGCTGTTTTTGGCTTTGTATGCTGGACATTATGCGTTGAATAATCCAACGGCAGAACTGACAAGTTGGTTTTCTTACATTCCATTTACATCGCCAGTGGTGTGCATGGTCAAATTGGCGCAAGGTTATCCCGAAGGGCAAGGTTATTTGATTTACGTTTCTTTCTTGATTTTGCTTGTCAGTGCGATGCTCGTACTTTGGGTAGCTGGAAGATTGTATAAAAACGGAATTTTACAATTCGGCCATCGTTTGGGATTCAAGCAACTTTTTAAATGGATTTCGAGGGCTTAGGGAAAATTTGGTTTTCGCACTTTATTTTCGTACCTTAACATTCAAATGAAAACAGATTTCTTACATAGCGATTATTCCAAACGAGTTGCGGTCATTGATTTGGGCACAAACACTTTTAATTTATTGATTGCAGATGTTTTTGCGGCTACATTCAACGTCATTCATTCTGAAAAAGAAGGCGTTGCGTTGGGCATGGGCGGAATCAATCAAGGAATTATCGCCACAGATGCGTTTCAGCGTGGCTTATTGGCAATCAAGCGATTTGCTCAAAAATGTGCTTCTGTTCAAGTCGAAGAAATTCGTGCTTTTGGCACTTCTGCCCTACGCGGAGCGAAAAACAGCGACGATTTTTTGCGCGAAATCAAAAATCAAACACAGATTGACATTCAAATTATTTCAGGAGAAGACGAAGCGACTTTGATTTACCGTGGTGTAAAATGGTCTTACGATTTCAACGAGCGCGCAGCAATCATGGACATCGGCGGTGGAAGTACGGAATTTATCATCGCGAATGCCGATGGAATTGAAAACAAAGTGAGTCTCGACATTGGTGTTTCAAGAATTTTTCAAGATTTAATTTTGCAAGATCCGCTGACGAAAGACGATATTTTGAAAGTCGAAAATTGGTTACAAGCGCGTTCCAAAGATTTTTTCAAAAACAAACAATGCGACATTCTCATTGGCGCTTCAGGGAGTTTTGAGACTTTCCACGAAATGATTCACGACGCACCTTTTCCGATCGGGATCGCTTCGCAAGAAATCCAAATGGAAGATTTAAACCGAATTTTAGATTGGATTTTGGAATCGAATCAGCAAGAACGCGACGAACATCCGTTCATCATTCCCATCAGAAGAAAAATGGCGCCCATCGCAGCAATCAAAACCCGCTGGGTGATGAAAAATCTAGAAGTAAATCGCGTTTTTGTTTCTCCATGTTCATTGAAAGAAGGTGGACTTTTGTAGGATATAAACAATAGTTAAAAGTGAAGAGTTAAAAGTTAAAAATGGGATTTACAGTCAGGGAGTATTCAATAAACTGTGTCAATTTCCTATTTAATTCTTTCACTAAAGTAGCTGTTTAAATCATTTCTAATACTTGCCCAAGCGAAGATCTGTCCATCCCATTTTGTATGAGCGTTTTGTATTGCGAGGTAAACTTGTTTAAGAATAGCGTTTTCTGAGGAAAAAGCTCCTTTTGTTTTCGTTACTTTTCTGATCATTCTATG
>CANHQP010000065.1 GCA_947462925.1 Flavobacteriia bacterium | reverse complement strand
TTTTACAAGACCCCTTGTCAAATGCACAACCAAAATAAAATCAAAATAAAAACCTATAAAAACAAATATCCCAGTAAACACATGTTTACTGGGATATAATTTATTAATTTAGTCTTTAATAATCTGTATCGCTTATTTAGGACTAGTCATAATGTTAAAATAGAATTGATTTTGAGCAAGTAAGACAACAAAATAAAAAATTAAATGTTTCATCTAAAACTGAATTGATTTCAGGTTCGTAATTAATTGAAAAATTCTATGAAAATCATCTTAGCACTTACTTTATTTCTATCAATCCTTTCTTGTCAAGCGCAAACAAAAACTGTTGCAACGGGAAAAAACCCATATTATTCAAGAACTGATACTACACATTTGAACGTCAGTGATGCAGAATGGAAAAAAGTGCTACCTAACGATGTTTATCAAATAGCTAGAAAAAAAGATACTGAATTTGCTTTTTCGGGCAAATATTGGGATTTTGATGGAATTGGTACATATTACTGCGCTGCTTGCGGTAATCCACTCTTTTTAGCAGACTCCAAATTTTCCAGTACATGCGGTTGGCCAAGTTTTTATGAAACAATTAGACCAAAAAGTGTGAATTACATTTCTGACAATTCTTATGGTATGGAAAGAACTGAAGTAGTTTGCGGACGTTGTGATGGACACTTGGGGCACATTTTTGACGATGGCCCAGCTCCTACCTTCAAAAGGTTCTGTATGAATTCTTTGATGCTTGATTTTGAACCAAAAAAATAATCAATTTTTAAGAAGATTTTTAGTAGCGAATGCCAAAGTATAGATAAAATTTCTATCCTCGAAAATCAAGTTATCGTGATTCTTTTCGACTACAACAAAACATATTTTAAGTCTTCTAGGAATAAACTTTCTTTCAATTTGGGCAATCGTTTCTCCTGATTCATTCCCGATAATTATTGAATAATTCAATTTATTCTTCTGAGCCTTGAAGGAATATTTACTTTTTAGAAAAATCTTGTCATAAACTTCAAGCCAATAAGTTGGTGAACCATCTAATGACCTTACCATACCGATTGGTTCATTATATTCATCCAATATTTGATAATTCTTTGCTTTCCTAGCCTTATCAGATTTTAAAGCAATGGTCTTTCCAGATTGGAATTTGATAAACTGCATATATTTAAGCAAACTTTCTGACTTCAAGTTGATACTTGATAACACACTTTTACCGTCTGTCAAAATATGACCATCTGCCTCTAAAGTATATTCAAAATACATTTATTAAAATTTTACAAATTAAAAACCCATATTAAAAAGAATAAACGACTGAACATCTGCGTTTTCTTGTATTGTTTGAGCTACTGATTTTCCTGCACCATGGCCTGCATTCACATCTATTCTAATCAAAACCGGATTTGTTCCTGTTTGCTTTTCTTGTAGTTCAGCTGCAAATTTAAAACTATGCGCAGGTACAACTCTGTCGTCATGATCTCCAGTTGTAACCATCGTTGCAGGATATTTTGTCCCAGCTTTCACTTGGTGTACAGGAGAATAACCGAATAAATATTTAAACATTTCTTCGCTGTCGTCGGAAGTACCATAATCATATGCCCAACCAGCACCAGCAGTAAATTTGTGATAACGCAACATATCCAAAACTCCCACTGCAGGCAATGCAACTTTCATTAAATCTGGACGTTGAGTCATCACAGCACCCACCAACAATCCGCCATTTGAGCCTCCTTTGATAGCAAGATAGTCAGAAGATGTTATTTTTTGTGCAATCAAATATTCAGCCGCAGCAATAAAATCGTCAAAAACATTTTGCTTTTTCAATTGAATTCCTGCATCATGCCAACTTCTACCATACTCACCGCCACCTCTTAAATTGGCAACTGCATAAACTCCACCCTGCTCCAACCAAACAGCATTCGCAATACTAAAAGCAGGCGTTAAACTGATATTAAATCCGCCATAACCGTATAAAATAGTCGGATTTTTTCCATCCAAAACCAATCCTTTTTTGTGCGTAATGATCATTGGAATCATTGTGCCGTCCTTCGAAGCATAAAAAACTTGTTTCGATTCGTATGCATCAGCATTAAAATCAACTTTTGGTTTGGTGTAAATCTTTGATTTTCCTTTTTTAGGCTCAAAAATATAAATTGAACCAGGCGTGATGTAATTCGAAAATGAATAGTAAAGTACTTTATCTTCCTTTTTACCTCCAAAACCACTCACAGTTCCTACACCTGGAAGGGTAATTTCTCGAATTAATTTTCCATTATAATCATATTGTAACACCAATGAAACTGCATCTTTGATATATTGAGCAAAAAAGTAACCTGATCCAGTTGAAGGAGAAAGAACATTCGCTGTTTCTTTGATGAAATCTTTCCAATTTTCGATTTGAGGCTGAGTTGCATCGACCGTTACAATGCGCTGATTTGGTGCATTCAAATTGGTCATAATAAACAATTTGGTACCCACATTTTCAATCACATAACTACTTGATTCAAAATCATTGACAATATTTACAATTCCAGCATTTGGGTTTTTCAAATCCAATAAATACAATTCGTTTCCAGAAGTAGAATTCGCTGCAGTAATTACCAAATAACGATCATCTTCGGTCACTGAACCACCAACATATCTTCGTTTTTCATTTAAACCAAAAATGACTTTATCCGTTTTTTGTGGTGTACCCAATATGTGGTAATACAATTTATGCTGATCAGTTTTGGCAGAAAGTTCACTTCCTTCAGGTTTGTCGTAGCTAGAATAATAAAATCCTTCATTTCCTTTCCATGAAACGCCACTGAATTTGATATCCACCAAAGTGTCTTCTAGGATTTTCTTGGTTACAGCATTCATCACGATGACCTTACGCCAATCGCTTCCTCCTTCAGAAATTGAATAAGCTACGATTGAACCATCTTTTGAGAAACTTACATCTGAAAGCGATGTCGAACCATCTTTTGAGAAAGTATTTGGGTCTAAAAAGATTTCTTCTTTTCCAGTTTCATCCCTGCGGTAGAGAACAGATTGATTTTGAAGTCCGTTATTCTTGTAGAAATAAAAAAATTTCCCCTCTTTGGAAGGTGCTGAAATTCTTTCATAATTCCAAATGGCTTCCATTCTATTTTTAATCTTGTTTCGAAATGGAATTTGATCCAAGTAATTGAATGTAATTTCATTTTGAGCGCTTACCCATACACCTGTTTCAGCAGATCGATCATCTTCTAACCATCTATATGGATCTTTTACTTGAGTGCCAAAATAGTTGGTAACTGTATCCACCTTTTTGGAAATTGGATAATTTATCATTGTCTGTTTTTGCTCGTTTTGTGCATGCAAAAGTACGTTTGCGCTCACCATAACAAATGCGATAATTTTCTGCATAAATGAAATTTCTATCAAATTCAATAGACAAAGAACGTTAAATTTATTTTATTAAACCCTAAGTAGATTGTTTTTTTCTCTACTTATATACTAAAAACTAAGGTTTTAATCGAGCAAAGTTTCATTCAAATGAAGGTTGAATTTTTGCGAAAAATCATTCAGCAAAGCTTGAACAGTTCGTTTTTTGTACCTTTACAAACTATAATAAAGACTAGAAATCATGCGCTTGACCAAAATGTTTAAAGAATTTTTTGAAAATGAAAAAGCTGGTGGAATCATTTTGATCTTTTGTACCATCCTTTCATTGGTTCTGGCAAATTCAGCAATTGGTGAAACTTATCTTCATATTTGGCATACTAAAATCGGCTCTGAATCATTGGAATATTGGATCAATGACGGATTAATGGCGATTTTCTTTTTACTCATTGGACTTGAATTAGAAAGAGAAATTTACATTGGTGAACTTTCTAGTTTCAAAAAAGCTTCTTTACCTGTATTTGGCGCGTTGGGTGGAATGCTAGTTCCCGCAGGAATATTTATGATTTTTAATTTTGGAACTTCAACCCAATCAGGAGGTGGAATACCAATGGCTACCGATATTGCTTTTGCCATTGGTGTATTATCCATCATGGGAAATAAGGTTCCTGCGGCATTGAAGGTTTTCTTGGTTGCTTTGGCTGTAATTGATGATTTAGGGGCGATTGTAGTAATTGCAATTTTCTACCCTTCTCAACCAGAATCTGGAATGTTGGGACTTACCCCTGGAATGAATTTATTGATTGCAGGTGGTATTTTTGCTCTTCTACTAGTGTTTAATAGATTGAAAATCAAAAATTTGATTCCGTACCTTTTGGCAGGAATAGCCATGTGGTATTTCATGCTGCACTCAGGGATACATGCAACCATCACAGGTGTATTATTGGCGTTTGCCATTCCTTTTCAGAATGGAAGTGAAGACTCAACTTCCTATAAATTACAACATTATTTACATAAGCCAATCACATTTTTCATCCTTCCTTTATTTGCATTGGCGAATACTTGCGTTACCATTGATGCCAATTGGGCTGAAAGTTTGACATCCAACAGCAGCTTAGGAATCATGCTTGGATTGGTCATTGGAAAACCATTAGGAATCATTTTAATGTGTTTTATTGCCGTAAAATTGGGACTTTCAGCTTTGCCTGGAAAATCAAAATGGCATGAACTATTAGGAATGGGGATTTTGGCTGGTATTGGCTTTACGATGTCAATTTTCGTAACTATTTTGGCTTTCGACGAACAAGAAATAATCAATCATTCAAAAATTGCCATTTTAATTGCGTCTTTAACTGCAGGAATTTTTGGTTTTATTTACCTCAAATTGGTGTTCAAAAAGGAATTAACAGTTGAAGCAGAAATGATAGAGGATGAAAGATCCGAAGAGGAATTAATTACGGAACAAATCGATAAATAATCTTTCCTTCTTGCGAAGCTGCATCAGCTGCATTGAATCTTGATTTCTTTGCGTAGTCTTTGGCTTGTTTTGCCAAACATGGATTTAATCCCGAAACATCGCCAACAATCGTTGCTTCAGTTACATCTCCATTTGAATTTACTTTGATTTTCACCACCACTTCTCCGGATAGTCCTTGTCCACAAGTATAGCCTGGGTTTCGAACATACCACATATCGTTGTTATGAGGCGTACGTCCTTTCAATTCAAAATTGACCATCGTTTTGCCTTTCGCTCCGTTATTTCCGCCGTCATTATTGGTAGATTGGCTGCTTTGATTTTGTGGCTGTTGCTTCTTTTGTTCTCTAATTTTTCGCTTTTCTTCTGCCTCTTTCTGAATTCGCTCTCTCTCCTTAACACCTTTGGCGTCTTCAAATAATTTGCGTTCAAAATCTTTGACTTCTTGTTCCGCAGAAGAAGTAGATTTTTGACTTTTTGATTTAACTGGTTTTTCGGGATTCGGATTGTCGTTGGTCTTTTTAACTTTTACATTTTCAGGCACATTGTCAATATCCACATTTTCAGGAGTTGGTTCTTCTGTTTCTTCTTGCGGCTCAGAAGCATTGCTTGCTGTGGACTGTGGACCAGAACCTTGCTTGCCATTTAGTTTATATGCGGGTGGTAAAGTTTCATTGTGTTCCAAAGGCGGCGCATTTAAGGTCAACATAAATGTATCGCTTCTTTCTTTTTTCTCAGCAACAGGACGACCAAATCCATAGATTTTATCATAACTGATGTACGCAGCAAAAACCAACGAAAAAACCAAGACAATGCTTGTAAGCACCAAATTGTATGATTTCCTTAAATCGTATGCACCATATTTTTGTGCTTTTAATTTTGAAACACTTGCTGACAATCGCTCGACATCTCTGGACGTAACGAAGTCGTAGAGACTTAACGCCAGAGTGATCAAAACAATAAAAACGATTACAGCCATGGTTTTTTATTTGAAAAGCTTGTTTAAAGCCAAACGTTCAAAATTAATGAATTAATACGCTTTCATCGAAAAGATGTTCAATTGAATGAGCATTTTTGTGAGAAATTGGAAAAACCAAGGCTTATTTATCCAATACTTTTGGAATTCTGAAATAATCAGAATCTTTTTTCGGCGCATTTTTCAATGCCTCAGCCTGTGTAAGCGTTTCTTCAGCAACATCTTCGCGTAACACATTGACCTCATCTGACATAAAAATCAATGGCTCTACATTTTCGGTATCAATTTCACTCAATTTGTCCATAAATTGAATGATTCTAGACAGGTCTTGACGAATGGCATTTTTTGCTTCGCCTATAAATTCTAAACGAGCTAAATGTGCGATGTGATCTACGATTTCTTCGGTAATTTCCATGTCTTTTCAAAAATGAAATACAAAGTTAATGAAAACTTATGATTTTAGGTTTGGGTGCGTGGCCAAAATTGGTGCATTGATGATATCATGCGACAAATTCATCAATTCTTCTGCAGAAAGTTCAGCGACTTTTTCTTTGGAAATGTACTCATGCAAATAAACATGTGACAAACCTGGTCTGGCCGGACCTAAAATACATTCAGGATCTGAGAGCAATTTGTAATTATTGGTAAAAGTCAAGGGAACAATAGGAACATTTGCGCTTTTCGCCAACTTGAAAGCACCTTCTTTGAATGGAATCATTTTTGGCCAATCTTCGTCGGGAATTGTTCCTTCTGGAAAAATAACAATCGACCAGCCATTCTTCAATGCATTTTTTGCTTGGATAAAAGATTTAGCCGCTTTCACACGGTCTTTTCTAAAAACAGGAATATTTAATCTTTTGAAGAGTGTTTTAAAAAGCGGATAATTCAAAATTTCTGACTTTCCTAAAAACAAAAAAGGATGCGTTGGCATGATGGAATACATTACAAAAATGTCCAAGTAAGAAGAATGATTGGCGATGATTACATAAGGACCTTCTGGAAGGGCGGCTTTCTTCTTGAAAATTACATGGAAAAAAGCCAAAATTCTAAAAGCATAACACCAAATGATGTGAATCTTAAAGGCTCCTCTTTTCCATGAGTCTTTACTTAAGAATATTAAAATTGGTATATAAAAAATCAAGAATGTGACGATAAAAACAATCCCCACATAAATCTTAAATATTAAACCAAAAATTCCTCGAATTGCATTCACATTTCAAATTTAGTGATTTTCGCGAAATCAATTTACCTATTTGCAAGACTATTCCTCTAAAAATCTTTAAATTCGCATTTCAAAAACAAAAAAATGGCACGCATACTAACAGGCATTCAAAGCACAGGAACACCACATTTAGGAAATATTTTAGGCGCCATCCAACCAGCAATTGAGTTGGCAAATGACCCTGCAAATAATTCATTTTTGTTTATCGCTGATTTACATTCTTCTACGCAAATCAAAGACAGCGAAACAATGAGAAACAATACGTATTCTACTGCTGCGACTTGGCTGGCTTTTGGTATAGATACCGAAAAAACAATTTTCTACAGACAAAGTGATGTACCCCAAGTGACTGAACTTTCTTGGTATTTGTCGTGCTTTTTTCCATTTCAACGATTGACATTAGCGCATAGTTTCAAAGACAAAGCCGACCGTTTAGACAATGTGAATGCTGGTTTATTTACCTATCCAATGTTAATGGCAGCGGACATTTTGATTTACGATGCTGAATTTGTTCCAGTCGGAAAAGATCAATTACAACATTTGGAATTTACCAGAGATGTGGCGTCAAGATTCAATGCAAAAATGGGAGAAACTTTTGTTCTTCCCCAAGATAAAATTCAAGCAAATACACAATTGGTTCCTGGAACGGATGGCGAGAAAATGAGTAAATCTCGAAACAATTTCATCAACATCTTTCTGCCGGAAAAAGAATTAAAGAAACAAATTCTTTCCATCGAAACAGATTCTAAAGGTTTGGATGATGTAAAAGACCCTGAAACTTGTAATGTTTTCAAAATCTATCGATTACTGGCTGATGAAACACAACAAAATGACATGCGCGCCAAATACTTGGCTGGTGGTTATGGTTATGGTCACGCGAAATTGGCTTTGTTAGAATTGATTTTATCTAAATTTGAAAATCACCGAAAAATTTACGATGATTACATGGAAAATCCAAGTAAAATTGATGCCGCATTGAAAGTTGGTGCCGAAAAAGCAAGTAAAATTGCAAATGGCGTGTTACAAAGAGTTCGCGGCAAATTAGGATATCAAATACAAGACAATTAATGGACTAAAATCATAATTGTAAGTGTTACAATTAGTTTTTCATATATTTGATTTCAATTTTATCTAGAAAATGAAATCAAAACTGCTTTGGATTGGTTTATTCTTCATCACCTTTGCTTGTTCTGACGATTCAACTGAAAAGTTAGTCGCATCAGGAGGAGCTGTTTATGGCGGTGAGTTGAGATTGATGTCTTCTGAAAAAATCACCAACTTATTTCCTCTTTCCTCTGAAGACGTTTATGAACAGCGAATCAATAATCAGATTTTTGAATCACTTTTGAAAATCGATCAAACAGGCACGCACGTTATTCCTTCTTTAGCTGAACATTTTACTATAAGCCCTGACGCTAAAACATACACTTTCAAAATCAGAAAAGGTGTTTTTTTTCACAATGACGACTGTTTTACAGATGAAATTGGACGTGAAATTGTAGCGAAAGATATTGAATTTTGCATGCAATTCGCTTGCAGTGGTTTGCCTGAAAACAAAATTGGCAACTTGCTGATAAACAAAATTAAAGGTGCCAAAAAATTTCATAATGCAACTAAATTGTCAATGAAAGGTCAAAGTGTTGACGGGATTAAAGTAATTGATAACCAAACAATTAAAATCACTTTAGAGGAATCATTTGTAGGTTTTGACAAAATTTTAACCCACTCCAACTTGGGAATTTTTGCACCTGAGGCATATGAAAAATATGGTAAAGAAATTTTAAAGCACCCTGTTGGTACAGGACCTTTTCAAATTGAAACTTGGGACAACCAAGGACTTTCACTCAAAAGAAATGCTAGATATTGGAAAAAAGATGGTTATGGAAACCAATTGCCATTTTTAGACAAAGTGTTGTTGACGTATTCGAAAACCAAAAAAGATGAATTATTGGCTTTTAGAAAAGAAAAAATCGACATCATTCTAGAAATTCCAGCGGATGAAATCGAAAACACCTTGGGAACACTGAAAGAAGCACAAGCGGGAAAAAACATCAAACACAAAGTAGATTCCAAAAGCAGTGTTAGTGTTAATTTTTTCGGTTTTGCAACTGGTGTGAAGCCTTTCAATGATGTAAATGTGCGCAAGGCATTTAATATTGCCATAGATCGCAACGAATTGGTAACAAACTGGATGAAAGGTGAGGGCTACCCGATGTTAAATGGTTTTGTACCACCAGGGAGTAGTTATCCAAATAGCAAAGTCAAGGGGTTCCAATTTGATGTTGTTCAGGCAAAACAGTTACTGGCACGTGCAGGTTATCCTGATGGAAATGGATTTCCGGTGATGGATATATACATCAATACACAAAAAGGGAGTTCAACCTATGAATTATCGAAAGGAATTCAAAAGCAACTGAAAGAAAACTTGAATATCGATATTAATATCAAATTATGTTCATTGAAAGAAAGAGAAAAAGCGATTAAAAACGGAAATGCTTTGATCTGGAAAACAGGCTGGGTTGCCGATTATCCAGATGCTTCGAATTTCTTGGATCTATTTTACAGTGGCGAAAACAGTGTGTATAAGTCCAATCCTTTTCAATACAATAATCCAACATTTAATGCTTTACTAGAAGCTTCGATGAGGGAAAAAGACAATGACAAGCGCTTGGCCTTACTCGTGAAATGTGACCAAATTATCATTGATGAAGCAGTAGTAATGCCAGTTTTTAATGACGATTTTATTACGATGGTGAATGCCAAAGTGCGAAATTTTGAAACAAATTCAATGGAGATATTAGATTTTTCTACTATCTTTATCAAGGAACCAAAAAAGTAGGTTCTATAAAATTATGTTTAACGTTTTAAGGCTCTCAGCTTGCAACATTTGAACGCTCCGTTTTTTAATGGGGCGTTTTTTATTCTTCAGCTCCAAAGTGATTCAATTACTTCAATTGATTTCAATTCTTTAAAATTAGGAATGTGAAAACGGTAGTAATCAAACAATAAATTCATCAATTTTTTGCGTTCAATTTTCGAAACAGTGAGTGCAAGAATTTCTTCTTTTGAATCTCCAATTATTTGCCTTAATAAATCAACCGTTTCACTTTTTTGAGAGGTGTGATTTCTGGGAGCAAATGAAACAAATTGTCCATCCTCTAGATCAAAATAAGTTCCATTTTCGTCAACCACAAGCGGATAAAACCCTAAATGCTGGGTCAATTCAAGCAACCAATAAATCGGATAATTGGTAAATTCAGTAGTGTGATCCAACCACTTTAATTCATCGACCATGAATTCAAAAAGCGGCGAATCCTTAACATCATCATGCAATACGTTCTGCAACATTTCTGCCATAAAAAACACAATCCCTGATTTGACAGGATGAAAAGGCAAATCCATGAAAGTGTAAAACAACTGTGTTTCAGTCATTTTGCCTAATTGACTATCATTCCTTTGATAATAAGTAAATTCCAATGGAGCTAAAGGCATCATCACATGTGCATTTTTCTTTTTTGCACCTTGAAATAGGAACGCTTTCAGCCCATTGTTTTGGGTAAAGCATTTGACAATCAAACTTGTTTCTGAATATGGAATTCTACTGATTAGTAGTCCCTTTTCTGTTGTTTTCAAAACTAATTAATGATGGTTACTTTGCCCACTTTTCGACCTTTACCCTCATTCGGAGTGGTCCAAATTAGATAAACGCCTGTTTTGACTCTTTCTCCGTTTAAATTTTTACAATTCCAAGTGGCAGTTCCTCCATTTGATGTTGTTTTGTAAACCAAATTTCCAGCGATATCAGTCACTTTCACATCTGAGTTATATTTAATTCCTTGAATCGTTACAGGACCAAAAAATGAGGGATTGACGGGATTTGGGAAAACTTGAACGTCGCTATATTCAGGATCTTCATAAGAAGCATCAATGCGATAAGAAAGTAAACCTTTGTCAGTTGCAATAAACATCTCACCTATCATTTGATTAATTTGCATATCCATGATATTGTTTGAAATCAGCGGACTATTTTCTGTGGTATAGTGAGCCAATATTTCCAAACCATCTGGTGACAGGAGAAAAATTCCTGTGTTAGCTGTTCCTATCCACTTACGATTTCCACCATCTATTTCAATATCAGTTATGTATGTACTCCCTAGCATATATTCTACATTTCCTTCAAAATCCAATTTGATTCTTTGCGTATTATATCCCCCTGGCAAAGCTTCAAAAATGTTTTCAGAATTATACAAAATTGCAAAACCGTTATCAGTTCCAATCCAAATTTCATTGTCAAAATCTACCGCAATGGCAGTGATGTTGTCAGAAGGCAAATCACCTGAATTAACTCCACTGTTTATCAGTTTATATTGATCATCAGAAGGATCCGAAATCGTACCTCCATCGTTATAACCAAAAAGTCCAGCATTCAAGATATTCATCCATTTGTTTTGATTGTAATCAATCACCAATTTACCAGAAAGTCTAGATTTTGCAGAGGCTCCTAGGTCAAAAGCGTACCATAGTCCTTCGGCGGTTTTGACTTTCAATGGTTTATTTGACAAACCATTGGCAATCCATAAATTACCATCTTCATCGTATTCTACATCCGTTACGCAAGTAGCATTATTTCCAAGCGATGAAACTTCAAGAATCGAATTGTTCGCACTATACACTTGATCAACTTGTTTTCCATCAGTTGCAATCGAAAGTGCATCGCCACAGTAGGCACCAATTGCAATTTCATCAGTATTCTTAGGATTTATTGAGACAGAATTTACGTCCCAAATTGCTTTTCCCTGCCAGGCAGGCTGATTGAACATGTCAAAAAGTGCCCAATTTTCATCTTGCAAAACATACGCGCCAGAAGGATTGTATTCAAAACCAGACTGCAACAAAGTGCCCCCAGCAACTGCAATTTTATCTTTGGCTCCACCCAAAGTGAAGAAACTATTTTTCGGTGGCCCACTTACATTCAAGGGTCTATTGTCAATCGTGTTTTTGTAATAAACCAATCCATTAAGTTCATCGGCGATATAGTGTACACCTCCAGCTAAGGCAACACCATTGGATCTGAAACGAGTAGAAAAAGCGTAAGTATTGATTGAATTGACTGAAGCAAAAGTATTGTCATAGTACAAGATTCCGCCGTCAAGAATGACATATAAATTGTTGTTTATTACCTTCAATCCTGTAATTTCCAGATCAAAAATATCTCCTACAACCATTTCCAAATTTGCTGTATTGACACGGAAAACTGAATCTTGACCATAAATGTCTTTGTTATAGGTGATAAACAAATCATTATCGAAGGCAACTAAACTTTTATAACTTGCAGTTGCACCTGGATCAGGAATTCTACTGTCGACAATCCACTGCACGGGATCAGCCAAAGCAATATTATTGACTGCCCCTTTGTAGACTTTGTTTTCAGTCAAGGCATAAATGGTGTCATTTAAGATGGCAATTTCTAAAATCGGACTTTGAGATGCATTTGGGTAATATGTATCGGTTACTTCATTCTTGCTTGGATTAATTTTTAGGATTCCCAAACCTGTGGAAACATACATAAAATCATTGTAACCCAAGAAATTGTTAATATTTCTATCACCTAGCACAGAAGCTAATTTGAGTGCGGGAAGATTAATAACCGCATTGTCTTTGATTTTATCGATATTCCCATTGGCATATCCTACCCAAAATGCATTCGAAATAGGGTCAAAATGCAATGCGGAAAGATTGACATCAGAAAGAAAATTTACGTCTGTCCATAATGTACTTTCACCAGCTTCAATATCATATTCAACCAATCCAGAAGGAAAAGCTGCCATTACCAAGCCGTTTCCTGTAGCTACATCAAGTGTTCTAGTAGGAGAAACATGCAAGCGCCATTGTCCAGTCCCGATTTGAGCATTTGCGCCCAAAAAAATCAAAAAACATCCAAAAAAAACAATAAATCTCATGTATAAAAAATTCATTTGACTGTTTGACTAACGCTCGAAATATAAAAATATTGGAAAAACAAGCAGTAAAACCCGAAAGTTAAGAAACAAATCAAAAACGCTTGCGCTTTTAGGGCAGAGATGTTACCTTTGATGCAGATAAATTTAAAAAGGCTGCGTGGCGCAATTGAATAGCGCATCAGATTTCGGCTCTGAGGGTTACAGGTTTGAATCCTGTCGCGGTCACAAAACAGAATGAGAACGAGAATGAGAGCGGGAGCGGCATTCTCGTTTTTATTTTCTTCATTCTCTGTCTGATTCTCCTTCTTATTAATTTAAGGAGATTCTTTAATCCATAACCTTTTCTAAATCATTATAAATTTTGATTTTCAGACTGACGAACGCAAGGACAGAATGAGAGTGAGAATGAGAGCGAGAGCGGCATTTTCGTATTTGTTCTCTTCATTCTCTGTCTGATTCTCCTTCTTATTAATTTAAGGAGATTCTTTAATCCATAACCTTTTCTAAATCATTACAAAATTTTGATTTTCAGACTGACGAACGCAAGGACAGAATGAGAGCGGGAGCGGCATTTTCGTATTTGT
>CANHQP010000064.1 GCA_947462925.1 Flavobacteriia bacterium | reverse complement strand
TTAGCCGTAACCGTTGCTCCTGTTGTTGCACTTAATCCGATAGCGGGACTCCAACTATAAGTATTTGCTCCCGCAGCAGTAAGCACTGTGCTGCTTCCAATACAAATGGAACTTGATGGAGATACGGTAACATTCGGCAAGGGATTTACGGTTACAAGCACTCCATCCGTTGCAGAACAATTTGCAGCATTGGTTACTGTTAACGTATAAGACGTTGTAACTGGCGCAGTGCCCACATTGGTAAGATTAACAGTAGGATTTGCAACAGTAGTTGAACTCAAACCTGTTGATGGTGTCCATTGATAAGTAAGCCCCCCTGTGAGTGCAGCACCCAATATAGCATTTCCTCCTGTGCAAAATTGTTGGTCAATTCCTGCACTGGCTATTGGCAGTGAAAGAACATTTACACCTGCATTTACAGTAGTTGTTCCGCATTCATTGGTAACAGATAGCGAAATTGTATAAGTACCCGGCGTTGAATAAGAAAATGTAGGCGGAGTAGATGAAGTTGATGCACTAGGACTCGCTCCAACTGCGGTCCACGAATAGGCAGAAGGACTAATTGGTAAATTAGAACAAGCATTTACAGTAATTACCGGTGTTACAGTTTCACCCAAACAAAGACTTGCAATTGGTGCAATGGATACAGTTGGTGGTTTTTTGACCGTGACTGTTTGAGCAGCAGATGTTACTGAACCACATGAATTTGTAGTGGTTAAAGTAATGGAATAAACGCCTGCCTCATTAAACTGAAAAGTAGGATTTGGAGAATTAAGGCTTGTAGAATTAAGATAGGTTACCGAGGGTGAAGTTCCACAATAATTACTTGCATAGTTAACATTCCAAGCATATGTTACTGGAGAACATGAAACAGAAGTATTAGTGCCGTTCGAATTAGCAGTTACAGTTAATGGACTACAACCAATTAATGGAGTACTAAGAGTAAAAGAAGGTGTAACCTTTGATTGAACGCAAAAAGTTTGTGAAAAATAACTGTCTCCACACGGATTTTTAACCCTAAGTGTTACTGTGTATGTTCCTGGTGCATTAAAAGTAATTGAGGGCGTCATCGATCCAACAGTCCAAAAAACTTGACTTGATTGACCGTTATTAGTTCCCAAACCAGAAGCAGTCCACAACCCTGCATTTGAAGGAGTAATCGTCCAATAAAATGGTGAGGTATTGCTGCAACTAGCGCCACCAACCGTAGGTAATGTTTGTCCGAAAATAGATGTGTTGGAAAGTTGTAAGGGAAGCTCAAGACAATGAATTATCGGAGATACATTATTATTGCTTGGAGTGAAACTAGCAGTAGGTCCTTGCCCAACACTAACCAAACCTGTACCTGATGGTTGAGGTGTTTGTGAACATGGATTTTGAGTTACAACAGTTGGCTGATAAACATTAGTATAAGTAATATTGTTTAACGTAACATTGGAACCACAGGAAGATAAATTATATATGTGCGTTAAGACATAATTTCCACTCGTTCCAGATTGAACCCAATCGGATGGTATTGGATCACCATGTGTGTAAGTAAAACTAGTACCGTCTCCCCAAGTAAATATATATGTAGTTCCTTCCACGTTTGTCGTGGGTATTGTTAAATTCCAATTTGTTGCATGAGGCACACATCCAGTTGCTTGATTTATAAACAAGGATAATGTTGCTGGAGACGGTGAACTTCCAACAAAAACAGAATAAGTTTTAACAACTGAACAACCGTTGGATAAATTCATTGTAATTGAAAATTGACTTACACCGACTGGAAAATTTTGAAAAATTGAATTTGACCAAGAACTATTATCATAGAAAACATCTGCACTGCCATTGTTATCCCAATCAATTGAATAATTAGTTATCGCAGAACTATAGGAAGGAATTGATAAATTAATAAGCACCCCCCCAAATAAATCACCTGTCTGCAAACAATATACTAATTGATTATTAACAAATTGGTTGCTAGTAATCTGAACGTCTGCAACCTCCACATTTACAACATTCTGCGCTTGACAACCTCCAACAGTTGCTGTAACGGTATAATTGCCCGACATTGCAGTAGTCGCATTAGTTATTATTGGTGAAGAAGAAGTACTGGTAAACCCATTAGGACCTGTCCAAGAATAAGATACGCTGTTGCCTGCATTACCAGAAATTGTCGATGTTAAATTAATTGTATTTCCTCTGCAAACCAAAATATCAGCTCCCGCATTAACAGTAAGTGAAATCACAGAAATTGTAACACTTGCAGTTGCAGTCGAACCATTTTCACAGGTTCTAGTTACAGTATATTCGGTGGTAGCAGATGGTGCAGCAATAACTGTATTTCCTGTTGAAACATTTAAACCAGCTGAAGGACTCCAAACCCATGAGTCTCCACCACCACCAGTAGCAACAAGTGTTGATGAGAATCCATTACAAATAATTGTATTAGTAGGATTAATTGAAACATCACACTGCGCAATTAAATTTTGAAAGAAAAATAAAAAAATTATCGATGAAAATAATTTAGAGACTTTAAGTAGTGGTATTCTTTTTTTCATAAAATATAAACCCAAAAGGTACAGAAAATTGAATACAAATCTAAAAATAAAACCGAATATTGCACTGCAGTTTGTGAATTGTTTCAATTTTTATTTACAAATGAACCAAATCTTTACATTTTTTTTTAGGAAAAAAGTAATAATAACAAACAAAATCAAATTTTTGAATTTCTTATTAAATTCTGAATATAAAAAATGCTATTCAATTGCACATTCACATCTTTTTTAATCAAAATTTCAGATAACACTTTTTTTAAAAGTTCTATTCCGTTGTTAATTTCACTGCAATATAAAAGGCTAATATCAAAATAGAAGCTATAAAAAATGACAAGAATCAGCGTTTCTTTTTTCAAAATAGATGAACAAGTTGACCGAATAAATGTTAAATTTGTTGAGCGAAGATGTTAAATTTATTTTAGAAGATATTCACACTATGAACTAAATTTCAAATTAGCTAATTCGAAAAAAAACAAACAAATTAATTATCACATGAAAGATATTAATATTGAAGAAAAAGAGCGCGAATTTCAAGCAAAAATTGATGCTGACATTAAAATCGAACCTAATGATTGGATGCCTGCAGAATATAGAAAAACTTTGATTCGTCAGATATCTCAACATGCACATTCAGAAGTTGTTGGTATGTTGCCTGAGGGAAATTGGATTACAAGAGCCCCAAATCTGAGAAGAAAAGCTGTTCTATTAGCAAAAGTTCAAGACGAAGCAGGTCATGGTTTGTATCTTTACAGTGCAGCAGAAACATTAGGTTCTGATCGTGAAGCATCTATTGACGATATGCATGCTGGAATAGCAAAATATTCATCGATTTTTAATTATCCAACTTTATCGTGGGCAGACATGGGAATGATTGGATGGTTGGTTGATGGCGCCGCGATTAGCAATCAAGTTCCATTGTGCAGATGTTCATACGGACCTTATGCAAGAGCGATGGTTCGTGTTTGTAAAGAAGAATCTTTTCACCAACGACAAGGGTATGAAATCGCTACAACATTGGCGAATGGAACACCTGAGCAAAAAGCAATGGCGCAGGAGTCTTTTAACAGATGGTGGTGGCCAGCATTGATGATGTTTGGACCAACAGATGCTGCTTCTAAGCATTCAGCATTATCCATGAAATGGAAAATCAAACGTGTTTCAAATGATGAACTTCGTCAACAGTTTGTGAACGTGACAGTTCCACAAGCTGAATTAATCGGACTTACTATTCCTGATCCAGACTTGAATTGGAATGAAGAAAAACAAGGATATGACTTCGGAACAATCAATTGGGAGGAATTCAATCAAGTTGTTCAAGGAAATGGACCATGTAATAAAGAAAGATTAGACGCTCGCAGACAAGCCAAAGAAAATGGTATGTGGGTGAGAGAAGCAGCGCTAGCGCATGCAGAAAAGCGCAAAGCAAAAATGGCTTCTTAAAATTGATTTTCACATTTTAAAAACATAGATTATGAGTTCAAATGAATGGCCTCTCTGGGAGGTTTTTATCCGAAGTAAACAAGGATTAAGTCACAAGCACGTTGGAAGTTTACGTGCAGCTGACGCTGAAAATGCGATCAATAATGCCCGTGATGTTTATACAAGAAGAAGCGAAGGAATTAGTATTTGGGTGGTTGAATCAAAATTGATTTCAGCATCAGATCCAAAAGAAGCAGACTCCCTTTTTGATCCAGCCGATACTAAAATTTACAGACATCCAACTTTTTACGAAGTTCCAGATGGTGTTTTACACATGTAAATAATTTCAAAATCAATATTTAAAACCATCTCCTTTGAGATTATTAAATATTACATTCAATTCAAAATGAATAAACAAGAAGCAATTTTAGAATATACATTACGCATCGCAGATGATAGTTTGTTGTTAGGTCATCGCATTTCTGAATGGTGTGGACATGGACCGATTCTAGAAGAAGATATCGCACTGACTAACATTGCGTTGGATTTAATTGGACAGGCTACAAACTTCTTTGATTATGCTGCCAAGGTTCAAGGTGAAGGCAAAACTTGCGATGATTTGGCATTTTTGCGTTTGGAAAGAGAATATAAAAATGTATTGCTAGTTGAACAAAAAAACGGTCATTTCGGTGATACGATAGCACGTCAATTTTTCTTTGATGTATTTAGAAAGTTATTTTTTGAATCATTGTCTAAAAGTACTGACCAAGATTTAGCTGCAATTGCTGAAAAATCTTTGAAAGAAACACGCTACCATTTGAAACATTCTTCAGAATGGATTATCAGACTGGGAGATGGTACGCAAGAGTCGCACGACAAAATTCAAGGATCCGTTGACTATCTATGGAAATTTACCGATGAGTTATTTTTCATGGATCAAGTCGATGAACTTTTGATAAAAGAAAATATCGCCGTTGATTTGACAGCGTTGAAAGCCAATTGGAAAAGCTATATCAGCGAAATTTTTCAAGAAGCAACATTGAATATTCCAACTAATGGTTGGCAGCAAGCTGGTGGAAGAAAAGGATTACATTCTGAACACATGGGTTATGCTTTAGCTGAATTGCAATACATGCAACGTGCTTATCCAAACATGCAATGGTAAAAAAAGAAAAAATATGGGAACTTTTGGAACAGGTTTTTGACCCAGAAGTTCCTGTTTTAAATATCGTTGATTTGGGCATTGTTAGAACTGTCGAAATGAACGATCATACTTGTAAAGTAACGATAACTCCTACTTACAGTGGTTGTCCTGCCATGAAAACAATTGAAGAAGAAATTCAAAAGTTGTTTCAAGAAAATGACATTGAAGTTGAAATCGAATCAACACTCTCCCCTGCTTGGACCACTGATTGGATTTCCGAAAACGGAAAAAATAAACTCAGAGAATATGGTATTGCGCCGCCGGAAAACGAAGTCGATAAAAGTGTTCTCTTCGCTGAAGCAACGGTAGTGCCTTGCCCTTTGTGTAAATCCAAAAACACCAAAATGGTGAGTTTATTCGGAAGTACAGCTTGCAAAGCACATTATCAATGTAATGAATGCTTAGAGCCTTTTGATTATTTTAAATGTTTGAGGTAAGCTAAATCACTTCAAACAAATCTTCCTGACTTTTTCTGACTTTTTTCTGAAATTGATAGGCGTCTTCTTCCGAACGATATCCTAATGCGCAAACTACGGTTGCGTGAAGATTTTTTTCAGATAAAGCCAAAATTTCATCATAACCATCTGCATCAAATCCTTCCATGGGCGAAGCATCGATTCTCATTTGCGCTGCCGCGTGCAATAAATGCCCCAAGGCAATGTAAACCTGCTTAGAATTGGCATCCAAAATCTCGTCTTCGCTTTTAGCAACAACAGTTCGATGCAAGTGATTTCTGAATCCAGCCAAATTCTCCATCGGAACGTTTCTATGATTTGAATTCAGCGTGAGATAGTTTTCTACGAAATCAGAATCGATGTTTTTGAAAGCACACATAACCAACAAATGTGATGAGTCAGTAATTTGCGATTGATTGTATGATTTTTCTCTCAGTTTTTCTCTCAATTCAGGATTTTCAACTATCAAAAATTTAAACGGTTGCAATCCATTGGATGTAGGCACCAAAGTCAAAACATTTTTTAAAATATCTAAATCTGATTCGCTAATTTTTTTGGAACTATCGTATTTTTTAGTGGCATAACGCCATTTTAGATCTTCAATAATTTGACTCATTCTAAGAATAAATTTGAATTGTGTTTTTTACAAAAGTACCAATTAGCTTAAAGAGACTTTCTGATTTAATCAAACAATCATTGGCACTTCCATGATTAACAATTTAGAAGCAGTTTTTGTTTCAAAACAAACATTTTCTGTTTCCCACATTCCAAATCCATCTCTACGCTCTAACCACTGATCATTTGCAGTCAATTGACCGTCAATCAAAAACACGTAAACACCGTTGTTTTTGTCTTTCAAATTGTATTCAAAAGTTTGACCCGTTTCAAATTCGCCCAAATGAAACCACGCATTTTGATGAATCCAAACCCCATCATCATCAACTGACGGAGAAAGAATTTGATGCAACTGATTTTTCATTTTCGTTTCATCCAAAGTAATTTGATCATAACGTGGAGTCACGTCTCTTTTATTTGGAAATAACCAAATTTGCAATAATTCCACTTTATCCTCCGCGTTGGCGTTAAACTCACTGTGTTTGATGCCCGTTCCAGCGCTCATTACTTGGATATCTCCTGATTTGATGGTCGTTCCATTTCCCATTGAATCTTTGTGCGCCAAATCACCCAACAAAGGAATTGTGATGATTTCCATATTGTCATGTGGATGCGTTCCAAAACCCATTCCACCTTCAATGCTGTCGTCATTCAAAACGCGTAAAGCGCCGAAATGAACACGTTCTGGATTGTAATAATTTGCAAAACTAAAACTGTGTGAAGTTTCCAACCAACCATGATTTGCATAACCTCTGGTACTGGCTTTATGTAATATTGTTTTCATTGTCTTTTCTTCTTTATTTGGTAAATGATTGTATCCAACTTGCTGCATTAATTCATCGTAAGTAGATTTTTTCTCTTCTTTCCCAAATGCAAGATTGGAGCCAGCCGCTGCTGCTGCAACGCCTAAAATGGTACTTTTTACAAATGTTTTGCGATCCATAATGTTGAACTTTGAATGATACTTAAAACAAAGGTAAAAAATTATTTTTACTTATCTACCACGGTAAATACTTTTTATTTTATAAAATTCCCTTTTGGTTAATATAACGCTCTGAAGAAAAACGAATTCAACTATTTTTCAAATAACAGCTATCTAAGTTGTGAGGCAATTCCACAATAAAAAAATAAATTACTAAACAAATCACAACTCTTCAAACTCCGCAAAGTAAAAAAACTTTTTTTCATCGAATCTCCAATAAATATTGTCGGGGTTGAAAAGCGCAAAAACATTGTAAAATCATGACCATTCGCAAAAATTTAATGATATTCAGAAACGCAATTATTTTCCTCAAAACTACTTCACAGTTGGAACTTAAGATATTTTAAATAAATTTGTTAATCTATCAATTTAAAATATTACACGCATGGTTATTGTTTGGAAAGGAATTGGAATAATCGTCCCAATTTTATTAGTTGCAATAGGATATATTGTATCCTTATTTTATGAAGACAAAACATTAGGGAATACAAATCTCATGGGTTGGGTATTTTTTTATTCTTCAATCATTTTCATATTAGTCGGCTTGGCAGTTGCCCTTCCGGCTGAGGAAGAAAAAAGCAAAACTGGTAAAAAATTAACTTTATGGAGACATACATTTTTCTTTTTACCTATTCTATTTTGGGGATTAATATTCCTATTTTTATGTATCTATTTATTATTGATTTATAAGCCTAATCCAGTATTTCAGTTTGATGAGGCAAAGTATAATCTCGAGCAAAGCGAGTCTAAATCAACTACAATCCATTTTTACAATCCAAGTGGTGATTCAATTCGGTACTCGATTGTTGATGGAAAGGGTGAAGAAGAAATTGCAGATTTGGCTGGTTATGCTTCAGATGTAATAACATCTACAGGAGAAAAAGATGAATGCTATTTATTTGGTGGTAGAACGCTTGATGGAGAATTTAGAATGTTTATTCAGCCAAAAGATGAAAAAAACTACGATAAAAATAAATACAAAGTCATTAAAGAAGATGGTGAGAATATTTACATGCGAAAAATCCAAAAGCCGACCATTGAAGCAAATGATGTTGATGATATTTGGATTTTGGTGGATTCAGAGTATAAACTTGCTTTAATCGATGTAACAAACATTTATTCAGATGGAAAACTCAAAAGAGATTTGATTAATAAAGTGAAGTGGTCGGAGAAAATTGAAAAGAAATATTCTGGTGATGATGTTATTAAAGTGGATATGGTTCATCCGCAAAAAGATGGTACTATTAAGGTAATCAGTCCAAATACAGCTTTTACAGAAGAAATTACCGCAACGACAAAAATTTATTTCCTTCTTGATTATTTAAGCGAAGAAGATTTGAATAATAAATACATAAGCGATGAAATTGTGCGTTTAACAACGGACTAAAATACAGCTCAAAAGCTTTTTTGAATCTTGGGGCAAAAATCAGTTTACGATTGATTTTTGCCCTTTTTTTGTTTAAGATATTTTCCAAAATACATTTTTCACTACATATTCTCAAAACCAATCGAAATATGTTTGATCTTTTGGAGAAAATAGACCGCAAAAAATAGAAAAACTTTCTTGATAACTTTCCTCAAATCGTTTCTTAAATTTAAAAATCATAAAACATAATTACCTATCTTTATACTCCAAAATTTTCCCAAAAAATGTACATCATATTTGACACAGAAACAACAGGTTTACCCAAAAACTGGAATTTACCGTACACAGATACAGACAATTGGCCGCGTGCAATACAAATTGCTTGGCAATTGCATGATGACATGGGAGAATTGATTGAAGCCAAAGATTTTTTAATTAAACCAGAAGGATTTGACATTCCTTTCGATGCAGAAAAAATCCATGGTATTTCCACTGAATTGGCGATGCAAGGTGGAGAATCGCTTGAAACGGTTCTACAATTATTCAATGAGGCCTTGGGGAAAGCCAAATTTGTAGTTGGACAAAACATTGGCTTTGATAAAAACATTATGGGATGTGAGTTTCACAGATTGAATGTTTCAAATGCTTTGCAAGAAATGCCAACTTTGGATACGTGTACTGAAATTTCAGCAAGAACGGTGGCATTTGTCGATTTCTACAAAAATGGTGATTCAGGAAGGGTAAAAACCGATCGTTACGACAAACCGATTCTGGTAAATGGAAGAGAAGAAATCGAAAGTAAATACTTCAAAGATTTTCCTTTATCCGATGAAATTTTAGCACTAAGAAATATTGGAAATAGTTGGTTGGATGTACCTGCAGAGCAAAGAGAAATTGCGCTTTCTGCGATGCGTAAACAAAAATTCCCCACGCTTTCCGAATTGCATGATGCGCTTTTTGATCAACCATTTGCAGAAGCGCACAACGCAACTGCCGATGTTGAAGCGACAACTCGCTGTTTCTTTGAATTGATTAGAGCTGAGATTTTTACTCCGTTAGAATTACAAAGAGAGCAGATTTATCTTCACGAATTCAGACAAAAATTTCCTAATAAAATTCAACCAATTGGTTTAAAACACCTGAATTTAAAGGAAGCGAGTCTCGAACTTAAAAAAGCGAGTCAACCAACGAAAACAGTTAGAGATACTGATTTAGAACGATTGGCTGATGCTCCATTTGCTCATTTACACAATCATTCACAATATTCCATTCTTCAATCAACAATCAATATCGGTGGTTTGGTGGCGAAAACAGCAGAATTGGGATTACCAGCAGTAGCTTTGACAGATACTGGCAACATGATGGCTGCATTTCATTTTGAAAAAGCAATCAGTGGTTACAATAAAAAAATCAAAGAGGAAAGAGAAGCAGCAGAACTCGCTGGAGAATTATACACTAAAAACGAAATTTTACCCATTATCGGCTGTGAATTCAATGTTTGCAGAAATCACGAAGATAAAACACAAAAAGACAATGGTTATCAAATTGTCTTGCTCGCTAAAAATAAAAACGGTTACCAAAATTTAATCAAATTAGCGTCCATTGCTTATACAACGGGAATGTATTATGTTCCTCGAATCGACAAAAAACTGATTGAAAAATACTCCGAGGACGTTATCGTGCTTTCAGGAAATTTGTACGGTGAAATTTCAAGTTTGATTCTAAATGTAGGTGAAAACCAAGCGGAAGAGGCACTTTCTTGGTGGAAAAATCTTTTTCACGACGATTTTTACCTTGAAATCATGCGTCATGGTCAAGAAAATGAAGATCGTGTCAATGAAGTTTTGATTCGTCTTGGACAGAAATACGATGTCAAATTAGTTGCGACAAACAACACTTATTACCTCGATAAAAAAGATTCAACTTCTCACGACATTTTACTCTGCGTGAAAGACAATGAATTGTTTGCAACGCCTAAAGGTCGCGGTCGCGGTTTTAGATATGGATTAGATAACGATCAATATTACTACAAATCAGCGGAAGAAATGAAAGCGCTTTTTGCTGATTTACCTGAAGCGATTGAATCGATTGGGGAAATCATCAATAAAATTGAACCATTTGGTTTGGCAAGAGAAGTACTTCTCCCCGCTTTCGATATCCCGGAAGAATTTCAATCGGCGGAAGATGCGATTGACGGCGGTAAACGAGGTGAAAACAACTATTTGCGTCATTTGACCTACGTCGGCGCTGAAAAAAGATATCCTGAAATCACTGACGAAATTAGAGAACGAATTGATTTTGAATTAGCGACCATTGAAAGAACTGGGTATCCAGGATATTTCTTGATTGTACAAGATTTTTGTCACGCCGCAAGAGATATGGGGGTTTCTGTTGGTCCGGGACGTGGTTCTGCGGCAGGTTCAGTTGTCGCTTATTGCATTCAAATTACCAATGTTGATCCAATCAAATACGATCTACTTTTTGAGCGTTTCTTAAATCCTGACCGTGTATCGATGCCAGATATCGATATTGATTTTGACGATGAAGGTCGCGGAAAAGTCATAGAATGGGTAATCAATAAATACGGTTCCAATCAAGTAGCACAAATTATCACTTATGGAACGATGGCTGCGAAATCGTCTATTCGAGATACTGCTCGAGCGTTGGATTTACCATTATACGAAGCAGACAGAATCGCTAAATTGGTTCCAGACATTTCTCTTAAAAAGCTCTTTTCTTTACCAGATTTAGAGTTGGCGGAAAAACTAAAAAATAGAACCGAAGATATACAAGCTGCGAACGAATTGAAGCGATTGTCGGACGGAATCGATTTGCAAGCGCAAGTAATTCAGCAAGCTAGAAAATTAGAAGGTTCAGTTCGAAATACTGGAATTCACGCTTGTGGTGTAATTATCACACCAGATGATATTACCAATTATGTTCCCGTTGCCACTGCCAAAGATTCGGAAATGTGGTGTACGCAATTCGACAACTCCGTAGCAGAAGAAGCAGGTTTGTTGAAAATGGACTTTTTAGGGTTAAAAACCTTGACATTAATCAAACATGCAGTCAAAAATGTCAAGGAGCGACACGGAATCGACTTAGATCCAGAGGCTTTTGATATTGAAGATACGAAGACATACGAATTATTTCAAAAGGGAGAAACCGTCGGGATTTTCCAATATGAATCTGCAGGAATGCAAAAATACATGCGAGAACTAAAGCCAACGGTTTTTGCAGATTTAATTGCCATGAATGCACTTTATCGTCCAGGTCCACTTGAGTATATTCCATCGTTCATTAAGCGTAAGCACGGGATCGAAGAAATCAAATATGACATTGATGCGTGTGAAGAATATTTGAGTGAAACCTACGGAATTACGGTTTACCAAGAGCAAGTAATGTTGCTTTCTCAAAAGTTAGCAGGTTTTTCCAAAGGTGAAGCCGATACATTGCGAAAAGCGATGGGGAAAAAGCAGATTTATTTGCTGGATAAAATGAAACCTCAATTCATCAAGCAAGGTGGAGAACGAGGTCATACGCCCGCTCCTTTGGAAAAAATCTGGAAAGACTGGGAAGCTTTTGCATCTTATGCCTTCAACAAATCTCACTCGACTTGTTATGCTTGGATTGCCTATCAAACTGCATATCTAAAAGCAAATTATCCAGCTGAATACATGGCGTCTGTGTTGAGCAACAACATGAACGACATCAAGCAGGTTTCCTTTTTCATGGAAGAATGCAAACGCATGGGCGTGGAAGTTTTGGGACCAGATGTGAATGAATCATCATACTTATTTACCGTAAACAAAGCAGGCGCGATTCGATTCGGGTTGGGCGCAATCAAAGGTTTAGGAAGTGCGCCAGTGGATGCAATTATCGCAGAGCGCAAAGAAAATGGAAATTACAACTCCATTTTTGATTTCTCGAAAAGAGTAAATTTAAGAGTTTGTACCAAAAAAGCATTTGAAAGTTTGGCTTATGCAGGTGGATTTGATTCATTCAAAAATGTTCACAGAGCACAATATTTCAAAGAAGACGGTTCTGGAAAGACTTTCTTGGAAAATGCCATGCGCTTTGGTGCTAATTTTCAGGAAAATGCCAATTCATCTCAATTTTCGATGTTCGGCGAAGCAAGCGGTATTGAAATGCCTGAACCAGAGATTCCAAGAGCAGAAGAATGGCCTTCAATGTATAAATTGAATAAAGAGAAAGAAGTCGTAGGAATATTTATTTCAGGGCATCCGTTGGACGATTTTAGACTAGAAATAGAATCATTCTGCAAAGGAAATATCGGAATGCTCACAAATCCGATTGAACATTATGGAAAAGACGTTTTGATTGCTGCCGTTGTGACTGATTCTGAAGAGCGAATGACTAAAAACAATGATCCGTTTGGAACAATGACAATTGAAGATTATTCAGATTCATTTAAACTGTTTTTATTCAAAGATAATTTCTTGAAATTCAGTCAATACATGAAAAAAGGAACTTTCATTGCGGTACGCGGGAAGTTTGAAGTTCCAAAATTCAGAAAAGAACCAGAATTTGTTGTTCATGCGATTGAAAGATTACATGACTTGAAAGAAATTAAAGCAAAAACGCTCAATATCAATATTTCAAATAAAAATTTAAGTCCGATGTTGATCTCAGATTTGTCCAATATTTTCATGGCAAATGCAGGAAGATGCGAACTTCAATTCACCATTTTTGATCCTTTGGATGAAGACATGAAAATTGTGATGCCTTCTAAAAACATCAAAATAGATCCAAACAATGATTTAATCAAAGCATTGAATAAATTCGATATTGAATTTAAATTATTGTCTTAAAATGAAACACTTACTTCTGATTTCCATTGTATTAACACTCAACTCTTGTCACGTTGGCAGGTATTTTTATTGGAACTTTGCAGACATTCACGACCATAAAAAATTTGAATACCGTCCCATTCAAAATGCTGAAAAACGTTTCATTTTTCCGAAACAAGAAGTTCAGAAGGCATTTATAATTCAAAAAATGTATTTTCGAGGCAAGGAAATGGACTTTGAAACATTTCTTAAAAAATCAAGAACAGTTGGTTTTGCTGTCATTCGACATGACACGGTAATTTACGAACATTTTACCAAAAATTACAATCGAGAAAGCATTGTTCCTTCATTTTCAATGGCAAAATCATTTGTTTCTACGCTGGTTGGAATTGCTTTGGAGGAAGGAAAAATCAAAAGTTTGGACGAACCGATTACTCATTATTTGAAAGATTTGGATACAGCTAAATTCGGAAAAATCACAATTGAACATTTGCTCAATATGCGTTCAGGAATTAAGTTCAATGAGAGTTATTTCAATCCGTTTGGTGATGTCGCCAAGGCATATTACGGAACCGATTTAAAAAAATTGTGTCGAAATTTGAAAATCAAAAAAGCTCAAGATACCGAATTTGATTACATCAGTATCAATACGCAATTGTTGGGATTCATTGTAGAAGAAGCGACAGGCAAAAAACTTGATCAATATTTGCAAGAAAAAATCTGGCAACCTTTGCAAATGGAATATCCTGCAACTTGGAGTATTGACAGTAAAAAACATCAAAATATCAAAGCGTTTTGTTCCTTAAATGCCACTTTGTATGATTTTGCTAAGATTGGTCGTTTGTTTTTAAACAAAGGAAAGTGGAACGGCAAACAAATCGTTTCAAAAAATTGGGTTCAAACAGCATTGACCAACGGTGCGGAGAAAAACAATCGATTATACAGCTACCAATGGTGGATTTATGAAAAAATTGAAAAATATGATGGGAAATCAATTCTCAAGCCAAATCAAAAAATTCTTAAGGTACAAAATACTACAGATGAGTTTGTTCAAACTGAAAATTTCGGTTATGCCGCTCATGGAATTTTAGATCAATTTGTCTATTTCTGTCCGAGCAAAGATTTGATTATTGTGCGCCTTGGAAGTTATACACCTTCGGTTCACTGGCCTACTCTATTCAATCGTATCGCCACTAAAATTTAGCTTGTCCAAAAACAAAAAAAACGGAATCTATCGCTAAATTCCGTTTCAAATCTGATTTTGATTTTAATTTTAAATGCATATCGTAAACTTTACCAGTAATTAATACCAAACAAAAGATACAGCAGCAATCAAAAGTCTGTCGAATACCTTTTCACCAAAATATCTTCGGTTGTATTTGAAACAAAACTCGTTCAAATAATTTTGTAAATAGTTGGCT
>CANHQP010000063.1 GCA_947462925.1 Flavobacteriia bacterium | reverse complement strand
GCCTCAGAGAGGCTAAACATCAATAGAAAAAAATGTTTTTTTCTATTGATTGCCCCAGAGCGGGCAAAATTTTCTTTTATGTGGCAAGGACGCTCATCTAGCCTTTTTCATCAACCTTTGAACATACCAAGACTGTTTGATATGTTTTGTTTCAAAAATTATTGAAAATTGTATAGGACTTTTTGTTTTGCCCACGCTGGGGCAAGGACGCATAGATGCAGATCTTTTTTAAGATCTTTAGCCCTGCTAGGGCTGTTTGATGTGTTTTTGTTTCAAAATTTCTTGAAAATAGTAAAGTTTTATGTCATCAGCCTCAGAGAGGCTAAACGTCGATAGAAAAAAATGTTTTTTTCTATCGATTGCCCCAGAGGGGCAAAATAATCTTTATTTTAAGACAAGCTGCGCGCCATTTCAACGAAATTTAAAAACCGAATTTTGAAAACCTTTCCGAATCAATTATCTGTTAATTTAATCCAAAATCTTGATTGACTGGTATAAAAAAAACTGGTTTTTTATATATAATTTCTTACTTTTGAAGATATCAATAGAAACGAAATTGGAATTCAATTTTCGTTTCAAAAAGTTAGCACATGAAGATATTTACCGCAATCGCTCTTTGTTTACTTTGTTCTTTCGGGGTCAAAGCGCAAGAAAATCAACCTTATGTAGCACCGGATTCACTTTTGATTCAACTTTCAGGAGTGATAGTTTCTAGCGACAGTTTGACACAAATGCCTTTTGCAACGATTTTCAACAGACAAAGTCGCAGGGGAACAATTGCTGATTATTATGGATTTTTCTCTTTGGTTGTTTTGCCTGGTGATACCCTGATGTTCAGTTATTATGGCTACAAAACTTCTTCTTTTATCGTTCCTGATACATTGAGAGACAATCGATATTCTATCATTCACATGATGTATGAAAACGCTGAAGAATTACCAGAATACACCGTTTATCCATGGCCTTCAAGAGAAGATTTTGCGCGCGCTTTCTTGGAAATGAAACCTTATGATGATGCTTTGAGAAGAGCCCAAAGACAACTTTCAGGTGAAAGTTTGGCTTTTGCAGCAAGTCGTTTGTCGACAGATGCGTCTCTTTCTTACAGCTGGCAAGTAAATCAGCAAAACACGAAATTGTACACCATGGGACAAAGTCCTGTAAACAATTTATTCAATCCTTATTCTTGGGCATCTTTTGTGCAGGCTTGGAAAGCAGGGAAATTGGGCAGACAATAAGTCTACTTCATGAAAACCATTTTTATCACCGAATTTGAAACCGATTTCGGTACGCTCATTTTAGGTGATTTTGAAGGAAAATTGTGCTTGTGCGATTGGAAATTTCGCAAAATGAGAACACAAATTGACCAACGAATCAAAACTGGTTTACAAGCTGAATTCCAAGCAAAAACGACCGAATTACTTATAGAAACTCAACAGCAATTAAACGCTTATTTTGCTGGTGAAATCCAAGATTTTGACATTCCACTTCAATTGGTCGGCACTGAATTTCAACAAAAAGTTTGGAACCAATTGCTTCAAATAAAATACAGTGAAACTGATTCTTATCTTTCACTTTCTAAAAAATTAGCCAACCAACAAGCAATTCGTGCAGTTGCATCCGCGAATGGCGCCAATGCGATTTCAATAATTGTTCCGTGTCACAGAATAATTGGTAGCAATGGAGAATTGATCGGTTATGCAGGCGGTCTTGCTGCCAAAAAGAAATTATTGGAATTGGAAAATCCGGGGTTGCAAAATCAGCTGAGCTTGTTTTAGTTTAAAATAAATTTGGATTTATTATTTTATGTACATAAATTTGTACACAATTCAGTACAATTAAAATTCACCGCTATGTTAACTACATCCATTTCAGATTTCAGAAAAGATATTAAAAGATATTTCGATAATGTAACTCAGAACTTTGAAACGTTAATTATCAACCGCGGAAAAGACAACGGTGTAGTAATTATGTCATTGGCTGAATACAATTCTTTATGTGCAACTCAGCATGAACTTTCATCCAAAGAAAACGAGAAAAGATTGGATTCTGCGATTGAAAAATTAAAATCTGGAAACTCATCCGTCCAAAATTTGATTGAAGAATGAAATTCATTTTTGTAGATGAATCTTGGGAAGACTATTTGTACTGGCAAAAGACAGACAAAAAGAAACTAAAGCGAATCAATGAATTATTGAAAGATATTTCACGAACGCCATTTCAAGGAATTGGTAAACCTGAACCTCTTAAATACAAATACGCTGGATTTTGGTCGCGAAGAATCGATGAAGAACATCGACTTATTTATCAAGTTAAAGAGGATGAAATTTTAATTGCGAAATGCAGGTTTCATTATGATTGAAAATCACACTTATTCTATCAAAGACAATTGCCTAATTCCCTCCATAGCAACAATCGCCACAGCATTTGCTAAATTGAAACTGCGCACTTTTCCTGGAAAAGGAATCGTGACTAATTGAGATTGAAAACGGTGAAACAATTCGTCACTCAATCCAGTCGACTCACGTCCGAAAACCAAGTAATCGCCTTTTTGTAAATCGATTTTATAAAAAGAAGCATCTGTTCGAGCCGTGAAGAAGAAAACGCGACTTTTGTCTTCGACAGAATTATACCAAGCTTCAAAATGATCGTGGAAACAGATTTCTAAATCCTTCCAATAATCCAATCCTGCGCGTTTCACTCGGGCGTCTGTGATTTCAAAACCCAATGGAGCAATCAAATGTAATCTGCTTTTGGTGGCGACACACAAACGACCAATATTTCCAGTATTATTCGGGATTTGTGGTTCAACCAAAACGATATTGAAATTCAATTCGTCGTATTTATCCGTTACATTTTCCATTAAAATTCTATTGCGTCTAAACATTTCATTCCATCGATTGCCGCTGAAATAATTCCACCGGCATATCCAGCACCTTCTGCACAGGGAAACAAGCCTTTCACTTGCGGATGTTGCAAAGTGATTTCATCTCGTGGGATTTGAATGGGTGAACTTGTTCTCGATTCTGGCGCATGCAAAACCGCGTCATTCGTCAAATATCCGTGCATTTTTTGTCCGAAATCGACAAAAGCTTTACGCAATCTTTTGGCAATAAATGGCGGTAAAACGTCATTCAAATTGACACTCACAATTCCTGGTTGATACGAAGATCTAGGAAAAGAAGTTGATTTTTTGTTGTCCACAAAATCTTTCATGCATTGCGCCGGAACTTTTTGCGTTTTTCCCGCAGCTTCCCAACAGGCTTTTTCAACAGATTTCTGGAAATCCAAGCAAACCATCGGATTATTTTTCCAATTCGGCAATTCTTCAGGTTCCACGCTGACAACGATGCCAGAATTGGAATACGGATTATTTCTTTTTGAAGGCGACCAACCATTTGTGACCACTTCTCCGTCTGCCGTGGCACAAGGAGCAACAATTCCGCCAGGACACATGCAAAATGAATAAACGCCTTTTCCTTCGACTTGCGTTACCAAACTGTAAGAAGCAGGTGGCAAAAATGAATCGTTTACACGTCCGTGGTATTGAATTTTATCGATTAAATCTTGTGCATGTTCGATTCTAACTCCAAGCGCAAAAGCTTTTGCTTTCAACTCCAAACCTTTGTTGTGGAGCAATTCAAAAATATCTCGCGCTGAATGTCCTGTCGCTAAAATGGCATTTTTGAAATCAAATTTTTGATTCTGATTGATTTCAAGACCAACCAATTGTCCATTTTCTATCAATAAATCCGTCAATTTGGAATCGAAATGTACTTCACCGCCAGCAGCAATGATTGCTTCGCGCATATTGACGATGATTTGTGGCAATTTATTGGTTCCTATGTGTGGATGCGCTTCAACTAAAATGTCTTGATCAGCACCAAAATGGACAAACCATTCCATTGCTTTCAGCACATCGCCTCGTTTTTTTGAACGTGTATATAATTTTCCGTCGGAATAAGTTCCGGCACCACCTTCGCCAAAACAGTAATTTGATTCAGGATTTACGATCGATTCTTTGTTCAATTTCGCCAAATCTCTTCTGCGTGCACGAACATCTTTTCCACGTTCAAAAATCACAGGTTTGATTCCTTTTTCGATGGCTCTCAAGGCAGCAAATAATCCCGCAGGTCCAGCACCGATGATTGCTACAGCATTTTTCTCGTTGACCTTTTGTGCCTCAAAATAATTCCTTTGTGTTTCAACTTCACCGTTTAGAAAAACTTCAAATGACGCATTGATTTTGATCTGACGTTTTCGCGCATCGATAGAACGCTTTCTCCACTTGAAAGTAAAATCCGTAGCATCTAGATTGAGTTCTTGCGCAATTTTTTCGCGCAAAAACACATCATCTTTGGCTTCTTCTAAAGGAATTTGGAATTGAACAATAACACTCATTTGTGTTCTTTAAAAAGGATACTAAAAGAAAAATTATCCCTCAAAGATAAGTGAAAACCACCAAACGCGGTTATATAATCTGTCGATTGGCGCAGAAACTGGAGAATCATCTTGAATCAAAACATTTCCAAAACTTTGAGAATATTTCAATTCTAATCCCAATTTGAAATAAGGCAAGAAAAATTCAACACCTCCTCCAACTTGTCCTTGGTAATCGTGTTTTTTCAATTTGATAAATGGGTCAATCGTAGACTGAGTCGCTTTTTCTTGAGATTGTAAATCCAGGGAATATTGCACTCCACCCAAGGCATACGCAACAAAATTATTGTATCTCGTTGTTCTAAATTGCAGCATCAAAGGAAAATCTAAATTTACAGAATTGATTCTTTCTTCGTTGACAATTTCTTTTACTTTACTATCTGGATCAGGATTTAAATAACTGTAAGTCAAAACTCTTTCTTGAAAAGACAAAGTTGGGATAAACCGCAATCTAACGACTGGATGTCCTAATTTCAAAGTTGTTACAATACCAACTTGTCCACCTGGTTGTCTTTTATTGTCTAAAGATAAAAGTCCATATTTTTCGTATGCTCCAACCACTGGATAAGTTGTCAGATCGGCTGAATTCATTCCCAAAGTGAAGCCAAAATGCAACCATCTGTCATCAAATTTTCTGTAATTCAACGTTTTTTTAGGTTGTGCAAAAACACTCATACTCACAAAAAGCATGACACTTAAAAACCAATATTTGCGTTGAAAAATCATTCGATTGAAACGGAGAAAATTTTTATTTATTGTTTTTATTTAGTTCCAAAATAGATTGTTGCAATTCCACCAGCTACCAATTTTGCTCCTACATTTTTGTACCCTAATTTCATCAAAATGTCTTCAAAATCCTTTCCTTCAGGAAAAGCAGCGACAGATTCTGGTAAATAAGTATAAGCACTCGCGTCTTTTGAAATGGTTTTTCCAAAAAATGGAATGATGTATTTTGAGTGAAAAGCGTAATATTGTTTTACAGGAAAACGCTTTGGTTTTGAAAATTCAAGAATAATCAATTTCCCACCAGGGCGCACTACACGAAGCATTTCAGCTAGACCAATTTCTAAGTTTTGGAAATTTCTCACGCCAAAACCAACTGTCAAAGCATCAAAATAATTGTCATCAAAAGGCAAATCTTCAGAATCACCTGAACGCATCGAAATGATGTGATCAATCTTTCTTTTGACCATTTTCTCACGGCCTTTTTCAAGCATTCCCTCTGAAATATCGACTCCAATTACCTCTTCAGGATGTAAAGTCAAACTTTGAATTGCAAAATCTCCAGTTCCTGTTGCAATGTCCAAAATTTTGGTTGGATTGATTTCGCGCAGCATATTAACTGCTTTTTTTCTCCAAATTTTATCAATTCCCAAGGACAAAAAATGATTCAAAAAGTCATATTTTGCTGAGATATTGTCGAACATTTGAGCTACTTCTTCCTTTTTGGATTTATTTGAGTCACCATAAGGTTTTACTTCCTTTTTTTCCATAATGTCTGCAATTCGAAATCAAATTTGTTAATTGAAAAATCTCTATTTGATTGAATGATTTCGTTTTTAATTTGTTTTAATTTTCGTCAATTCAGCTTTCAATTGCAGTAATTCGATACTCACGACACCACTTTTTTCGCAAACCAAACCACCTGCTAAATTGGCGATTTCTGCGATTTCTGAAATGGGTAAACCCAAAGTCAGACACAAAGTTGCGACACTAATGACAGTATCTCCTGCCCCACTTACATCCGCAATGTTTCTCAAATGCGCAGGAATGTAAAATTTATCTGCTTCATTTTTGATAAAAACACCATGTTCTGAAAGTGTAATAAACGTGATTTCATTTTGAAGAATTTGTTCTAATTGTTGCACAGCATCTTCGAAATCACTTCTATTTTCAATTGAAAAATGAACATCCAAACCTTCTTTCAATTCTTTTAAATTGGGTTTGAATAAAGTAACACCTTTGTAGGCTAAAAAGTTCGTTTTTTTAGGGTCGACAGTTGTAACCACTTGGTTTTCTTGACACAATTGAATGATTTTTTCAATCACATTTTGCGTCAAAACACCTTTATTATAATCTTCAAAAATCAACGCATCAATTCCTTGAGCTATTAAATGTTGAATTTTGGCTATAATTTGATTCTCTTCCGTTGAATTTATATCATCTGTTTGTTCAGCATCGATGCGTAACAACTGTTGATTGTTTCCAATGACACGTGTTTTTACTGTCGTTTGACGATTTTCGCTTTGAACAATTCCTTCGCTAGAAATTCCTTGTTCAGCGAGTAAATCCACCAATCGATTTCCGTCCTTATCTTTTCCAATCACTGAGCAAATAATCGCTTTTGCTCCAAGAGAGACCAGGTTAAGCGCCACATTTGCAGCTCCACCTAATCGGTCTTCTTGCTTTTCTAAACTAACGATTGGAACTGGTGCTTCAGGGCTAACACGAAAAACACCACCTCTCAAATAGGCATCGAGCATGACATCACCGACTACGGCAATTTTTTTGCCCGAAAACTGTTCAAAAAGTGCGTTTATATTCATTTACTTTAATTTTGCCAATGCATCTTTCACGCGAGTCATTGCTTTTGTCAATGTTTCTTCGGAAGCCGCATATGAAATTCTGATACAATTTGGATCTCCAAAAGCGTCACCTGTAACCAAAGCAACCATTGCTTCGCTCAACAAATAAACGCATAAATCGTTTGCATTCTCGATTTTATGGTCTAAATAACTTTTACCAAAGAAAGAAGAAATATCTGGAAAAACGTAAAATGCGCCATCAGGAATATTTGTTATTACTCCAGGCATATCATTTAACATTGATAAAACTAAATCTCTGCGACTTTTAAAAGCTGAGATCATGTCGTTCAAAACAGCTGGATCTGCTTTCATTGCAGCGATGGAAGCTTTTTGAGTGATTGAACAAGTTCCAGAAGTAAATTGACCTTGAATTTTATTGCAAGCATCAGCGATTTCTTTCGAAGCGCCGATGTAACCCAAACGCCATCCTGTCATCGCCCAAGCTTTGGAAACACCATTGATGGTTACCACTTGGTCATAAATTTTAGGAAATTGCGCTAGACTTTCGTGTTTGCCAACAAAATTAATGTGTTCATAAATCTCGTCAGCAATTACCACAATATTTGGATATTTTTCAAACACATCTGCCAAAGATTTTAGTTCTTCATAGCTGTAAACTGAACCAGTAGGATTACAAGGTGTTGAAAAAATCATCATTTTTGTTTTCGGCGTAATGGCCGCTTCCAATTGAGCTGCTGTGATTTTGAAATCAGTTTCGATACCTGCGTGAACAATCACAGGAGTTCCTTCTACAACTTTCACGATTTCAACATAAGAAACCCAATATGGTGCAGGAATGATTACTTCATCACCCGGATTTACGCAACTCATCACCACATTGGCTATAGATTGTTTTGCACCTGTCGAAACTACGATTTGATCTTTAGAATAAGTCAAACCATTGTCTCTTTTGAATTTTTCAGAAATACTTTCACGCAAATCGTCGTAACCTGCAACAGGCGTGTACATAGTGAAATTATTGTTCATCGCTTCGAGCGCAGCATCTTTGATAAATTGAGGCGTAAAAAAATCTGGTTCGCCCAAACTTAGCGAAATGACGTCTTTTCCTGCAGCCTTCAATTCTCTTGAAATACGCGACATGGCAAGCGTTGCAGATTCTTCCATGGCTTGTAAACGATCTGATAATTGTATCATTATATATATGTTTCTTAAAATACGCCACAAAGCTAAAAATAAACTCAGGAAGATTCTAAAATTCTAACAGATAATATTCACAAATGAAATGTGATTAACAAAATGGATCTAAAAACGAACTAATTTGAACAATCAAATGGCGATTATAGGTTAAAAAAATGGCATTTGTTGGTATCTTTGTTCATATATAAGTAGAAATAATATTTTTGAATCGAAAAAAAATATATTTTTGCAACGCTAAAATCGCGACAATGTTAGAAAATTTATCAGGAAAAGATTTTAAATCTCAATTTAAACAAAACAAATCACTTCGTACAATTATGTTTGCTGTTGGTGCTATTGTGTTTGTTATACTAGGTTATTTCATATACAGAACATTCATTTGGGGACCAGCAAATGAAAAATCAAAAGATGCTTATTGGGCTGGACTAAATTACGCATCTAAAGATTCAACAGATCAAGCAATTGATGCACTTTCAAAAGTTGTGAAAGATTACGATGGTAAACAAGGTGGTGAAAATGCTCAATTTGTTTTGGCAAGACAATACATGACAAAACGTGAATTTAAAAAAGCGTTAGAAAACTTGGAAGGTGTTGATGTTAGTGATACTTATGTTGCAGTATACACTTTGGGACTACAAGGTGATTGCTACTCAGAAATGAAAAAATACAGCGAAGCAAAAGATATGTATTTGAAGGCTGCTGAGAAAAACGAAAACGATAAAACTACGCCTGAATATTTGTTCAAAGCAGCATTGTGTGCTGAGAAATTGAATGACAATGCTGGCGCTGAAGAGTTGTATGTTCGCATCAAAGACAATTATGTGATGTTTTCAAACATGAAATACATCGACAAATATATCGCAAGAGCTAAAAACAAACCAAAAAAATAGATTGTGGCTACAGCACTTAGAAATTTATCTGAATATTCTAAGGAACTTGTTCCAAACGGTGCCGATTTTAAAGTCGGCATTGTTGTTTCTGAATGGAACGATTCCATCACTTTGAACTTACTGAAAGGTGCCAAAGATGCATTGTTAGAAAACGGTGTACCTGAGGCGAATATTTTGATTCGATTTGTTCCAGGAACTTTCGAATTACCGCTTGGCGCGCAATTGATGCTCGACAACACTGACGTTGACGGTGTGATTGCGATTGGCGTCGTTATTCAAGGCGAAACGAAACATTTTGATTTCGTTTGTCAAGGAGCAACGCAAGGAATTATGCAAGTGGGTTTGGAATACAATTCGCCAGTAGCATTTTGTGTTTTGACTGATGACAATATTCAACAGTCCATCGACAGATCTGGCGGGAAACATGGTAACAAAGGAACCGAATGTGCCATTGCTTGCATGAAGATGATAGATTTGAAAAAATCGTTGGAAGGTTAGGAAATAATTATAACGCTTTAACTAAGGAGAATTTCGATTGAGATTCTCCTTTTTTTATGTCAATTATTTTTGAAATTGATTTTTTTCTACATCCTTTTTTCTTAAATTTAAGATAGGAATTCTAAGCTGATTCCTTTAAACCACTTTTTAAACATTAATAAACCAAAAAAAATGGCAAATACTTATTCGCAAATTCACGTTCAAGTGGTTTTTGCAGTTCAAAATCGAGAAAGTTTGATTGGAAGCAAATGGAAAAATGAATTGTATCGATATATTTCGGGCATAATACAAAATCATAAACACAAAGTTATCGCTATCAATGGAATGCTTGACCATGTGCATATACTAATAGGCTTAAGACCGAGTCAATCTATATCCGAGTTAATGCAAAAAGTGAAAGGAGATAGTTCTAAATGGATCAATCAGAAAGGATTTGTGCTAGGCAAGTTTTCTTGGCAGGAAGGATATAGTGCGTTTTCGTAGGGAAAATCTCAAGTTGACGATGTGATAGATTATATAAAAAGTCAAGAAATACATCATCAGCGCAAAACGTTTAAAGAAGAATACAAACAATTTCTGGAGAAATTTGAGGTGGATTTCGATGAGCAGTTTGTGTTTAAGGAGATTGGATAGGATTAGTGATGGTTTTTATTTCGTCCCTAACGTGACGAGAACATATGCGTATGTTGGTTTTTACCCATATTCCATCCCTAAAGGGATGTAAGTACTAGAAAAATTGTGCCTTTTGGCACTAAATATGGGTAAAAACTGAAATAGCGCCAAACTATCGTCCTATAGGGACGACATGATACATACATTTTGCGCTAACAAATCTGCGTCCATGGTGCTAAATCCACTTTTGATTTCGTCCCGAAAGGGACTAGAACGCTAGCAGTAGTTTCGTTTTACCCACATTTCATCCCTAATGGGACGGGAACAACGACTGCTGTTGGTTTTACCCAAATCTCAACCCAAAAGGGATGGAAACATTTAACAAATTGTGCCATTAGGCACTAAATATGGGTAAAAACATAGTCCCTTTAAAGCTATCGTCCTGTAGGGACGAAATCTCAATTTACCAAAACCAAAATAAACTTCAAATTTTCATTCTGATCTTCGATTTGAACATTTATACCCTAAATTGATGAATCTCATCCATCAAAAACCAATCTTTATCGCATATTTAATTACATTTGACCCTCAAAAAAACAAAAGGAATGACATTAATTAAATCTATTTCAGGATTTCGTGGAACTATTGGTGGAAAAGTGGACCAAGGTTTAACTCCAATTGACGCTGTAAAATTTGCTGCGGCCTATGGTACATGGTTGAAAAACAGAAATTCAGAACAAAAAATCAAAGTGGTAATTGGACGAGATGCTCGTTTATCGGGTCAGATGATTTCTGATTTGGTGGTTTCAACTTTGGTAGGTTTGGGAATTGATGTTGTAAATTTAGGTTTATCCACTACTCCAACGGTGGAAATTGCTGTTCCGATGGAAAACGCACAAGGTGGTATCATCTTGACAGCCAGTCACAATCCGAAACAATGGAATGCTTTGAAATTGTTGAATGAACGTGGAGAATTTATCTCTGCCAAAGAAGGTGAAGCTTTATTAGAAATTGCCAATCAAGAAGCATTCGATTTCGCAGAAGTAGATGATTTAGGAACTGTTACAGAAGATGATACTTATTTAGATAAACACATTCAAGCGGTTTTAAACTTACCGTTAGTTGACGTTTCAGTGATTGCACAAGCAAATTTCAAAATCGTCGTAGACGCTGTGAACTCTACAGGAGGAATTTTTGTTCCTGCATTGTTGCGCGATTTGGGTGTGAAAGAAGTGATTGAATTGTATTGTGAACCAACGGGACATTTCCCTCACAATCCAGAACCACTTCCTGAGCATTTGACTGATTTGTCTGACAAAATCAAAGAAACTGGTGCAGATTTAGGAATTACTGTTGATCCAGATGTAGATCGCTTGGCGATGGTTTGCGAAGACGGAAGCATGTTTGGTGAAGAATATACTTTGGTAGCTTGCGCTGATTTTGTGCTTCAAAACACGCCTGGAGCAACGGTTTCAAATCTTTCTTCAACACGCGCATTGAGAGATGTAACAGAAAGAATCGGACAAAAATATTTCGCTGCAGCTGTTGGTGAAGTGAATGTTGTTGAAAAAATGAAAGCTGAAAACGCCATCATCGGTGGGGAAGGAAACGGTGGAATTATCTATCCTGAATCGCACTACGGAAGAGATGCTTTGGTAGGAATCGCTTTGTTTTTGACGCATTTAGCGAAATCAAAAATGAAAGTTTCTGAATTGAGAGATTCGTACCCAAAATATACCATTTCAAAGAACAAAATTGAGTTGACTCCAGCCATTGATGTAGATGCGGTTTTAGAAAAAATGGCAGCAAAATATGCGCATGAAGAGGTTGATACAACTGATGGTGTAAAGATTTACATCGCGCAAGAATGGGTGCATTTACGTAAAAGTAATACTGAGCCAATTATTCGAATTTATTCTGAAAGTAGCTCTGAAGCAGCTGCAAATGCCTTGGCGGAAAGAATTATTGAAGAAATTAAAGCGGTGATTTAAGATCAAGCCGATTTCATATAAATTTTAAAGATTTAGACCATGTTAAAAGAATTCAAAACATTCATCATGCGAGGCAATATCATTGACCTTGCGGTGGCAGTTGTCATTGGTGCGGCTTTCACAGCGATTGTAAATTCGTTTGTGAATGATATTATTACGCCATTGCTATTGAATCCAGTGATGAATTTTTTGAATGTCAAGGATTTGGAAAATGTGATGTGGCACAACGTGAAATATGGTAAATTCATTGCGGCGGTAATCAATTTTGTAATCATCGGTTTTGTCTTGTTTATGATTGTGAAAACAATGAATCGCATCCAGAAAAAAGCGGATGACAAGACAAAAACGGAACCCGTTGCGCCTGTTCCAACTGCGGAAGAAAAATTACTGACAGAAATCCGAGATTTGCTAAAAAAGCAATGATTGGCATTTAGAGGTGATGTTTTGCTTCTAAATTACAAATCAGTATCAGCTGACAAAAGTCATTTTCTAAGGGCTTAATTTTCTTTATATTGTGCAAACTAATGAAAAAGCTATGCACGAAAAAAACGAAGAATTATTCGAATTGGTCGAATATGCCAAAGATTTAATTACCCGAAATTATACTTTTGAAGAAATAGAAAAAGAATTGCTTCAAAAAACAAATGACGAACATTTGACCGCCAAAATCATTCGAAAAACCAAAAAAGCGCTCAATGAAAAAAAGCGGAATGCGGGTGTTCTAAAATTGCTTGTGGGCGGATTTATCTTGATTACAGGATTTATCATCACTGTCTTTTGCTTTCATTCAAACGTTTCTTTTCATACGGTAATGTACAGTTTTACAACTTTGGGATGTTTGTTGTTGTTTTGGGGATTGTTTGAGATCATCGGATAATAAAAACGTGATTTTTGAGTTTAATCACTTCTTATTCAAATCAAAAAAAATGAAAAAAATTACTTTACTAGCTTTATTTCTATTTCAATCTATCGCTTCGTTTTCACAAAGTAGCAAATTTGGCGACGTATTTTCAGATCCAATCATGATTGATTCCAATTCAACGATTCTGATTCCTACGCGATATAATTCTGATTTTTTGGCGAGTAGCAAAATGACATTTTGGGGAGATTTTTACGCCAATATTTTGTTTTATGATTTCACCACAGATACTTACACCAGGTTATTTGAAAAAGACACTTATATTTTTGGTTTTCAGTCTTACAATTACCGAACATATCAACCTACTGAAATTAAAAATGTGGCTTCAGATCTCATCTTATATCGTGTTAAAAGTGTGGATTACAATGGAAATGGAAAAATAGACTACAATGATCCCGCGATTATATATGTGTCTGATTTAAAAGGCAAAAACCTAAAAGCACTAACTACTTCTGCTGAAAATGCAGTGGAAATTAATCTATATAAGGACCAAAATTTTGCGTTGATCAAAATGCAGCGTGACCTGGATGGGGACAAGGAATTTAAGTCGGAGGATAAATCGTACTATTACCTAAAATTGGATTTAGCGACATTGACTTTTGGTAATAAGATTGAGGTGAAGTGATGTTTTTTTTTGCCACGGATGAAACGGAGTTCACGGATTTTTTAGCCGCAGATAGCACGGAATTCACGGATTATTTCTTTTGGAAATCACTCAAGTTTTCATCCCTTTTTGGGGATGAAATATGGGTAAAAAGGAGACTACACTTGTAAACTCGTCCCGTTAGGGACGACATAAAACTTTTGATTCTGAGGTAAAGAATATCGTCCCTACGGGACGAAGGTTTGTTTGGTGGCGATCGTTTTTACCCATATTTTGTGCCTGCTGGCACAATGGTTTCATTCTAAAAAAAAATAGAAAGTCTGAATAAACAAAAACGTCGAACGATCGGATTTCATTTTTTGGTAGGAAAAGGAATGCTTATTTTTTGCCACGGATGGCACGGAAATCACGGATTATAGTTTTTGGAAATCAGCCATCTTTTCATCCCTTTTGGGATGAAATATGGGTAAAAAAGGGACTAAACTTGTAAACTCGTCCCGTTAGGGACGACATAAGACTTTTGCTTTTACATAAAGCTCAATCACCTAGTGAAAACCCAAACTGGATGGCTGATTCCAACACTTCCAAATTGATATCTTCCAACTTTTTGAATTTGATGCAATATCCCTTGATACTTGCTTTTCCTGGGTTTTCCTTATAGGTATTTGAAAGGTAATTTTTATCCTCGATTCCGAGTACATAGACCGAAATCCCCGTCGTGTTGGCGCTGAGTCCGATGCGGTAAAATTCTTTGGTCTTTCCGTCAGCATAGCGAATGGTTTGGGTTCCATAACCAATATTTGGATTGGAAACGACTTTGTTTTCGCTGTTTTTTCCATCTAAAAACCACAATTTACAAGTAGGATTGAGTTCTAAAATTCGCTGGTGCAAGGTTTGCATGTCATTGCGTTTTTCCTTTGGCTGTGCTGAAATGTATTCGTAGATTTGGGTTTGACTGTCCATTTTCTGAATATTGAAACGAATAAATTTTGAATTAAAACTCACTCATCAGCGCTTCATCTGTTGTTGTTAAGAATTTTAAATCTAAGTCAAACTTCGGTCAAAACAAGAATACAATTTCAAATGTACGAAAACATCTAAAATTTGACTAGTCCTAAATAAGCGATACAGATTATTAAAGACTAAATTAATAAATTATATCCCAGTAAACACGTGTTTACTGGGATATTTGTTTTTATAGGTTTTTATTTTGATTTTATTTTGGTTGTGCATTTGACAAGGGGTCTTGT
>CANHQP010000062.1 GCA_947462925.1 Flavobacteriia bacterium | reverse complement strand
TTCTTAAACAAGTTTACCTAGCAATACAAAACGCTCATACAAGATGGAATGGACAAATCTTCGCTTGGGCAAGTATTAGAAATGATTTAAATAGCTACTTTAGTGAAAGAATTAAATAGGAACTTGACACAGTTTATTGAACACTCCCCTCCAATAGGAAGAAAAACAACTATACTGAGAAACCACTTCATTATCATGTATTAGTACATTTATTTACCAAAGTTAGAAAATCAAAATTGGAAAATCGCCATATTCCGATTTTATTCTTTTTGTTCAATTTTCAGTCGATCCTTAACATGTTAATAACACCATTGAAAATCCTTAACACAAGGGTAAACTTGCGTTAAAACCCAATGAAAATCGAAACTCTACTTTTGTCTTGTATGATAGCAACAAATATTATATCAGAAACAATGCAGCCTATGCAAGCAAAAGTTAAAAGTGCTCAAACAATTTTATTGATTGATGACGAGCCGGATATTCTAGATTTTCTCCAATACAATTTGGAAAAGGAAGGTTACAAAGTGTATACTGCTAAAAACGGATTAGAAGGTGTAGAAATGGTGCAAAAAGTTCGTCCTTCTTTGGTGTTGATTGATGTGATGATGCCAGTAATGGATGGAATTGAAGCTTGTTATACAATTAGAAATGATTCAAGTATACAACAACCAATCATCGCTTTTTTAACATCTCGCGCAGAGGATTACTCTCAAGTAGCTGGATTTGAAGCTGGTGCTGACGATTATATTGCCAAACCAATTCGACCAAGATTATTGGTTAGTAAAGTGGAATCTCTTTTGCGAAGATTGAGAGGAGATGTGCAAACTGAGAAAAATCTAGCTGTTTCAGGAATTTCAGTCAATAGAGAAAAGTTTATAGTTGAAAAGAAAGATGAGCAAATTCAACTTCCTAAAAAAGAATTTGAATTACTTGAATTATTATTAAGCAGGCCAGGAAAAGTTTTTACCAGAGATGAAATTTTAAACTTGGTTTGGGGAAATGAAGCCATCGTTGGAGAACGTACAATTGATGTTCATGTAAGAAAATTACGCGAAAAGCTGGGAGATGATTATATTCGTACCATTAAAGGTGTTGGATATACATTTGTAGACAGTGAAAAATAGCAAACCAGTTAATATGATTTTCGGTGGAAGTGCAATCATTTTTGCAATTACACTTGTTATCGTTTTAGTATTAGACTATCAGGTTATTAATTTCCCTTTGTGGGTTGAAATTTCCCTTCCTCTTTTATTGGGCTTGGCTTCGTTTGGGATTTTTTACTTTTTTGTTGAAAGGTTTATCAATGACCGGTTAAAAGTCCTTTATCGTTCAATAAGAAAAGGCAAAATTACCAAAGACAAAATCGATTCATTCAAAATGACAGATGAGGTTTTTGCAGAAGCTGAAAAAGCAACAAAGATTTGGGCTGAAGAACGTCATGTTGAAATTTCTAAACTACAAGAGCAAGAAGAATATAGACGCGAATTTTTGGGGAATTTGGCGCATGAATTAAAAACACCAGTCTTTTCAATTCAAGGTTATATTTTAACACTGTTAGATGGCGGATTGGAAGATCCAAACGTGAATCGCATGTTTTTGGAACGCGCTTCTTTGTCAGTAGATCGAATGGTAAACTTATTGGAAGATTTAGATGAAATTACCAAAATGGAGGCAAATCGATTTAAACTTGATTTGCAGAATTTTAACATTCGGGATCTTGTGAAAGAAGTTGTTGAATCTCTAGAACTCAAAGCAAAAGAGAAAAATATAAACCTTACTTTTCCTAAAGACACCAATTTTATAGTCAATGCAGATAGAGCAAAGATTAGCCAAGTCTTGACCAATTTAATCAACAATTCAATCAATTATGGGAACGATGGAGGAAGAACCAATGTCCGTTTTTATGAAATGAATGATTTGATTTTGATTGAAATTTCAGATAATGGTCCAGGAATAGATGAACATCATTTACCACGAATTTTTGAGCGTTTTTACCGAGTTGAAAAGAGTAGAACGCGCAATGAAGGGGGTTCAGGACTAGGTTTGGCAATTGTGAAATACATCATCGAATCTCACAAACAAAATATTACCGTTCGAAGTACTGTGGGATTGGGAAGTACATTTGCTTTCAGTTTGGATACTGCCCAAACACCCAAAGAACAATTGGTAACGAGTAGGGGAGTCAAAATAAGATAAAACCTCGATTTTGTTGCCTTTTTAGCACAACGCGCTCTAATTTTTATTTCATAAAAGCATCACCAATTTTTCTGTGTAGAAAAGCATCTTTGATTTCATCAATAATCAATGGGTCGTCAATCGTTGATGGAATTTGAAAATTTGCCCCGTCCGCAATGTTTCTAATCGTTTTTCTTAAGATTTTTCCAGATCTTGTTTTCGGCAACCTTTTAACCAAAACAACATGTTTGAAAACCGCAACAGCACCAATTTGATGTCTAATTAAGGCAATCAAGTCTTTTTCTAAATTGTCTTCTTCGAGTTCAAATCGATCTTTTAAAACGACCAATCCAACGGGGATTTGCCCTCTTAATTCATCATGAATTCCAACAACTGCACATTCAGCAATCGCAGGATGACTCGCCACAATTTCCTCCATTTCGCCGGTACTCAATCTGTGTCCACTCACATTTATTACATCATCCACACGTCCCATGATGTAGAAATAACCATCTTGGTCAAAATAGCCACTGTCGCCAGCGATATAATAGCCTTCATGTTGGGATAAATAACTGTCAATATAGCCTTGGCCATTTTTCCATAGTGTTGATAAACAACCTGGAGGCAATGGCAATTTTAATGCGACTAATCCTTCATGATTCGCAGGTAAATGTTTTCCATCTTCGGATAAAATTTGAACATCAAAACCTAAAATCGGCAATCCAGCTGAACCAGGTTTAGAAGTCAGTTCAATTTCACCTGACATCGTGCCTAACATCGGCCAACCGCTTTCTGTTTGCCACCAATGATCAACGACTGGTTTTTCAATCAAATCTGAAATCCATTCAAACGTAGAAGTGTCGCATCTTTCGCCAGCTAAAAACAATTTTTTCAAGCTCGAAATATCAAAATTGGTAATCATTTCACCCAAATTGTCTTCTTTTTTGATTGCTCGAATCGCTGTTGGTGCGGTGAACATTACATTCACTTTGTGTTCTTCAATGATTCTCCAAAATACACTTGCGTCGGGCGTTTTGACTGGTTTTCCTTCAAACAAAACGGTTGTGCTTCCGTTGATGAGTGGACCATAAACGATATATGAATGTCCAACAACCCAGCCAACATCGCTCGCTGCCCAAAAAACTTCTCCTGCTTTCAGACCATAAACATTTTCCATCGAAAATCGCAAAGCAGTTGCATGACCGCCGTGGTCGCGCACAATTCCTTTCGGCTTTCCTGTGGTTCCTGAAGTGTATAAAACATACAGTGGATCAGTTGATTTCATTGTTTCGCAGCCGACTTCCGCAGATTGTTCTAACAAGGTTTGAAAATCTAGAGTTTGGTCATCGTAGATTTCTTGATGATCATTGAATCTATCAAAAAGGATGGTAAATTTTGGTTTGAAAGTAGCTTCTTCAATGGCTTCATCAACCAACGGTTTGTAGGCGATTTTTTTGTCTACTTCAATTCCGTAGGAGGCTGTGATGATTGCACGCGGAAGGGCATCGTCGATTCTGATGGCCAATTCGTGAGGAGCAAAACCGCCAAAAACGACGGAATGAATAGCTCCAATTCGCGCACAAGCCAACATGGCAATTGCCGCTTCAGGAATCATTGGCATGTAAATAATTACTGTATCACCTTTGGAAATTCCTTTTGAAATCAATCCACCAGCAAACTTGGCAACTTGTCGTTTTAGTTCGTTGTATGTATATTTTTTAATAGTATTGGTTACGGGTGAATCATAAATCAAAGCCAATTGTTCGCCACGACCTTGTTCGATGTGAAAATCCAATACCAAATAGCAAGTATTTAATTCGCCATCTTTGAACCAGTCATAAGTGAAATCGCCTGTTTTGGTCAAAATTTCAGTTGGCTTTTTAAACCATGAAAGCAAATCACTCTGTTTTTTCCAAAAAGCTTCTTTTTCTTGAATACTTTGGTTGTGTTGAAGACGATATGCAGACTTTGCTTTGACTTCTCTGATTTCTGATTCCATACTTTTAGTAGTTAAATTACTAACTGATTCAATTCGATTCATCGATTTCCGATGTGTAAAATTGAGGAATAATTTTCACAGAAAATACGCAAAATGGGAAAAAGAATATGGGAAATTGCTAAAATGATATAGCTACTTTTTCAACTCTTTTTTGAAATTCAATCGAACGACAAAAAATAATCCTTATGAGAGTATTTTTATTTTATCCAGCCTTTATTCATAGCCATTGTCACAGCTTCTACCTTTGAGTGTACATACAGTTTTTCGTAGATATTTGTCATGTGTTTTCTAACAGTGTGGGGACTGATAAACAATTTTTCTGCTACGGCGATATAGTTTTTCCCATTTGCAAGTTCACGAAGGATATCCATTTCACGTGCGCTTAAAGGTAATTCGTCTTGTTTTTGAGGTGCTTGACTTTGGATAAATTGAAATGCTTTTCTGGCAATTTGCGGCGACATTGGAGCGCCCCCGTACAGCATAATGTCATCGATGGCACGGTGAATGTTATTGGCAGATTCATCTTTTAGTAAATAACCACTTGCACCACTTTGAATGGCTTTGAAAACCTTTTCGTCGTCGTCAAAAATGGTAATCATCACAAATTGAATATTTGGAAAATTCGCTTTTGCAATTTGAACCGCTTCGATGCCGTTCATTTCAGGCATGTCGATATCCATGAAAACGATATCTGGTAACGTGACAGCCTCACTCAATTTATTTAAAAAATCAGCGCCATTGCAGGCAGTAAACAAGATTTTTACCTCCGATTTTGGCGCTAATTTCTCTTCTAATATTTGAATGTTGTATGCCTTATCATCGACCAACGCGAGTTTAATTTCTTCCATAATCACAAATTTCGACTAAAAAAGTGTAGCGTGCAATTACGCATTTGGATTATTTAACAGAAAATCAATCTGTCGCCACATTTTCATTTCTGATTTCTGTGTGTCTAATTTCACCTCCAGAAGTTCCTGTTTTTTGAGCGAAAAACACAACAACAAAACTTCCAGCCAACACGATGATCGCGATTAAATTTGAGAAAGATTTTTTGGTGTAATTTGCCCAAAGTGCGACGATTGAAATGAATCCCAAAGCATAAGACAACAAAGCGAAAGTTTCTGCCATTTCCTCATGTTCGTGGATAAAATGATGGTCTACTTTGCTTCCGATTTCTTCAATTATTTCCTCTGCACCTTCGCCTGTGCTAAAAGCAGGAATGGTGAAGATAGCTCCTAAAATGAAAACCAATAAAGCTGTTCTTTTGACAACTTCTGAGCGGGTAATAAAACCACCGATTAATATAACAATACCAATGATTGGGATAATGATTGGCAAATGGTTAAAGATCATGTGTAAATGAGCGTCGTTCATACTTTCTTTTTTTTTAATTAATTATATGCAATTTACGTATTTTTCAAAAACCTGCAGCGATTTATTTTCAGTGATAACTATGAACATGATAAACAGCTCGCCGCAGGATTTCTGATATTCAAAAACCTGGGTTCTTGAAATTTCTTTATTCTTTGTTTTTTAGTTGCATCAACAGCGAATAAGCCCCTGTCATGACAATTTTTTGATTTTCTAATGGACTAATTATGTGCGTAAAACCATTTTCAGTTTCTCCAACTTCCACTTCTCTCATTTCAAAGAGGTTCTTTTCTTTACCGATGAAAACATAACTTTTCTCTCCAAAGGTTACAATGGCACTTTCTGGTAGTGCTTGCGTAAAATTATTTTGAACGTCAATCTCTGCATTCATGTACATTCCAGGCAATAATTTTTCATCGTATCGATCAAAATGACAGTGGACTTCTCCGCTTCTTTCGGCACTTAAATTTCGGCTTATCAATAAAATTTGACAAGGATATTTTTGATCAGTTTGATTGTTCGTGAATGCAGTTAACTTTTGACCAATCGAAAGTTTTTCCAAGTCTTTTTCATACACATTCAGATTCAAATGAATATCACGAGGATCAATCAATTCAAACAAAACATCCGCTGGATTTAAGTATTTGCCAATGTTAACATTGACCTTACTTACAAATCCCGTTATCGGCGAGGTGATTCTGATATTTCGAGAAATGTTGTTTTCGCGCAAATTTTGAGGATTGATGCCAATTAATCTCAACTTTTCTGCCAAGGCATTGACAGCGATTCTTTTGCTTCTAAAATCAGCTTGACTTTGTTGGAAAACTTTGTCACTTGTCGCTTTGTTTTGATTCAATTCTTTTTGACGATTGTATTCATTTTCAGCGAGTGAAAGTTGTTCTTTCGTGGTCAAATAGTCTTCTTGGATTTGGATAAACTGTTGATCTTCAATGATGGCAATCAATTGACCTTTAGTTACTTTCATTCCTGGCAACATCTCTGTCGATTTTAAATATCCGCCCAAAGGAACGCTTACTGAAATCAAGTTTTGTGGTGGAACGTCAATCTTTCCGTTTAATTTTAAGACTTCTGAAATTGATTTCATGGAAGTTTTTCCTAAAGTAATTCCAGCTGATTTTGCTTGTGCATCAGTTAATTGAACCAAATTGTTTTGCAAAGTTGGCTCCGTATTTTCCACTTTTTCTGTTTTACTTCCACAGGCAAAAACCAAAAAAGGAAGTATCAAAGCGATGATTATTTTTTTCATGTTTGTATCTTATTTCGTTAATAAGTAATTGAGTTCGATGCTTCTGATGTTCAAGGTTTGAACGACATTCAGATATTGACTTTGAATTTCAACAACTTGATTGATCAACATCGACCATTCTAAATAATTGATTTCGCCTTTAACAAATTGTTCATTTGCGAGTTTGGAAATTTGTTCCGCGTTTGGCAATAAAATTTGCTCAAAATTTTGCACATTTTCAGACGCATTCAAAAATTGAATCTGATTGGTTTTCCACTCATTTTCAAATTGATTGAGTCCTGCCTGAAAATTATTTTCTGACAGCAATTCATTCATTTTTGCCGCTTGCACTTTCGATTTTTGTGCTCCGTAAAATAATGGAATTCCAACGCCAACTTGCACTGATTGAAATCTTTTTGAGCGATCGTAGGTAACATTGTTCGCACCAGTGCCAATCATACTCATATTGTTGTATCCAACAGACAAATCTGGCAAAAACAGTGATTTTTCAAGTTTTGTCACTCGCAAAGCCATACTCTTTTGTTGTTCCAATAATTTCAATCTTGGATGCTCACCATTTTGAAGTTTTTCACCACCATATAAATTAGATTTCAATTGATTCACTTCTGGTTGATAGCTTGTTTTGGCGTTTAATAACCAATCAAATTTCAGTTGCAAAATTTCCTTCTCTTGTTGCAAAGATTTCAATTGCATCGCGATTTGCGATCGTTGCGTTTCAGCACTCGTTTTTTCTAATAAATTGCTTTCACCCGTTTTGAATCTCAAATCCGACACGCGCAAAAATTCTGCGTAAATGCTGTCGTTTTTGTTAAGTAATTTTTCTCTAGCATAAATCACTTGTAGATCATAAAACGTCGAAGCGACTTGTTTTACCAATTCAGCAGTGTGAATCGCCTGTCCCCACTGACTTTCTTTCCAAGCTTCATTTAAAATGGCTTTTTGGTTGGAATAAACCGAAGGAAAGCGAATGCTTTGTCCAATATTGATTCTTGAATCTTGAAAGGCGCTATTGATTTGCCCGTATTCGACTGCAAAATTCATAGGTTGAATGTTTACACCAGATTTTAACAAAGCTTCTTGATAGGCAACTTTCAATTTTTCACTTTTCAGATTCAAATTGTTTTTTACAGCTGTATCTATTGCAGCATTTAAGCTGATGTTTTGCGCTTGGGAAAAATTTATTGCGCCGATGAAAATCAAACTTGCCACAATTTTTTCAATGTGTTTTGGCTTCTTGAATCCTTTTTCTGTAAGAATATAGAGAATTGGCAAAACAAACAACGTCAAGAAAGTAGCAATCATCAATCCACCAATAACGACCGTTGCAAGTGGACGTTGAACTTCTGCACCGGAACCGTTACTCAATGCCATTGGTAAGAATCCGAGCGAAGCCACAAATGCGGTCATTAAAACTGGTCGCAATCGATTTTGAGTTCCGTTGAGCACGATTTGAATCACGCAAGTTTCTCCCGATTCTTTGATGCGATTGAATTCTGCAATCAACACGATTCCATTCAATACAGCAATTCCAAATAGCGCAATGAAACCAACTCCAGCGCTGATGCTGAAAGGCATTCCTCTAAGTGCCAACAACAATATTCCTCCGATGGCAGAAAGCGGAATGGCTGAATAAATCAATAATCCTTGTTTGATTGATTTGAAAGCGAAATACAACAGCAAGAAAATTAAAAATAGAGAAACAGGAACTGCAATTGTCAAGCGTTCTTTGGCGGCATTTAGGTTTTCAAAAGCGCCACCAAATTGAACAAAGTAACCATCTGGTAAATCTAATTTTTCGTTGGTTTTTTGCTGCAATTCAGTCACAATACTTTCCACATCACGGTCTTTTACATTGAAACCAACAATGACGCGTCTTTTGGCATCCTCACGTTGAATTTGATTTGGACCGTCTTTCAATTCAACTTTTGCCAACTGATACAATGGAACTTGCGATCCGCTTGGAGTTGGAATTAGTAGATTTTGAACATCTTCCAAACTTTCTCGCTTTTTGCTATCTAATCTTACTACTAAGTCAAAGCGTTTTTCATCTTCGAAAATCAATCCGCTGCTTTGACCTGCGAAAGCAGTATTGATTACCCGATTGACATCTGAAATATTGATGTTGTATTGCGCCATTGCATCACGGTTGTAGTCGATGATGATTTGTGGCAAACCCATCAAAGCTTCCAAATAAATTTCGTCTGTTCCTTTCACGGTTTTCACCAATTCACTCAGTTTTTTCGCATATCGCGCCAAAGTATCTAGGTTTTCGCCGTAGATTTTGCAAACTACATCTTGTCGTGCTCCTGTCATCAATTCATTGAATCTCATTTGGACTGGATACTGAAAGCTTGTTGTAACACCAGGAACTTCCTGAGCTGCTAACGTCATTTTTTCTGCTAATTCGTCGAAAGAATTTGCTGAAGTCCATTCATTTTTATCTTTCAATGAAACAATCATGTCGCCACAATCCATTGGCATTGGATCTGTTGGTACTTCTCCGCTTCCGATTTTGGTAACCACTTTATCCACTTCAGGAAAACGTGTTTTTAAGATTTTGGCTACTTTATTGATATTTTCAATCGAGGTATTCAAATTACTTCCAGACAAAACCCGTGTTTCAACAGCAAAATCTCCTTCTTCAATTGATGGAATAAATTCTCCACCCAAAGTACTCATGATGTAAATTGAAGAAACAAAAAGCACTAAAACTGTTGCGATTACTGTTTTTGGATACTGAATGATTTTTGCTAATCGTGATCGGTAACTTTCTCCTAAACGATTCATCATTCTATCAGAAATATTGTCTTTGTGTCCTTTTTTCTTGCTCAAAACCAAGGTGCTCATCATCGGAATGTAGGTCAAAGAAAGAATAAACGCACCGAGCAGTGCAAAACCAACCGTTTGAGCCATCGGTTTAAACATTTTTCCTTCAATTCCTTGCAAGGTGAAAATCGGCAAATACACAATCAAAATAATGATTTGACCAAAAACGGCACTGTTCATCATTTTTCCAGCAGCTCCTTTTACTTGGTTGTCCATTTCCAATTGACTGAAATCATTTGATCCTAATTGGTTTTTCTTGTGCAATTGATGCATCACAGCTTCGACAATAATTACAGCGCCATCGACAATCAAACCAAAATCCAAGGCTCCTAAACTCATCAAATTTCCGCTGACGTGGAAAATATTCATCAAGATGATGGCAAACAACATCGCCAAAGGAATGACCGATGCAACCAATAATCCCGCGCGGAAATTTCCAAGGAAAAGGACCAACACAAAAATCACGATTAGTGCACCTTCTAGCAAATTTGATTCAACCGTTCTAATCGCATTGTTGACCATTTTCGTACGATCTAAAAATGGATCAATCACAACGCCTTCAGGTAGAATTTTCTGAATTTCTTCTACCCGTGTTTTGATATTTTGAATCACTTCATTGCTATTCGCACCTTTCAACATCATGACAACTGCGCCAGAAACTTCTTTCTCACCATTGAAAGTCATAGCTCCATAACGAGTTGCAAAGCCAAATTTAACTTCTGCAACATTTCGTATAAAAAGCGGCGTTCCATTTTCTAAACTTTTAACCGCAATGTTTTGGATGTCTTCGATATTTTTGACCAAGCCTTCACTTCGGATATACAACACGCTTGCACCTTTTTCAATGTACGCACCACCTGTATTTTGATTGTTTTGTTCCAAAGCTTTGAAAACATCATCGATTGTAATTCCAAATGCTTGTAATTTATTTGGGTCGATGGCGATTTCATATTGTTTGAGTTTTCCTCCAAAACTGCTTACTTCTGCAACTCTTTTCACGCCTAGTAATTGACGACGGATAATCCAATCTTGAATGGTTCTTAAATCGGTGATGCTGTATTTATCTTCATATCCTTTTTCTGTTCGGACAGCATATTGATACACTTCTCCCAAACCAGTTGAAACAGGACCTAATTTGGGAGTTCCAATGCCTTTGGGGATTTCATTTTGGACTTGTTGTAATCTTTCCGCTACTTGTTGTCTGGCAAAATAGATGTCAGTTTCGTCGTCAAAAACGATGGTCACAACGGATAATCCGAATCGAGAAAAACTTCTGATTTCTGTCAATCCAGGAATGTTGTTGCTCGCTTGTTCGATGGGAAAAGTAACAAGTCGTTCAATATCAACCGCGCCAAAAGAAGGAGCGACGGTGATTACTTGAACTTGGTTATTGGTGATGTCAGGAACTGCATCGATTGGCAGCTTCGTGACTTCGAAAATTCCATATAAAAACAAAGCTATCGTAAAAATCCCAACGATTAGTTTGTTTTTAATAGAAAACTCAATGATTTTATTAAGCATTAATTCTATTAATTATTGGTGAATAAAAACAACTTGCAATCGTTCAAAACATTTAAATGGATTGACTTACAAGTGTTGATACGAAATAATTAACAGGATTTGGGTGGTTGCCAGATTGATTCTAACTGAAGTGTTGGAATGAATTGATTTTTGTGAATGGATACACTTTTACGATTGTCAGAAAAAACTGGAATTTCAATTTCAGAAAAAGCTGGTAGTACCGCAAAAATCTGCGTAGAAAAGGAAGTTCCATGTGACTTAAATGGCAATCTTTTATCTTTTAAATCATCATTGTCAGGCGTGTGATCACCTTGGTAATGGATTTTCAAAAATTGCAGAAAAGTGATGTTTTTGTTTTCCGTTTTGTGCTCTGAAAAATGCTCAAAAAGAATGGGAAGTTTGAAAAATTGATTCAACTCCGTGGCCGAAAACACGTAAAGACTAATGAATAATATGGCAATTGTCTTTTTCACTAATTCAAAGTTACATCAAAAAATGATTCAAAATTTCTGTAATTAACTTATTTGTTAAAATTTAACTTTTGGATTGGAAGGATGATGTTTTTTTCCGCCACAGATGCACGGATTATTTTTTGAAAAGTTTATCATCAAATTTCTACTTCCAAATCAGTGCATCCGTGGCTTAAACTAAAATTGCATCCTTGGGTTTCACCAAACATCACTCAGGCATTATCTCCATCTTATCTGCGAAATGAAAGCAATAATCTCTCAAATCCTCACAAATTTTGGTTTCTCCAGTTGCTTTTTCAAATGTATCAGCCATGGTCAAAAGCGTTTGGTGGAAAAATTGTTTCATTTCTTCGATAGACATTTCATCTGTCCACAAGTCAATTTTCAAGGTGTTTTTCGCTTTTGGATCCCAAACAGAAAGCAACAAAGCGCGTGCTTCTGCATTTTCAATATTTCCGTCAGTTGCATTCCACATCATGCGCATTGGCACGTGGTTTTCGTTTACACCAACATTGATTTTAATTTCTGAGGTTTTAACTATTTTTTTTTCGTCTTCCATGATGATTTGATTTTTTTAACAGATAATCAGCGTCTTAACTTTGTTTTTGTTTGTTGAATCTGTCAATTGATATTTATTATTCTGCGATTTCGTAGGCTTGTAAAATTTCTGTGTAAGGTAAATCTATTAAGTCTTTCAAAGTCGTTTCTGGATTCTCCGTCATGTATGAATGAATCATTTTCCATCCAATAAATTGACCCATTCGATCTGGACTTTCTTGCGGCAAACCAATGGTGAAAGGACCTTCATTTAAGAAATTAGAATGGTCGCGTTCTTTTTCAGAAAATAACATTTTCTCTTTGACCAAAAATTGCCAAAAAGCATATTCGTTTTTTTGCGCGTATTCAAAATCCGGTTTGGTATAGCGCATGATGATGGATTCATCTTCGTTTGGTAAAGCAGCTTCGGTGAGGTATAAAATTTTCCCCCATCGAATCATTTGTTCTGCGGTATTTCCTTTTACTTCTGGAACATAATGTGTCATGATCCAAGCAGTCAAAACGTCGCGTTCCATGAATTTTGCTTCCATTCCGTCTTTGATCCATTGAAAAATGGGGTCAGGAACTTGTTTTATTATTGGCGATTTTGCTCCCAAATATCTTTCCAATCCAACGCCAATTTCATTTTCCGTGGCAAAGGCATTGCTCGCGAAAAGTGAATTCATGAAAACGATGTTTTGCGGTATTTTTCCGTCAGGAAAATGGTATTTCAACGCCTTGAATCCATTGGTTATTTTCGTTTTCTGCGGAGATAAATTATTGAATTTGGCTTCAATTTCTTTTTCAATTTGATTGATAAATTGATCGAAAGTAAAAAGTTTGATCCGAGCGGTGGTACCAGAATCACTCAGCGGTCCAACGCCGATACATTGTCCCAATTCGTAAGCCAGTATCTCGTTCTCATTCAGCGAAGTAGATTCTATCGATTTTTTCAATTCAGTTGATGAGACATGATAGAAAATGGAATCCAAATTCACAAAATTCAGTTTCACATTGATTCCACTTGAATCCACGTCTAATGGGTCACTTGAACAGGCACTCAGTAACAAGATTCCGAAACCAATAGATAAAATGCTTTTACGGGTCATTAAAATTCTTTAATATTGTAGTCAAAAGTAATCATATTCGCTCAAAGTGCGAACTGAGAAACAAATTTTTGATAACCATTGAAATTCTTAAAAGATGAAAAAAATTCTATTTACAGTGATTGGTTTGAGTATCGCGCTAACATCTAAAGCGCAAGACGCAGCGAATAAAAAATTACAAGCTGGTTTGATTATCGGAACGGGAATGAATTTTCAAAAAATGGGAACCAAGAATCTCAATACCAACGGAATTGGTGGAGATTTTAACATTGGTGCAAATTTAAATTTCAATATTAACGAAAATATTGCTTTCAATACTGGATTGGAGTTTGATATCTCAACAGTTAGGTTTGAAGCAAGCGCTACAAATCCTGTTTTCTACAAATTCAACGACACAGAAATTATTAGAAAAGGTGAGTGGGGCGCAAATAATACTGTTTTTCAATTGACCGAAAGAACACAAAGCGCGAAATATATTTCAATTCCTACGATGTTTTTGTTTAGAACCAATTTCATTGGATACTTTAGATATTTCGGAAAATTTGGATTGAGGCACAGTATTTTGGCAGATTCGAAATCAAATGATGTTGGTTATGTTGTCACTCCTGGAGATGCGGTTCAAAGCAAGAATGAAAATATGAAACGCAAAAATGAAATGTTGTTTTACAAGGGTTCAATTGGGTTGTGCGGTGGCGCCGAGTGGAATTTCACAGGTTCAACTTGTTTGATGGCTGAATTGGGTTATTATTATGGTTTTACGCCTTTGTATTATTCACCGAAAGAAGATAAAATGAGTTTATACACAAGCTCATTGGTTGATGGAAATAAATTTTTCTCCAATGCTGCAACGCAATCTCAATTGATGTTGAAAGTTTCGGTTTTATTTTAAGCAACAGATTTTGGATTTTAAAGGAATAAACGAGCACATTGTAAATTGGCTTTCAAAGTATGCTGAAAATGCAAAAATGAATGGCTTTATTATTGGGATTTCTGGCGGAGTAGATTCTGCTGTCACTTCCATGCTTTGTGCACAAACGGGCAAAAAAGTACTTGCATTGAGTATGCCGATTCGCCAAACTGTCGCAGAATTTCAACGTGCGACAGAACACATCGAAAACTTGAAATCTCGTTTTTCCAATGTTGAATCGATTGATTTAAATTTGACTGAAACCTTTGGCGCTTTTGAAGCAATTTTACCACAAGAAACAACTCAGAATTTCCTATCAATGGCTAATAGTCGTTCGCGTTTGCGCATGATGACTTTGTATGCTTTAGGGCAAAGCAATGGTTTATTGGTTGCAGGAACAGGAAACAAAATTGAAGATTTTGGAGTTGGATTTTTTACCAAATATGGCGACGGCGGCGTGGATATCAGTCCGATAGCAGATTTGACGAAGACAGAGGTTTTTGGATTGGCGAAATATTTGGAGATTGTAAATTCAATACAAGTTGCCAAACCTACAGATGGTTTGTGGGAAGATGGTCGAAGCGACGAAGATCAAATTGGTGCAACGTATCCAGAATTGGAGTGGGCGATGGATTTCAAAGGTAACGAAAACGCATTGACCGAAAGAGAGAAAGAGGTTTTGGTGATTTACAGAAGATTCAACACCGTCAATAGACACAAAATGGAAGCGATTCCAGTATGTGAAATTCCAGCAAATCTTAAAAATTAAAATCGAGCTTACTCAGCTTCAGGCGCCAATCTCAATACGATTCCGTCAATTTCTTCCGTGATGTGAATTTGACAACCTAAACGAGAATTAGGTTTAACATAAAACGCTTGGTCAAGCATGTCTAATTCTGCATCTCCTTGCGGATCAAGTTCAGTGTCAGATTCCAAATAGCACTGACAAGTTGCACACATCGCCATACCACCACATTCACCTTTCACTGGCAAATCGTAAGATTTACACAATTCCATGATGTTCATGCTCATGTCTGTTGGAGCAATCAATTCGTGTGAAACGCCTTCTCTGTCAATGATTGTTACGGTAATATCTGCTGCCATTTTTTTGAATTTGGGTGTAAAGATATTGGTTTCTTTTGGAAATAAAAAGTGCAAAAATCCTCGTGCGAAGCGAATTTACAATATCCAATCGAATAAGTATTTTTCGTCATGCTCAATATTAAATTTGTCTAGCAGATCCAAATATTCTTTTTTAAACGTTTGTATTTCATGGTGTTTCTCCTGATTTAAAATGTAGTTGATGACATTCTCTAAAGCAGAAAAAGAATAGGAAAACGCACCAAAACCTTCTTGCCATTGAAATTTTCCGCGAACGAGATTTTTTTCGTTGATCCACCTCGACGAATTAGCCTTGATGTCTCGCACAAGGTCTGAGATGGAGATATTTGGTTTGATGCTGACAAGAATATGGATATGATCAGCAACACCACCAATGGCATAAACTTTCTGTTCTTTTGCTGAAATAGTCCCGCAAATGTATTTGTGCAATTCATCTTTCCATGCTTTTTGAATTAAGTTTTGTCGTCCTTTGACGGAAAATACAATTTGAATGTAAATTTGAGAAAATGTATTGGCCATTTTTTTGGTTTTAAGTTGTTAATAATAGATTCGTTTTTTTTTTAAGTTTTAGTTGGTTGGTTTTGCTCACAAAAGCAATTATCAAAAGTTATTCATTTAAAGTTAAGAATTAGTTTTTAGTTGTCAAAAAAGTTTCTTCAAAAAAGCGATAAATATGTCGCTCCTCTGGAGCTTGAAGGAATTGTACATTATTTTTTAAGAGTATGCTCATTAAACTGTGTCAAATATTTTTTTTAGGTTTAATTATAAAAGATATTTTTGACAAATGGACACGAAATTTGATTTTGAGCAATTCTCAAAGGACCTGGTTGCCAGCGTAAAAAGTGGAAAACCCTTAACGGGAGTT
>CANHQP010000061.1 GCA_947462925.1 Flavobacteriia bacterium | reverse complement strand
TTGATTAAAAAAGAACTCTGAAGAGCAATATAATAACTTCTTAACCTAATATCAGTTCCAATAAAAAAAGCGATTACGAAAAATCGAAACTTTTCATAATCGCCTTTAAGAAATACTTTTGAAAAAGTCATCCTTTTTCAGTGCCCTCCGTCAGTTTTGGCGGCCTTTTTTTGTGGATATATTTTTGAATACTTTTTATGAACGGCAAATTTCCCAAGATTACTTCACTTATCTTTGTAGCTAAATTAAAAGTAACTTTTTGACTCGAAAATAGTCACACTGCTATTATTTATAAATTTAACTATGAGAAAAAATATACTCCAGGCTTCCCTATTTTGTCTTGTTTCAACTTTTTCATTTGCCCAAAATTATTGGCAACAAGAAGTGAATTATAAAATTGATGTCAAATTAGACGATGTAAATCATGTGATTACTGCATCTGAATCTTTTGTTTACATCAATAATTCACCAGACAAACTAGCACAAATCTACATCCACTTGTGGCCAAATGCATACCGTGATGGAAATTCAGCTCTAGGAAAACAATTGTATAAAAACGGTGAAGAATTCTTGACTTTTGCAGATGAAAAAGACAAAGGCGGAATTGATTCACTCGATTTTAAAGTAAACGGCGAAAAAGTAAAATGGGAATATTTACCGAAAAACATGGATGTTTGTGTTTTAACGCTAGCACAACCTTTGAATCCAGGAGAAAGTTTGGTGATTTCAACGCCTTTCAAAGTAAAACTTCCATCAGGGAAAATTTCACGTTTGGGACACATTGAACAATCTTATCAAATCACTCAGTGGTACCCAAAACCAGCAGTTTATGATAAAAATGGTTGGAATTGGATGCCCTATTTAAATCAAGGCGAATTTTATTCTGAATATGGTTCATTTGACGTATCAATCACTTTACCAAAAAATTACGTTGTTGGATCAACAGGAGATTTACAAACTGCTTCTGAAGTTGAATTTTTGAATGAATTGGCTAGTAAAACTGCGGAAAAGGTAAAAACGAATAGTTATTCCACTTCTAGAAAAGAAAAAACAGCTTTCCCTGAATCTTCCAAAGAATGGAAAACCATTCGATACACACAGTCTAAAGTACACGATTTTGCTTGGTTTGCTGACAAAAGATTTGATGTGTTAAAAGGTGAAGTTGAATTGCCAAATAGCAAAAGAAAAGTAACTTCTTGGGCAATGTATGTGCCGCAAAATGGAAATTTATGGCAAAAATCTATTGAATACATCAACGATGCAACTTTCTACTATTCAAAATGGAATGGTGATTATCCATACAATCAAGTTACTGCTGTTGATGGAACAATCAGCGCTGGTGGTGGAATGGAATATCCGAATGTCACAGTGATTGGAAATTCAAGCAATGCAATGGAATTAGAAATTGTGATTGTGCATGAAGTTGGTCACAACTGGTTTTACGGTATTTTAGGCTCCAATGAGCGCATTCACGGTTGGATGGATGAAGGAATGAATACTTTGAATGAAATGCGTTACGTAGCGACCAAATATCCTGACAATAAAAACATGTCGGATATGGTTTTAGGTGGAAGATTTCATTTAAATGATTTGGATCACCACGACATGGGAGACATTTCTTATAGAACCATTTCGATGTTAGGTGAAGATCAACCAATTGAAACTAAATCTGCTGATTTCTCTAGTACGAATTATGGCGTCATCATGTATCAAAAAACAGGATTGGCATTTTTCTATTTGAAAGATTATTTGGGAGAAACTGCTTTCAACAAAGCGATGTCTGATTATTTTGAAGCTTACAAATTCAAACATCCGCAACCTGAAGACATGCAGAGGGTTTTGGAACAATCCACTGGAAAAAAATTGGATTGGTTGTTTCACGATTTAATTCAAACGACAAACCACATTGATTACAAAATCAAAAGTGTGAAATCAAATGATACAGAAACACAAGTGAAAATCAAAAATGTTGGTCAAATTGATGGACCAATTGGCGTGAGTGCAATTAAAGACGGAAAAATAGTTGAAACAGTTTGGGTTGAACCAGGAGCAAAAAAGACTTTGGTTTCCATGGCTACAAAAAATGCTGAATTTATTCAAATCGATCCGAACAAAAACATTCCTGAATTAGATCGCAGCAATAACAATTGGAAAAAAGACCAGCTTTTCAATAAAATTGAGCCATTAAAATTTGAATTTTTATTGGGAGATCACGAAGCAACCAAATCAAATAACTTTTGGTTGCCAGTAATTGGGGCAAATCGCCATGACAAATTGATGTTGGGAGTTGCGATTCACAACATTGGAATTCCTTTTAAGAAATTCCAGTATTTCGTGGCACCTGTTTATTCATTTGGAAGAAAAAATATTTCAGGAACTGGAGAAATGAGTTTTACATTTTTGCCTAAATCTTGTATCAAATTAATGAGAGTTGGAATGTCTTTGAGAACATTTAAAAATGATTCTTACTTCAGAGGAAATGAATCTTATTATGCAGCGGCAATGCCTTACGTTTATATGAAATTAGGCAATAGAAAATCTGCTGGTCCGATTTCTCAAACGCTTTTATTTCAAACAATTTATAGAAATGATAAATATGGTCCAACGACGAATGACCACGCTGGAGGATATGCAAAATATACTTTTGATTACAGCAAACCAGACTACCAATTTGGGACAGTTTTAAGAGCAGACATTATTGATAATTTGAGAGACAATAGCGAAATGAGTCGTGCAACTTTTGAAGCGACTTACAGATACAAATACTTGAAAAACAAAATGAAACGTTGGATCGAAATCCGTGCTTTTATTGGTGGTAATTTGAGCTACAATAATAATGGAACTTATGGAAATCGCTTGCAAATGTCATTGGCTGGAACAAGCGGTTCTCAAGATATTTTCTTGGAAGAATACTTCTTTGATAGAACAAACAGTGGAAATTTTGGAAGTAGCAACCAACGTTTGGAAAACCAAGGTGGATTTAAAATGTCTAGCAACTACGGAACGACTGACAAGTGGATGACTTCTGCCAATTTGTACTTTGATTTACCATTCAAACCAGGAATTTTTGGAATATTTGTTGACGCTGGAGGATTCCAAAAAGGAAATACATTTACAGGTGTTTTGAACACTGGAATCGGTGTAAAATTGAGCAAAGTATTTAGTTTTTATTTCCCAGTTTATATGAGTAAAAACTTGGTAGATGCTTACAAAGCGACAGACGCAAAATATTTGGAAAAAATCAGATTTACAATCCGTTTAAATGCCATTAACAAGCCATTTAAATTAGGAGATTTACTCTAAAAATTTAGGATGAAAATAGCCTCAATCAGTGAGATTAAAAAAGAAATTGGCCAACTTCCTACAGCGGAGTTGGTCATTTTACTTTCCGCATTGGCGAAATACAATAAAGAGAATAAAGAATTATTGAATTATTTGCTGTTTGAAGCTGATTTTGAGTCCAATTACATCCAAAAAATCAAAGAAGATTTAGATGTACAATTTCAAGAAATAAACAAGTCAAACATTAGATTCATTAAAAAAGGTTTACAAAAGATTGTCCGTGAGTTGAAGAAAAACATTAAGTATTCTGGCAAAAAAGAGACAGAAATTGAGTTATTGATTCACTTTTGTAAAAACATGATGTCGCTCAAAATTCGCTTAGATCGTTTTCCAGTTTTGTATAATCTATTGAATCGACAATTTACGAATATTGAAAAGTCGTTGCTAAAAATCGATGAAGATTTACACGCTGATTACCGTGAAGAGATTGAAATTATTGAAAATTACCTAGCTAGTTTTACCGAAAACTATTAATCAAATATCAACCACAATGTTGTGTTTGTCAATCATTTTTCTCAAGTTCATCAAAGCGTAACGCATTCTTCCCAAAGCAGTATTGATACTAATTCCTTCCATTTCTGCAATGTCTTTGAAAGATAAATCTTGAAAAATTCGCATGCGAATGATTTCCTTTTGAGATTCTGGTAAATAGTCAATTAATTCGACCATTTGCGTTTCAAGCTCACCTCTACTCATGGATTTTAGTGTATCATCATCTCCAGAACTTAAGACACTGAAAATAGAAAAATCTTCATTTTTGGAAGAACTTTCAGAAATCATACGCACTTTGCTCGTTTTGCGGAAATGATCAATTACCAAATTGTGTGCTATACGCATTGCCCAAGGCAAAAATTTACCCTCTTCGTTGTAATTTCCTAATTGAAGCGTGTTGATGATTTTCACAAAAGTCTCTTGAAAGATATCTTCTGCTAATTCTTGGCTTTTAATTTTCAAATAAATAAAACGGTAAATTTTATTTTTGTGACGCATTAAAAGTATTTCGAAAGCTTTATGATTTCCTGCCAAATAAGCAGTAACAAGCTGGTGGTCATCCATTAGTTTCATAGACATAACATTTCTCGTTTAAAATGAGCGAAGCTCTGATTTTTAAAATTTTATAGAGTAATGTTTTGCTATAGGCAACTTGTTTTATTAATATATATTTCGACGAATATACATATTTTGCGTTAAACAGCAATAAAATATGATAATTCACCATTAATTTATTATCATAGATAACGATTCATCGAAAATTAAGGTTGGGTGAGGATGGAAAAATTAAATTTTTTCTATTTCCACTGCTGTACCATAAGCCAACACTTCAGTTACACCTTGCATCACTTCATTCGATTCATAGCGCATATTGATAATTGCATTTGCACCAAGCGATTGAGCGTTATTGATCATCAATTGATACGCTTCTTCTCGGGCAGTTTCACACAGATTCGTATAGATCGTGCTTTTTCCACCAAAAATGGTCATAAAACTACCTGCAAAATTTCCGCCCAAACCGCGAGAGCGAACTGTTATTCCTCTTACCAAACCGTGTTGATTGGTAATTTTGTATCCTTCTAAATGGGTGCTTGTGGTGATGAGCATGTTATTCTATTTTTAAATAAATTTATTTTAAATACTAGATTTTACTGTTTGTTAAGTGATTTTAACGGATAAAATCGGATAGTAAAAAACTACAAAATTAGATACGGAATATCCCTAAATTTCCTTCGGCAAAGCATGTAAATCAACCTCTGGAGATAAAGTAAATTCACCTTCGGATTTAGCGATAATTACAGATGCCAAACAGTTTCCAATCACATTCACACTAGTTCTCGCCATATCCATTAAGGCATCAACGGCTAAAATTACACTTGCTTTTTGTGGATCAACGCCATCAATCGTCGCTACAGCACCCGCGAGTATTACGAATGATGCGCCACGCACACCTGCCACACCTTTACTGGTAAGCATCAAGACCAAACAAATTCCAATTTGTTCACCCAATGACATATCAACGCCACACATTTGTGCTACGAAAACAGTAGCCAGCGAAAGATACAAGGTTGTACCATCTAAATTGAAACTATATCCAGTTGGAATAACAAAGGCGACAACTTTTTTAGAAACACCTAATTTCTCCATGTTTTCCATCGCTTTTGGCAAAGCAGCTTCACTACTAGCGGTAGCAAACGCTAAAGAAACTGGTTCTGTAATTGCTTTGATAAATCTTCGAACAGGAACTTTTGCCAGCAAAGCAATTGGAAGCAAAATACAAGTCAAAAAGATAATCAATGCCACATAAAGGGTACCGACAAGCTGCAATAAATTCCCTAAAATTTCGACCCCAGATTTAGCGACGGTGCTCGCCAAAGCTCCAAAAACAGCTAACGGCGCAATGTACATCACAATGTCAGTAAACTTAAACATCACTTCACTCAATCCTTCGAAAAAGCTGAGCATGGTATGTTTGTGTTGCTCGTGTTTCACCATTCCCAATCCAACTGCAAAAATCACAGAGAAAACAACAATTTGTAGTACTTCATTATTGAAAATAGATTTTGCAATATTCTCAGGAAAAATCTCCACAATGTGATCGCGGGGATTTCCTTCTTTCGTTTGTTCTAAAATTTTTTCAGATTTAGCCTTGTCTTCAGCCCTAGCTTCTACATGAACACCAACTCCTGCTTTGCTGACATTGATGGCCAACAAACCAACGAAAAGCGCTAATGTGGTGATAATTTCAAAATATAAAATACTTTTCAAACCAATTCTACCCAATTGTTTCATATTGGTGTGACCAGCAATACCGACAACCAAAGTGGCGAAAATTAACGGTGCAACCAACGACTTAATCAGACGAAGGAAAATGACTCCTAAGCGTTCCATCTCAAGTGAAAATACTGGAAAATCGATTCCGACACCAACACCAATTATCATTGCAGCAAAAATCCATAAGGCCAATTTCTTTCTTTTGTATGCAACAAAAAGTAAAAAAGCCATCAATAAATACCTTACAATTCGTGTCACTAAAAGTGCACTTTGTGGAGCAGGTATGCCATCAATTTTCAGCGCCTGCGATTTGTTTGAAAGCTTATCAAAAGAAACTGACGATTTTTGGATGCTGTCCAATTGATAACTGCCTGAATATAATTTTTGAAGGTTAGCACTTGTCAAAACCAATCTTTTTGAATTCGAATCTAGTTTTGCAGCATTTTCTCTCAAGTAAACTTTATCCTTTTGAATAAAATCAATAACGAAAGTGTTTTTTTGATTTGACTTTCCAGCATTTACCGTTGAAATTTCAATTTTTTGATTGACTTTTAGCCATTCAATTTTCTTAGAGATTTCCTTTTGATGATTTACATGTATATTACTTTCAATAAAAAACACAAAACCAACTAGCATAAAAGCAGTTATAAAAGCAAAAAGAGAATTGATATACTTCATAAATTGAAATTTCGAATAGTTGCTCAAATATAGGGTAAAATAAGTTTTGGATTTAATTTCTTCTGATTTAAATTCTTCGTTTTCGGCAATCACTACATGATTTTCAGCGAAAAAGGCGGTAAAAAAAGTAATTGACTAAAATTTTCAGTTTTTTTTGAATATTAGTTGTCATTAATAAGAATATTGTTAATATTGCAGTGTCGAAACAGATCGATTCGAAATAATCACACAGCACATTTAATAGTATAGTGTACTTTCCAGTAATTACTAATTCATATTTATGAATATCAAAGATTTAGAGAGCAAAAAACTCCCTGATTTGCGTGAAATTGCCAAAGCAGCCGGAATAAAAAAAGTTGAAACCTTTAAAAAATCTGAACTTCTTGACGCAATCAAAGAACTTTCATCTGCAACCAGCGATGAAAATCCAGCTCAAATCCAAAGAAAAGCGAAACCAGAAAAAGTAAAAGTTCAAGAAACAACAACTGAAGTTACTCCAATTGTCAAGTCTAAAACTGAAGAAGCAATTGTTTCGAATTCCGATTTTGAAAATCCAATCAAGAAAAGAAAACGTTTGGCTCCTGAAAAAGTAATTATTGGTGCAAAACAACCGACAATTCAAAAAACAGAAGAAAAAAGCGACCTCTTTACCGCTACGGCTGATACAAAAATTGAAACTCCAACGCTTGAATCAGAAAAGGCTCCTGAAACAGATACAAATTCAGAAGTAAAAACAGAAAACAAAGGCCGCGATATCCGCAAAGAATTTGCAAACAAAAAACCATTTCAACCCAAAGAAAATCGTCCGAATTTCAAAGAAAAGAGACCTTTCAATGAACGAAATGAAGAAAATACTGCACCTGCAGAAGGTGAAACTGCTCTTGTAGAAAGAAAACCTTTCGCTCAAGGGCAAAAACCAAATCCGAACCAAAATCCAAATCAAAACCCGAATCAGAATAGACCTAATCCTAGGCCTAATCCGAATCAAAACCCAAATCAAAATCCGAATCAACAACGCAATCAGAATCCAAATCAATTGGCGCAACAACAACGTCAAGCTGAAAAAGAAGCGGAAGAAGAATTGTACGATTTAGCTGGAATTGTAAGCGCTGAAGGTGTTTTGGAAGTAATCCAAGACGGTTTCGGTTTCTTGCGTTCTTCAGATTATAACTATTTGGCTTCTCCAGATGATATTTATGTTTCTCAAAGTCAAATCAAACTTTTTGGTTTGAAAACTGGAGATACAGTGAAAGGAACAATTCGTCCTCCTCGTGAAGGTGAAAAATTCTTTCCTTTGGTAAAAGTAGATTCAATTAACGGCCGTCATCCTTCGTACATTCGTGATCGTGTTCCTTTTCAATATTTAACTCCTTTGTTTCCAAATGAGAAATTCATTTTAACTGGTCACAAAGATGAAAGCATGTCAACAAGAATTATGGACATGTTTGCACCAATTGGAAAAGGTCAACGTGGAATGATCGTTGCACAGCCGAAAACTGGTAAAACGATGTTATTGAAAGATGTTGCCAATGCAATTGCTGCCAATCATCCTGAAGTTTACTTGATTGTTTTGTTGATTGACGAACGACCTGAGGAGGTGACAGACATGGCTCGAAGTGTAAAAGCGGAAGTTGTGGCTTCAACTTTTGATGAGCCTGCAGAACGACATGTAAAAGTGGCAAATATCGTGCTTGAGAAAGCGAAACGCATGGTTGAATGTGGTCACGATGTTTGTATATTACTGGATTCAATTACACGTTTAGCGCGTGCTTACAATACTGTTTCTCCTGCTTCTGGAAAAGTACTTTCTGGTGGTGTGGATGCGAATGCGTTACACAAACCAAAACGTTTCTTCGGTTCTGCAAGAAAAATCGAAAATGGCGGTTCACTTTCAATCTTGGCAACTGCATTGGTTGAAACAGGTTCTAAAATGGACGAAGTAATTTTCGAAGAATTTAAAGGAACTGGTAACATGGAATTGCAATTGGATCGTAAAATTTCTAATCGCAGAATTTTCCCAGCGATTGACATTTTAGCTTCTGGAACAAGACGTGACGATTTGTTGGTAAACAAAGACATGTTGCAAAGAATTTACGTATTGCGTCGCCACATTGCGGATATGAATCCTGTTGAAGCAATGGAATTTTTAAAATCACAAATGGACCATACACGCTCAAATGAAGAGTTTTTGGTCTCGATGAATAGATAATTAATTTTCAAACTGTCAATTTCTACTTTGAGATTGACAGTTTTTTTTTGAATGAATATGAGAATTACAGTTAAAGTTGGATTTATATTTGCCATTGGTTGGATGCTTGTTAAAATGATTTTTCATTTTGCAGGAATTTCTACAACTTCCATCGTTCCAACAATTTTCATCAATATGTTTTTGCTTTTGTCATCCATTTCAATCGGATTGTACATGCACAAGCAAAGAGAAGGTTTTACCCAAGGAAATGCGTTGAGCGATATCAAATCAAGCATGACAGTGGGAATTCCTTACACCATTTTGGTAGTAATTTTCATTTATATTTATTACAACTATATCAATCCTGATTTTGTCAATCATATGATTGCTGAAAAACTAAATGCATATAAAACAGGCTTGGCAAATCCAGAGGAATTGAAATTAATTCGCGCTAGTAACGAAGCTTTTGAAGTAATGACCAAGGAAGATATCTACAAAGAAATGGAGAAAAGTACGAGAAGTACGATTTCACCTTTTTCAATCACTACGATTTCTTTGCTTGGAATGATTTTACTTTCAACTGTTTACAGCCTGCTCGTTACTGTAATTTTTAGGAAAGTTTTGTTGCGAGGTTTAAGATAATTTGGGTGTAGTTTTTAAATCAATATTTTTTGCTCCCAAGTAAAAGAAGATTGTACATCCCAACATGAAAAGGTGACTTAAATCGTCTTTATTCAACCATTTGTGAGGATTGATTTTGAGCAAAAAGAAAAAAGCTGATGGCAAACAAATCAGTACACCATAAACCATGTATTTCATGTAATCATGCCCTTGTTTGAAATAGATGTAACCCAAAACTCCACAAAAAACGATGTATGTTATCATAGCATCAATCGCTATGAAAAGGAAGTTTTGTTTCCATAATGCCAAGAATAAAAATACAGCAGCCTTAATAATTATTCCAACTTTTAGAACTTTTTTATTGCTTTGATTTTTCATTTTTATAAGCATGGCAATACTGGCAAAATACCCAGATAAAATTCCTGTTATCCAATTTGGAAATTTTCCTGGAATGGCCAAATATTGAAAAAACAAATGTCCAAAACCAGCAAAAAATGTTGAAAATGAGAATGTTATGAAAAAATATTTCCAGTAATTAACTTCTTCAAAATTTCTATTTTTTAATTTCAAAAAAGCATAAAAACAAAATGAAGCAATCATCCAATTTGTTATTGCCGCCATCGGCTCTTGAAGATTTAATCCTTGAAAAGAAAAATAGATGATCTCTGTTTGATTCATGCCGCAAAATTACGGAAATCCAAGAAAATATGGGGAAATATTAATTAATTCTCCAAAATTTATCTCATTTTAACAATCACTTACTTACCTTTACGTACTTATTAAATTAAATAAATTCATCGCTCTAAAATATGAAAATACCATCCAAATACATGGAAGAAGCTGTAGAACAATTGGCTACACTTCCTAGCATTGGAAAACGATCTGCTTTGCGGTTGGTAATTCATTTATTGAATAGAAAACCAGAAGAAATTGAGCGTTTTGCGCAGTCATTTTTGGAGATGAAAAAACATGTAAAGTATTGCAAATCCTGTGGAAACATTTCTGATTTAGAAATTTGTGCCATTTGCAGTAATCCACAGAGAAAACATGATGAAATTTGTGTTGTAGAAGATGTTCGCGATGTAATGGCGATTGAAGAAACGGGATCTTTTCATGGAATTTACCACGTTTTAGGCGGAATTATTTCGCCTATGGATGGCATTGGACCAGCGGATTTAAATTTTCCTACATTGTTGGAAAAAATCAACGCTGGGAATGTCAAAGAAGTCATTTTTGCACTAAGTGCCACCATGGAAGGCGACACCACCAATTTCTTTTTATACAAAAAAATCCAACCTTCAGGAATCACCGTAACCACTTTATCTCGTGGAGTTTCCGTTGGCTCAGAATTGCAATACGCTGACGGATTGACTTTGGGAAGATCGATAATTAATCGAACTTTGTTTCGAGTGGATTGAGTCTATTTCAACCCTTCCAACCACTTCATCGTATCAATTCCATCTGCATAATCACTCAACATCGGACATTGGGCTTGGCCGAAAGGAATGTATTGATTTCCAACAATTACTTGCAAGTTTTCTTTGTGTTTTTCGATGTAATTTTCTACTTCTGATTGATTTTCATATCGGTGGTAAAAAAGCATCGCCAAAGGAGAATGAAGTTCATCAGATTCTTTCAACAACATGAAACCATTGTCCAAAATGTTTTCTTGGTTCATCAAATGAATCGCTTTGTTGTAATCGTAATTATTGGCGTATTTGTGATGATTTACAACTTCAGAATGATTGATTATTCCGCCGAAAAAGCGATTGATATCAAAATCTGCAGGAATCAATATTTGAGATACATTGCGGCAACCCAAACCAAAATACGTAAAAATGTCTTTCCCTAATTCGTGGATTTGTTCCTCAGTTTCACTTCCGTCAAAAATGGCCAAGGATGTTCGATTTTTTCTAAAAATGTGGGGATATTTCCCGAAATAACTTTCAAAATAGCGCATTGAATTGTTACTTCCAGTGGCAATCATGGCATCAATTTCACCAATTCGATTTTCAGTCAGTGTAATTCTAGATTGAATTTCTGGTGCAAATTTGACCAACAATTCTGTCAATGCAGGAAGCAAGGTTTTATCATCTGAACTCATTTTGGCAACAATATGATTACCAGACAATAAAACACAAAGAAAATCATGAAATCCGACCAAAGGCAAATTTCCAGCCATGATCACTCCTACTCTTTTTGGATTTTCAGTGAATTGGTATTTTGAAGTCCAAGAAGTCAATGATTCAACTGACAATTGATTTCCTAATGCCAACAATGAATCGCAAACGGACTTTTTTGAAAACCAACCATTAAAATGAATTTGTCTATTGATGACAATTTGCAATTTTTCGTACTCTTCTTCTGTTAATCCAAGGGAAAAATCTGTCCAAGGTTCTTGTTTTCCCAACTGAACCATCACTTTACCCAATTGGGCAAAAGCATTAATCAATGTCTCTTTATTCACAATACAAAATTAACTGAAAAAGTCAGGAATAGTGTCACAAATGAATTATAAATCTTCAAACGATGTTCAACAATTCTAAACAAAGTACCTTTAAAATAATTTTGATATTAAAATGTCCAATTTCAATAAAACGCTGCATATTACTTACATTTGAGCTAAATAAAATGTAATGAAAAAAGAAATTCCGATTGTTTTTTATGATGGAGATTGTGGTTTTTGCAATAAATCAGTTCAATTCATTTTAAAGAATGAAAAAAACCTTGATTTACACTTTGCTGCCTTACAATCCGAATTTTCACAAGATTTTTTTGAATCGAATAAATTTCCAAAACCTGATTTAAGCACTTTTTATTATTGGGATGGATCAGAATTATTTTCGAAATCAACGGCTGCATTGCATTTACTTGATCAATTAAAAAGTCAATTTCAATTTCTGAAAATTGGGTATATTTTTCCGAAATTAATGCGCGATAAAATGTATGATTTTGTGGCTAAACGACGACATAAAATATCCAATGGATTTTGTGTCATTCCGAGCAGTGAAAACAGAAAAAGGTTTATTTATTAGTTGATTTTACTGGTTTTTTCTCTGTTTCGCTTTTTTCCAGAAACTCTTTAGGTACTTCAATAACTTTTAATAAATCAGCTACATTTAGAGGCCGATATTTTGGATTCCAAGAAAAATATTGGATAAATTGTTCGTCTTTATTGATTTGATCCATGGGATACATCACACCATCTGGTTGGCCCAAATATGTAACACTTTCTACTTCTCCACTATCTAAAAGTACTTTTAAATCGCTGGCATACAACCTTGTCATTCCTTTTCGCTGAATTTCAATCAAAGTATCGTTTTCCTTTGTTTCTTCAGGAAAATAAACAGTTTGTGCATTTCCCTTTACATCGAGCTTCTTTAATTCATTCTCTGCAAAATAGGCAATCATCTTTTTTCCAGCGACTTGATTATAGAATTTACCAGAATCTAATTGCATCACTGCAGAAGCTTTGTCAGTAATTTCAACGCTTTCAATGATTGTATCTTTCAGAAAAACTTCCATAAATTGACCTTTCAATTCAGTATTTTTACTCCAAACCATTGGTTTAACAAACATTTGAAATTTGCCATTTTTTTGCTGATAACTGATACTGTCACATTTTCCTTGAAAATCTTTGCTGAAAATCCGAACATCGTGGTGACCTAGTACTTTTTCCAATTCATTCAAATTGTCCTGAAAACTGAATAAAGTATCCGCATGTATAAATAGTGTATCTTTTTTGAGTTGATACTGCGCAATCGCTTTTCCAGTAAGGAATCCAAATTTCTTAACATCTGAAAAGTAAGCTTTTTCTCCATTGAATGAAATTTTGTTGCTTGTATCTCTGTAGAAAATATTTCCTTGTCCTTGCGAAATTCCTTTTTGCGGACTGACATATAAACTGTCGCCAGATATAAACTTGGTATCTTTAATAATCGAAGCATTTTTCTGTAAAACGCCTTCTTCTATTTCAGTGTGAAACCATCCTTTTTCGCAATGGATGGAATAGGTTTTCGATTTGATATCTGTTGGACCAAAGAAATAAACCTTTTTTACTAAATATTTGTATCTCAAGGTATCTGTTTTCATGGTTAAGCTATCATTTCGATAATTTACTTTTCCACTGAAAAATAGATTTTTGGTATTTGGATAAAAGTAGCCGACCTTACTAGTCAAGATTTCTTTGTTAAGAATACTTTCAATTCTGCCGCCATTTCTGTAAACGGCTTGTTTCAATTTGGCGTCATATTCAAGCGTATCGGTCAATAATTTATATTCTCGATCACGCATTCTCACATTTCCCCACAATTTTGCTTTTTTCGTTTTCCCATTGTAATACATGGAATCACAAAATAAATTAAGCGTATCATTGCTATTGATATGCACTTTTCCGTAAGCCTTTACTTCATTCGTTTTATCATAAAAATAAGCCGAATCACAATACATCACATTTCCTTGGTAAGTGAAATTAACTCCTCCACCTGTTAATTTTTGAGCTCCTGTTTTTTCATTGAATGAAAGTTTATATGCACCTGGTAACAATTCTAAAACATCATTTTGACTCCACGAATTGGTCGAGAACAAAAAAATTGCGCCTATGACAAGCGCAATTTTAGATATTTTAAAAATGTATTTCAATTTTACTTTTTATTTTGCAATGTTTGTGTTCGATCAGGACCAACTGAAACCACTGTAATTGGAACTTCTAGTGCATTTTCAAGATACGTAACGTAATCTTTCAAAGCTTGCGGAGACTCTTCAAAAGTTTGCAATTTTGTCAAATCGCAGTTCCAACCTTGAAGTTCTTCATAAATTGGTTCAATTTCAACATCATTGATATCAAATGGAAGATAATCAATAACCTCGCCATTTATTTTATAATGCGTACAAACTTTGATTTTATCGAAACTACTCAAAACATCTGCCTTCATCATCGAAAGTTCAGAAACACCGTTGATCATGATTGCGTATTTCATTGCTGGCAAATCTACCCAACCACATCTTCTTGGACGACCAGTTGTTGATCCAAACTCTCTACCTTCTTGACGAATGTGTTCTCCATCTTCATCTAATAATTCAGTTGGAAAAGGACCACTTCCCACTCGCGTACAATAAGCTTTGAAAATTCCAATTACATTTCCAATTTTTGTTGGAGCAATTCCCAGTCCAGTGCAAGTACCTGCAGTGACAGTATTCGAAGAAGTAACAAATGGATAAGTTCCAAAATCAATATCTAACATGGTACCTTGAGCACCTTCAGCCAAAATTTTCTTTCCAGATTTCATGGCATCATTGATATATTGCTCACTATCAACGCAAGTCAATGAACGTAATAATTCAATACCTTCGAAAAAAGCTGGTTCAAGTTCAGTAATATTATATTCAAAACCTTCGTAATGTTTCAGCATTCCTTTGTGTTTTTCAACCAAAGCTTCGTATTTTTCTTTGAAATTTGGTGAAAAAATATCTCCAACTCTCAATCCATTTCGACCAGTTTTATCCATATACGTTGGACCGATACCTTTCAAAGTGGAACCAATTTTATTTTTTCCTTTTGAAATTTCAGACGCAGCATCCAATAATTTATGCGTTGGAATTATGATATGTGCTTTTTTAGAAATCAATAAAGCTTCTTTCAAATTCAAATTGAATGGCGCTAATTTTTCAATTTCTTTTTGAAAAACGACAGGATCAATTACGACTCCATTTCCAATTAGATTTTTGACTTCTTTTCTGAAAATCCCTGAAGGAATTGTGTGCAAAACATGTTTTATTCCTTCAAATTCAAGTGTATGACCTGCATTTGGTCCACCTTGAAATCTTGCAATAATGTCGTACTTAGGAGTTAAAACATCCACAATTTTTCCTTTTCCTTCGTCGCCCCATTGAAGGCCTAATAATACATCTACACTCATTGCTTAATTTGCATTTACTTTTTTTAATCCTTCTTCAATTGTTGGACAAATGGTGAATATTTCGTTTAATTTAGAAATATTGAATAATTTCTCAACTACTCCATTCAGTCCACACAAAATCAGTTCTTTGCCTGCATTTCTAATTCTTGTCAGAGATCTTATAAAAAAATTCAATCCTGAACTATTGATGTATTCTAATTTAGAAACATCAAAAATGATAAAGTTATTTTCTGATTCTATCGCTTGAGTTAAATCAAGGAAAATTTGTTCTACTGCATCAACTTGACTAATTCTACCAGAAATACCAAAAACAACCACATTTGGTTGACTCGTTATGTTATAATCAAAAGTCACTATTCGATTTCTTCTTTAGCATTTCCTTTAACACCATAGAAATAAAGTGAATGATGTTGTACTTTAACACCAAAAACTTCTTCAATTGTTGCTTTTATTTGTTGAATTCGTGGATCGCAAAATTCAATTACTTCGCCAGTATCAGTGATAATAACATGATCGTGTTGTTTTGAACCGTGAGATTTTTCGAATTGCGCAATATTTTTTCCAAACTGATGCTTTCTTACCAAATTACATGCTAAAAGCAGTTCGATAGTATTGTATAATGTAGCTCGAGAAACACGATAATTTTGGTTTTTCATTTTGATATACAAAGATTCTATATCAAAGTGTCCTTCATAATTATAAATTTCTGCGAGTATGGCGAAGCGCTCAGGTGTTTTCCTGTGACCATTTTTTTCGAGATAAGCCGAAAAAATATTCTTTACCGTTGATTGTAATTCTTCTGTCAACATTCCTAATGGGAAAATACAAAATTAATGCTTTTTTTTGGTCTAAATTGAAATGAAGATTTTTCTTTTCACAATTTATTCACATTCTGGAAAATTGAACTGATTTCTCTAAACGGCATAAAAAAAGCTGCTTGAATTTTACTCCAAGCAGCTTTTTTTAAAATTATAATAAATCTATTTTACGATATCCATCTCATTGATTAAATTGGTAGCGCCGTAGCATTTGTCAATCAACCAAAGTGTGTATCTAACGTCCAAAGAAATTGTACGTTGGATATTTGGCTCAAAATAAATATCACCAGACATAGCTTCCCAGTTACCGTCAAAAGCAGTCCCAATCAATTCACCTTTTCCATTGATTACAGGAGAACCTGAATTTCCTCCTGTGATATCATTGTTTGATAAAAAGTTTACAACCAATTGCCCTTTTTCATCTGCATAACGACCGTAATCTTTTTTGCTCCAAAGTTCTTTAATTCTTGCATCAACAACAAACTCAGGATTTGTAGGATCTTCTTTTGCAATCAATTCATCCATATTGGAAGTAAAATTGTAAGCCTTTCCTTCGTTTGTGGTGTATGGTAAAACGTTACCATAAGTCAAACGCATGGTTGAATTTGCATTTGGATAGAATTTTTTGATAGGTTGCATATCTCTTGTACCTTGAACAAATAATCTATTTGCGCGTTGCAATTTTTCATTTGCTGTTTTAATTGAGGCTTCAGTAGAAGCTTTCACATAGGCATCATCTAAATCTTTAATTAAAATATATAAAGGATCTGATTTCAATTCTTTCTCACTATAGTTTGCTGCGAAAGCATCAAATCTTGCTTTAGAAGTAAAAATTGAATATGCTTTCACTCGATTGATGTATGCTTCAACACTTTGTTCATTCAACATTTTTGCAATTCCAACTCTTTGATTCATTGGAATATCTTTCAAGTACATTTTCAATACTTCAGAAAGTGTTTCCAATTCAATTTGCATGTTTCTATCTGCAAAGAAAACAGCTCCTTGCTCGAAAGCTGCAACTCTTATTTGTTTTGCTCTTTCAGCATTACCTTTAGCTTCTTGATCAGCAGCAGCTTTTAAAGTGTAAACCATTGAATTGATATCAACCTGACGGATGAATTCACTTTGATAAACTCTCAGATAAATAATGTCATTTAACGCTTTAAAAGAAGCTTCAATATCTTTTAGTACATCGTTGTATTGTGGTTTTCCTGCACTATATTTCAAGAAGTCTGCCTCAATTTTTCTTTTTTTGTCTGCAACATTGTTGTTTTTTAATTGTGTTGATTGTCCAATAAAATATTTCCAATAATTGGCAACTTGTGCATATTTAGATGAATACTTTAATCTCACTGCAACATCCTTGTCCATGTATTTTTTCATGATTTCCAATTTCTTTGCACGAACATCTACAATTTTAGGTTGCTCAATAGAAATGGCTTGCTCAACACCGTAAGAAGTTAAAAAACGATTTGTACGACCTGGGAACCCCATCACCATTGCATAGTCGTCTTTCTTCACACCTTTAATAGAAATTGGCAAACTATGTCTTGGAGTCAAAGGCACATTAGATGCACTGTATGCTGATGGTTTGTTATCTGCACCTGCATATATTCTGAACATAGAAAAATCTGCAGTATGTCTTGGCCACATCCAATTGTCAGTATCACCACCATATTTTCCTGCTGATTGAGGTGGGGTTCCTATTAATCTAACGTCCTTAAAAGTTTCCTTCACAAAAAGATAAAATTCATTTCCATCAAAAAAGTCTCTAACAAAAGCTTCATAATGTGTTCCTTCAACTGCTTGTTTCTCCAAAATTTTAGAAAGTTCAGCAATCTTTGCAGCTCTTTGCTCAGGCGTCATTGATTCTGTTAATTCTTTCGTAATTGTTTTGGTAACATCTTCCATGCGAATAATAAAAGTCGCTGTTAATCCTGGTACAGGAATTTCCTCAGCTAAACTTTTTGCCCAAAAACCATTATCTAAGTAATTTTTCTCTGGAGTCGAAGCATCAGCAATGGCGTCATAACCACAGTGGTGATTTGTTAAAACCATTCCTTTTTTAGATATAATTTCTCCTGTACAAAATCCACCAAATGAAATAACTGCATCCTTTAATGATGATTTATTGATTGAGTAAAGTTGTTCTGGCGTTAATTTTAAGCCATGTTTTTTCATGTCTTCATAGTTTCTTCCTAACATGAATGGAAGCCACATTCCTTCGTCTGCTTTTGCCAAAATACTCAACGATAGTATCCCTAGCAAAACAAAAATTTTAATTTTTTTCATTTTTTTCGATTTGGTTTTTTTTTAATCCTTTGTTGGATTGACTTGTTTTTGCGATGTAAAAATAATGAAATATCTATTGAATTTTTCATTTAGGATTTTGAAAGTTTGAAAATCTACCTTTTCAAGTTTAACTCGACAGTTAATTTTTAAACTTAATCACCGTCCTACGATTCAATCTCAATTGCTCTTCGTTGCAATTTTTACAATTAATCAAGGGAGATGATTCTCCTTTGTAGTCACCTGATAAACGGCCTTTGTCAACGCCATTTTTCTCCAAATATGCAATCACTCGCTTCATACGTCTTTCTGATAACCAGTAATTGTAGTGATTGGTTCCATTTTTGTCACAGTAGGACTGAATGAAAACTTTAAGTTCTGGTTTCGAGTTCAAGATTGGAATAATTTGATCCAAAGTGGCTTTGTTTTCTGCATTTAAGTATGATGAGTTCTCATCGTAATAGATGATATTGTTGTTGAGTGCCTTGTTGAGCATGTCATCTTTATTTGCCTGCATCTCATCCTCATTGGCAAAAACTGGAGCATCAATCTTCACCTCTGCAAACGCTTCTTGACCGTATTCATCCGATACGCGCACTTTGTAGATACCTGGTTGCAAATCCTGTGGGTCTTGTACCGTGTCGTTGTTGCTCCAACTGTATTTCAAGCGCTTTCCTCCTCCGTTCACTGTCAAATCAATTGCATGACCTTTCTTTGGAACGGTAGAAATGATTGGCATCACTGAAAGTGTGATTGCTGGTGGATAAAGTCTTGTTGTGAAATAAATGTCACTCTTGTCGCCATCGCGGTTGCTTGACCAGTAAAATTGGTTGCCCGAAGCAATTAAGTAAGCATCAAATTTCGAGGAATTGATTTTATCACCCATGTTTTCTGGCTCACTCCAATTCGTCCATGAATCGTCTTGTCGGATGGTGTAAAAAATATCTGCATCTCCCATGCCTCCTCGCCCATTGCTCGAAAAGTACAAGGT
>CANHQP010000060.1 GCA_947462925.1 Flavobacteriia bacterium | reverse complement strand
GCTTCGTGAAAGTACTTATCAACTTCAATTAGAATTTAGCTCTGTTTAAAAAGGGGCTTACTTTTTAAAATACGATTATCACACAAGTAGAATCAAGACCTTCAGCGTCGAATTCTATTATTTCTTATTTTTATCGGACAGTAGTGATTATTTTTCACTTTATCTCATTAAAATGTAAATAAACAGTATTTTTATTTCAATATCTTTGAATATGTCACATACGAGTAGAAAGAGTATAAAGCCAGGAATTGAAGTGAAAATTGTTTTGAAAGCTGACCAACGAAGTGGATTTTTGACTGAAGGAATTGTCAAAGACATATTGACAAATGCTCCGAGCCATCCTCATGGAATAAAAGTCAGATTAGAAACCGGTGAAATTGGTCGAGTAAAGGAAATAATCGACTGAAAGTATTCTAATTGGATTTTATTGTTTTCAAAAAACTTCCAATAAAAGTTAGTATTGTGAAAATAATCAACGCTATTTTTCCAAAATAATAGACGTTTGGAAAACTAGTTCGCAAAGCAATTAGCGCAAGGATGATCAATATAATCAAAGCCATCAACAAAGTAAAATAATGAAATTTCCCTGTTGGTTTAGTAATTAATTGCAACTGGCCATAGAATCCTATTACTATTGAAGAAGAAAGAGTTGCCATTCCATAGTGCCAGAAACTTTTCAATGGGATAATTTGAAAAACTCCCATTAAAAGAATCAGAAACCCAATAAATGCCAAGGAATAAGCAATCCATTGAATACCAATTTTTTCAATTCGATTTAAATTTATTGCAGTAGCTAATGCCAAAATAAAAAAGCCAATCATTAAAGGGGTGATTGCGCTAAAAAATTTGATCCAACCCAATGAAACCGTTATAAGCAGAAGGCAGATAAAGAGTCCGCTGAGAATGGAAAGTACTTTAAATATTTTCACGTAATTAAATCTTTAGTGTGTGAAGTTAAGCATTTCTACAAATCAGAAGAAATAGAATATTTAAAATTTGATTTTCTATTTTGAATGAAATTTAATTTATTATTTGGAAATCAATAGGTTGGTTTTGATATTTTTATATTTTAGCAAAAAAAAAGAATATTATGAAGAATGTATTTATGCTAATTTTCTTGCTAATAAGTACTACCACTTTTGGACAAGGAAAATCTAAGTTGACAATTGATTGGCAGTTTACAGGTATTATTGAAGGTTATGATCATGACAGTAAAGTAGAAGTTTACATCGATGATGTTTTAGCCGCAACATCAACTGTTTCAAAGCAATCAAAGAAAAATTCTGTTACTGTTATTGCAACCAGAGGAACTCACAAAGTTAGAATTGTAAACTTTGCATTGTATGAAAATCAATGGGACGAGCATAGTCATGCGAATGATTATTCTTTGGATGCAGTTTATGATTCAAATTTGATGTTAAAGAAAAAGAACAAAATTTCATTGATTTTTGATATCGATAAAGAAATTGTGATAGAAAGCGTAAAATGAAATCTCTTTAAAATCAGCGTTTTTAGCGAAAAATACATAAAAGATAAAAAAGATTTTGTACTTTCTCTTGCATGTAAAGAAAATAAAATTATTTTTGCGCCAAATTAACCCATTAAAAGTTTAAAAATGTATTGGACACTAGAATTAGCATCATATTTAGAGGACGCACCTTGGCCAGCAGCAAAAGATGAGTTGATTGATTTCGCAATTCGCAATGGCTCTCCTTTAGAAGTGGTAGAAAACCTACAAGATTTAGAGGATGAAGGTGATATTTATGAAAGTATTGAGGAAATTTGGCCGGATTATCCATCCAAAGATGACTTTCTATTCAACGAAGATGAATATTAAAAAAAAATCCTGGTTAAGCCAGGATTTTTTTTTGATATATTTTTGACTTCAACTCACTAATAATCTATCTTTGATTCATGTTAACAATCGCTGAAGAAAATTATATAAAACAATTGCTTTTATTGTCCTTAGAACTTCCAAATAAAGGTGGAGTTGGCACAAATGAATTAGCAATAAGTTTGGAAGTTAAACCGTCTACTGTCAATGACATGTTGAAAAAATTGAGAACAAAAGAATTCATACAATTTGAAAAGTATGGAAAAATATATTTGACAGAATTAGGTAAATTTACTGGTTTACAAATCATTCGTAAACACAGACTATGGGAAACTTTTTTGTATCAAAAACTTGATTTTACTTGGGATGAAGTGCATGAAGTGGCAGAGCAATTGGAACACATTCAATCACCTAAATTGGTGGAGAAATTAGATAAGTTTCTTGGATTTCCAAGTTTTGATCCTCATGGAGATCCAATTCCAAATTCGAGAGGAGAAATGGTTCAGCTTTCCAAAAAGTTGTTATTTGATGCAGAAATAGGTTCAATTTGTAAAATGGTTGCCGTAAAAGACAATTCAGCCGTCTTTTTGAATTACGTAATTGAAATCGGTCTCGGTATTAATAATCGAATGAAAATTATTTCAAAACAAGAATTTGATGACTCCATCGAAATTGAGGTAGATAAAAAACGGGTTCGAGTTAGTAATAAGTTTGCACAAAACATTTACATTGTTTCAGAAAATCAATAATTTAGACTAACTTTAGGATAATAATAATTATCAAAATTAAAAATAGTCAAAATGGGGGAATATTGGGAAAGTTTATCGGGTTTTAAAAAGGTAAAATTAATTGCAACAATTATTTTGAGCATTTTTGTTATCACGTTTGCCATTGTAAACTGGAAAGAAATTGAAGTTGAATTTATTTTCTTTCGTCTAAAAATGTACGTAACACTCTTAATAATCATTTGTTTATCATTAGGATATATGATTTCTTCACTTTTTGAATACAAATATTATAATCAGAAACAAAAAGAAGTATTGGCTTTGCAAGCTCAAATAGCTCAATTGAAGATAAAATATCCTGAAATTGAAGGTGATTTAGATCTGGAAAAGGAAAATTGAATTTCAAAGATGAGATCTAAGAAAAAATATTTACGATTTGTAAATGACTGAAAACAAAAAGAGGCTGGATAAATCCAACCTCTAAAAGTCATTAAATAATATTCGTTAAACTATGCTTGTTTTACGTTTACTGCATTTAAACCTTTTTTTCCTTCTTGAAGTTCGAAAGTTACCTCGTCATTTTCTCTGATTTCATCAACCAATCCTGAAACGTGAACAAAATATTCTTTGTTCGAATCTTCCTCTTTAATAAAACCGAATCCTTTAGTTTCATTAAAAAATTTTACTATACCTTTATTCATAGGACAATATTAAGGATAAAGTTTGTATTAAGTTCTTTTTATCTTGTATTTATTTTTGAAAAATTCCTTAAAATCAAGAAGTTTTAGCTCGAAAGAGCTTATTTCATTGTGTTTAGTACCTAAAAAAATATTTAATTATTTTTAGATGTGTTTAGCTCATTTGCTTAAAAAACCAAATTTCTCGTCAAATTCACTAATTTTATCACATGAAAAGTATCATTGATTCGATAAAAAAGTTTGCTCCATATTTTGTTGATGTTTGGCAATATCTTGTAATTATCTTGATTTTTATAATTGCAGCTATTTTTATTCTCTGAATTAATTTGTTATTCAATGTTACTTTAACAGATGTGCCTTTTTTTAATTAAATTAGAGTCAAAAATTTCATCATGCTGAATTTATTTAAGTTTTGTTTCATTTTTTTGCCGTTGTTTTCATTTGCACAACTAAATATTGATTCGATTTCACATATCAATTATCAACAATTGCATGACACCTATCTAAACGATGTTTGGGGATTTGTGGATGAGCTAAATAATGAATATGTACTAGTCGGTGCAAGAAAAGGTACGTCAATTGTAGATATTTCAAATCCTTCTAATCCTCAGGAGATATTTTGGCAACCTGGCACAGAATCTATCTGGAGAGATTTAAGTTCGTGGAATAATTTCGCATATGTAACTACAGAAGCAGAAAGTGGATTGATGATCATGGATTTGACTTCCTTACCAGATCCTTCAGGCATAAACGTTAGCTTTTATAGTGGTGAAATCGGTTCAGAATGGACTGCTGCACATACGTTATTTATAGATTCTAGTGGTTATGCCTATATTTTTGGTTCTAACAGGGGAAATGGAGGTGTAATTATTTTGGATGTTCATACTGACCCACTGCATCCGATTGAAGTTGGAACTTTTGATAATTGGTATTGCCATGATGGTTATGTTTTAAATGATACGATGTATCTGGCGCATATTTCTGATGGATTTATTAGTATGGTTGACGTTACGAATAAATCAAATCCAATTCTTTTAGGAACAAAAAATACAAACAACAACTTTTCTCACAATATATGGACAACACCTGACGGCAATATTGGATTCACTACAGATGAAGTTTCTGGTGCTTTTATAGGTTCTTATGATTTGTCAGATCCACAAAATATAGTTCAACTTGACAAAATTCAAAGTAGTCCAGGAAAAGGTGTAATTCCGCATAATACGCATTTTAGAGATGATTTTATTATTACAAGTTATTATTCTGATGGAATTACAATTCACGATGTTTCTAGACCTTCAAATTTAATTCAGACTGGATTTTATGATACTTATCCTGGTCAAACTATCAATTTTGACGGATGTTGGGGTGTTTTTCCGTTTTTCCCTTCTGGAATTATTGCAGCCACTGACATTACCGAAGGTCTTTATATTTTAAATCCAACTTATACCCATGCTTCTTATCTAGAAGGAATAGTCAGAAATGCTTCAGATTTGAGTGTTTTAAATAACGTTTCTATTGTGATTGAAGGAGATGATCAGATTGAAATCAGTAAATCTTCTGGAAATTATGAAACGGGAATTATGGGGTCAGGAAACTACAATGTTACTTTCTCAAAGGTTGCCTTTTATCCCCAAACTATTAACGTCAATTTGCAAGAAGGTTCTGTGACAGAATTAAATGTTAACTTGATTCCAATCCCACCTTTTCCTTTAACTGTGGTTGTTTTAGAGACTGGAAATGAACAACCTATTTTCGATGCTCAAATTAAATTAGAGGCTTCCTTGATTACTCATGAACAAGTAGCAAATGGACTTGGCGAATCTAATTTTGACCTTTTTTATAGTGAAGTTTACAAGGTTACTTGCGGTAAATGGGGATTCGTTACGTTTTGTGATGATATTGAAATCAATCAAGCAACTGGAACTGTTATAATTCATTTGCAAAAAGGTATTTACGATGATTTTTCTTTTGATTTTGGATGGACAGCCACAAAAACCGCTTTGGTTTCATCTGGAGAATGGGAGAGAGGCAACCCTAATCCTACTTCTACATTAAGCGCTCCAGCTGACGATGCTCAATTTGATTGTGGAGACTTTGCTTTTATTACTGGAAATGACCCAAGCTTAAATCCTGATGCAGATGATGTTGATAAGGGAAGAGTAACTTTATATTCTCCTATTTTTGATTTGACTTCTTATGCAAATCCTTACATAAATTATACTAGATGGTTTTTTAATTTTCATGGTCCTTTACCACCTGCTGATGATACTTTGGAGATCAGATTGTCAAATGGAATTACTTCAGTTTTGATTGATAGTCAGGCTTCTGAAGATATCGCTTTTTATCAATGGACTCCAAAGAGTATCCTCGTAACAGATTTTATAGTACCAACAGCAAACATGCAATTGATTGTTACTGTTTCAGATGACGATCCAGTAGTGAATATTACAGAAGCTGGAATTGATCTATTTAGTATTTCTGAATCTAGTATTTTGACAACCAATGAAATCTCATTGTCGAAAAACAAGGTTTTTCCTGTGCCCACAAATGGACTAGTATCAATTGTGCAAACTGAAGAATCTTTGAATTGGATTATATGCACTATAGATGGGGAAATTATTCAAACAATTAATAAACAAGGTGATAAGATTGAAATTGATTTGAATTCATACAATTCTGGTACTTATTTCATAAAGTCAGATCAAGATATTTACAGAGTTATTAAAGATTAATTGTTTAAGCAATTCTTTAATAACTTCAATTTGGTAAATTTGAAAATGTATCTTTGTTAATCAAAAATAGAAAAATTGTCATATCTAATTGAAATATCAATCGTAGTTCCTTTGTATAACGAGGTTGAGTCATTACCAGAATTACAAGAGTGGATTTCCAAAGTGATGGAAAATAATAACTTAACATACGAGTTGATTTTTATTGACGATGGAAGTAAGGATGGCTCATGGAATGTTGTTGAAAATCTACAAAAACAAAATCAATTTATTCGAGGAATCAAATTTCAAAGAAATTACGGAAAATCTGCTGCCCTTCAAAAAGGTTTTGAAGCAGCTCAAGGAAGAGTCGTAATAACTATGGATGCAGACCTTCAAGATAGTCCTGATGAAATACCAGCACTTTACAAAATGATAGTTGATGAAGAATTTGATGTGGTATCAGGTTGGAAAAAGAAAAGATATGATCCTCTAACCAAAACTATTCCTACAAAACTTTACAATTGGGCTGCAAGAAAATTGACTGGAATTTATTTACATGATTTTAATTGCGGTTTAAAGGCATACAAATTTGAAGTTGTGAAAAGCATTGAATTGTATGGAGATATGCATAGGTATATTCCACCACTAGCAAAATTTGCAGGTTTTTCAAAGATTGGTGAAAAAGTTGTTGAGCATAGAGCAAGAAAATTTGGAACAACGAAATTTGGTTTGAATAGATTTTTAAACGGCCCACTTGATTTACTTTCAGTGGTTTTCATGGGCAAATTCGGTAAAAAGCCAATGCATTTCTTTGGCGCTATAGGAACACTACTATTTATTATAGGCTTTGGATTTACTTTTTATTTGGTGATTGACAAATTGTTTTTTGATCAAACAGCCAAATTACTTGCGCAAAGAACTGAATTTTTTGTTGCACTTGTAGCTATGATTATGGGTGTACAGTTTTTTTTAGCAGGTTTCTTAGCGGAACTTGTTGGACGAAATTCTTCCACAAGAAATAATTATTTGATAGAAAAAGAAATTTAAAAATGGGTTTATTCAATGCCGACAATACTTGGTCATTATTTTTGGATAGAGATGGAGTCATAAACGTTCGCAAAATGAATGGATATATTTTAAATGTAGACGAATTTCAATTTTTACCATTAGCTGATCAATCCATTGCATATTTTTCTTCCATTTTTAAACACGTATTTGTTGTTACGAATCAACAAGGAATTTCAAAAGGTTTAATGACAAAACGTAACCTTTTAGATATTCATAATTATATGTGCGAAATGATTGTGAAAAAAGGTGGTAAAATTACCTCATGCTATTTTGCGCCAGAATTAAAATCAGAGGAAAAATCTTTACGTAAACCAAATCCAGGTATGGCTTTACAAGCAAAAAGAGATTTTCCTGAAGTTGATTTTAACAAGGCAATTATGGTTGGAGATACTGATTCTGATATCAAATTCGGCAAAAATCTTGGCATGAAAACTGTCAGGATAAAAACGGTTGAACCAATAGGAATTGAAGCTGATTTGACCGTTGAAAGTTTAAAGGAACTAATGGATTTATGGGAAAGAAAAATTTAATTTTTTGCTTATTTGCTTTGCTAATTGTTCAAACGCCGATTTTTGCTCAAAAAAATCAAGTTGATGCAAAAGGAAGAAAACAAGGTGTCTGGGAAAAACAATATCCAAACAGTTTAGTCTATGAGTATAAAGGGCAATTCAAAGATGATAAACCTGTCGGAACTTTCACTTACTATTATACCAATACCAAGGTGAAAGCGATTATTAAACACAATGAAAAAACCGGACGATCAGAATCTTATATGTACCATGATAACGGTCAACTTATGGCCTTTGGAATTTACATGAATCAAAAAAAAGATAGTGTTTGGACACAGTTCGGACCCTCAGGTAGACTGAGTTTCAAAGAAACGTATAAAAATGGTGTTTTAAACGGAAAAATGATTGTCTATTACGTTCCCGAAGACCCGGAGGATAAATCTCAAAAAATCGCAAAAACTTGCAATTATAAAGATGGAAAATTGGAAGGTGAAGCCATTGAATATTTTAATACAGGAACTGTAAAATCAAAATGTTTTTACCAAAAAGGAGAAAAGCACGGTTTATGTATTTACAATCATTCAAATGGACAGCCAATGATGCATGAGCATTTTCGCTATGGTGTCAGATATGGCTATTTCATGGCCTTTGATGAGTCAGGAAAAGAAATTGGTAGAAAATACTATAGATACGGATCTCTTTTAGAAGGTGACGAATTAAAAAAGTGGATCGAGGAATGTAAAGTTAAAGGAGTAAATCCTTATGAATGATCTTATTTTAAAAATGAGCTCAAATCAAATTCTGGAAAATTCAAAACTTTTCTTTAATTTTAACGTTGAGAGTTATTTTATAGGTAATTTAAAATATTCAAATTAATGTTAAATCGTCATATTTCTAAGTCACTTATTTTAATTGCTATATTACTTGTTTTTGTGGCATGTAAAAAAGATGAGACAAACATTGACAAACAAACAGAATATTTCGGTTTAATAGAAGGTTCGTTTGTTGAATATCAAGTAACCTATATGTTCCATGATTCACTCTTACAAAAACACGACACCATCAATTATCAATTTAAGACACTTATTGGTGACACCATTTTAGATAATGTTGGTCGAATTGCAAGAGAATTTCACCGTTTTCAAAGAAAAAACAGTTCACTTCCTTGGGAAGAAACTGACATTTGGACAGCGATTATTGTTGATGATCGAGCAGAATTGGTGGAAGAAAATCAACGAAAAGTGAAATTAGTTTTTAAGCCAACTTTGGAAAAAGTATGGAATATAAATGCATTTAATAATTTAGGAAAAGTTGAAGCTTTTTATAGTTCAATTGATGAATCAAAAACAATCAACAATTTAACTTTTGAAAACACACTAACTGTTGAAGAAGAAGATTTTACAACTTTGATTGAAACAAGAAGAAAATATGAGGTTTATGCAAAAAATGTTGGAATGATTTCTAAAACTTTCAAAGATTTAGAATTTAAATTTGGCTCTAGCAAACCTATAAAAGGAGAGGAATATTATTTTAACGTAATCAACTACGGGATAGAATAATAGCCATGAAAATAGCATTTCTTTCTACATTTTTTCCATTTCGCGGTGGTATTTCGCAATTTAGCGGTGCCATGTTTCGAGCTTTAGAGGCGAAAAATGAAGTTAAAGCATTTAATTTCAAACGACAATATCCACAAATTTTATTTCCTGGTGAAACACAATTTGTGAAAGAGGAAGATGCAGCCGAAGAAATTGAAACTATTAGGATATTAGATTCAATAAATCCAATATCTTTTTTAAAAACTTCTAAAGCAATTAATCGATTTGATCCACAGTTATTTATTTCGAGCTATTGGATGTCATTTTTTGGTCCTTCAATGGGTATGGTTGCTAAAAGATTAAATCCTTCAATTAAAAAAATTGCAATTTTACATAATGTCAAACCACACGAAAAAAGATTTTTTGATAATGCTGCAAATAATTACTTTTTGAATAACCACGATGGTTTCATTGTACTTTCTGATGCTGTCAAAAATGATTTGTTAGAAATTCTTCCCAATGCCAACGTTTTGCAATTAAAACACCCCAACTACAATCATTTTGGCAATAAAATAAGTCGAGAAATAGCGATAACAAATTTAGGTTTGGACGTTGATAAAAAAACGATTTTATTCTTCGGTATTATTAGAGATTATAAAGGTCTGGATGTTCTTTTAGAGTCATTTGGAAGATTGAGCGAAGATTTTCAATTGATCATAGCTGGAGAGTGTTACGGCTCATTCGAAAAGTATCAATTGCAAATTAATTCCAATCAAAATCGAAAGCGAATAAAGTTACAATTAAGATATATTTCAGACCAAGAGGTTACAAATTTCTTTTCTGCAGCGGATGTTTGTATTTTACCCTATAAATCTGCTACTCAAAGTGGAATTACCGCCATTTCCCATCATTTCTGTGTGCCAATTATTGCAACTGACGTTGGTGGATTAAAAGAAACCATTATCCATGAGGAAAATGGTTTAATAGTTGAAAGTGCTGATGCTGAAAAAATAAAATTTATGATCGAAAAATATTTCAAAGAGGGACTAAAATCGAAATTTGAAGAAAAAATTGCAAGTGAGAACGAAGAAAATTCATGGGAAAATTTCACGGGTAAAATTATTGATTTTGCATCTGGAATATCAGTAAATACAGTAGTTTGATCAATTTTAGATAAAATAGAATGTGTCTTTTTGTTCATAGTCACAAAACTAATTTGAAACCTTTTTCATGGTTTAATTGACAATGACAAACGGAAATTCTATATTTGCGACCTTATTATAGATAAATTAACGAAATAGCAATCATGCGTAACAAAGGATTTTTTTGGTTTTTGACCATATTACTAACAATAGTATGTATTTACCAACTTTCATTTACATGGGTAACTACTTCTGAAGAGAAGAAAGCAGAAAAAGAAGCATTGTTCTTAGTAGACAGCTTAAGAGCAGAAGCAAAAAAGAACAACAATATCGCCATTCTTCCAAATGGTGATACAATTGATTTCAGTCAACCAGAATCTCAAGAATTGGCAAAGTCTGCATTTGTAAATCAAGTGTTGAAAGCTAAATCAAATACTGCAGTTTATCCTGTGTTAGGATCAAATTTTCAAGATGTGAAATCTCGCTCATTGGCTTTTGGTTTAGACTTAGTAGGAGGGATGAGTGTCACACTAGAGGTTTCAGTTCCTGATTTGATTAAAAGTTATGCTAGAAATCAAAGAGACTCTAAATTTAAGAAACCGTTTGAAAGTGCATTAAGCGAACATTTAAATAGCGGTGGTGATTTCATAGATTTATTTGCTAAATATTTCAAACAATACAACGGCGCTGACGCTTTAATCGTAAAAGAGCTTGATTTTGATGAGATTGAAGGTTTGAGCAATAATTCTTCAAACGCAAAAGTTTTGTCTGTATTTAGAGATAAAGTTTCAGGTTCAATGAATGGTATTGAACAAATTATGAGCAAGCGTATTAATCAATTTGGTGTAGCTCAGCCTAATATCCAAAAAGATTTATCATCAAATAGAATTTATATTGAGTTACCTGGTGTGCAAGATGAAGCTACTGTTGTTAAAAAGTTAAAGTCAACTGCTAATTTGCAATTTTTTGAAACTTTCAATAAAGAAGAAATTCAAGCTAATTTAACTCAGGCAAACGGGTTATCTAGACAAGAAGAGATTGTTTTTGAAATCGATAGTGATACAACATCAGATACTACAGGTGTGGCCTCAAAGCTTGACACATCTAAATTGAAAGAAAAAGAAGCTACACCAATAAAAACAAATGAAAAAGCATTGTTGGATTTGGTAACTGGTGGTGGAGGTGCTACAATTGGTTTAGTTACTATTGAAAATAAAGCCAAAGTTGATAAGATTTTAGCTAGACAAGATATTAAGAGACTTTTTCCTGAAGATTTAAAATTCATGTGGTCAGCAAATCCTGAAACGAATGGAGCAGGAAAGGAATTGACTTACCAATTATTTGCTATTAGAATTCCTGAAAATGGTAAAGCTATGGTAGGTGGAAGTCACGTTAGCTCTGCCAATGTAGGTGTAGATCAGACTTATGGAACAATTACTGTAAATGTCTCAATGACCACTGAAGGTTCTGAAAGATGGGCTGAGATGACCAATGATAACAAAGGTAGAAGTGTTGCAATAACAATGGATGACGTTGTTTACTCTGCACCAGTCGTACGTTCAGCAATAAATGGCGGAAATACAGAAATTTCAGGAAACTTTACAAGAGAAGAAGCTGAGAGTTTATCAGGTTTATTAAATGGGGGTTCACTTCCTGCACCTTGCGTAATTAAAGATCAATCAAAAGTTGGACCAACCATCGGAGCAGAAAATTCTAGAGCTGGTTTGATTTCATTCGCAATTGCTTTCTTGGCAGTTTTTGTATACATGTATTTCTACTACGGTAAAGCAGGTATGGTTGCTAATGTCGCTTTGGCAATAAATGTGATTTTTATTTTTGGTTGTTTAGCATCTTTCGGAGCAGTTTTGACTTTGGCTGGTATCGCAGGTATCGTCTTAACTATTGGTACTGCAGTTGATGCGAATATCTTGATCTTTGAAAGAATTAGGGAAGAGCAAGCAAAAGGTGCTGATGTTAAATCTGCTGTTTCTATTGGTTTTACCAAAGCGCTTCCTTCAATTATCGATGCAAATGTAACTCACTTATTAGTGGCTATCATCTTGAAGACTTTTGGAACAGGTGAGATTGCATCATTTGCTACCACTTTGATTGTCGGAATTTTTACTTCAGTTTTCTCTGCAATCATCATTTCAAAATTGATCATTACATCAATGGTTGAAAAAGGTAAGCCAGTTTCATTATCTACAAAATTATCTAAAGGTTTATTTCACAACTTTAATTTTGATTGGATTGGTAAAAGAAAGTATTTCTATATCTTCTCTATTTCAGTTACCATTTTAGGAGTTGTAGCATTAGTTACTAGAGGACTGAATCCAAGTGTAGAATTTACGGGAGGTAGAACCATTTCTGTGAAATTGGAGAAAGAGGCTGACATTGAAATGATTAAAGCTAATCTAGAAAAGGTGTTTGTGGAAAAAGGAGGAAGAGTTGCCTCTGTTGAAGCAAAAACAAAATCAAACAATTACAATGTCGAAATTTTAACAAACTATAAATTGTCTGATGATGGTGCTTCTGCTGAAGTTACTGAAAAACTAAGACAAGGTTTGGAAATGGGGAAAGCTAAGATGGGATCGTACAAGATTTTGGAATCAAGAACAATTTCAAATTCTGTTTCTCAAGAAATGCTTAAGTCTTCTACCGTAGCAATTGGACTTGCCTTGATAGCAATCTTTGCATATATTCTACTTAGGTTTGGTCAATGGCAATATTCAATTGGTGCAATTGTTGGATTGGCTCATGATGTGATGTTTACCATTTCTATTTTTGCTCTATTACATGGAATTATGCCTTTTAACATGGATGTAAATCAGGCATTTATAGCTGCGATTTTGACGGTGATTGGGTATTCGATGAACGATACGGTCATTGTTTTCGATAGGATTCGGGAAGATTTAAATTCTAATAAAGGTACAGAAGATCACGGTTCAGTAATTAATCATGCATTGAACACTACCTTAAGTAGAACTGTAAATACTTCTATGATTTTATTTGTTGTATTATTAATTATGTTCATCTTCGGAGGACCAGCGATTAAAGGATTCTTATTCGCTTTACTTATCGGAGTATTAATTGGAACATATTCTTCTCTTTGTGTGGCTACACCAATTTTAGTGGATTTCAATAAGAAACTAAAAATCAAGAAAACTTTTAAACCAAATTCGGTAAAATAATTAATCTAATTTTTCTATAAAAAAAGTTCTGCAAAATTGTAGGACTTTTTTTTATCCATACTTTCGGTGTAAAATATTGATTTTTAATTGGATATAAATATGACTCTAATCATTATCGAAATTGAAATTAGTAAAAACACTTTTTTAGTTTCTCAAAGATTATAAGATTAGATGGAAAAAAGATTTGATCTTAACTAATTATCAAATAGGTATTTAATATTGTTTATTTGAAGTTCCACTTTAGGTTTTTGTTGTAATATATATGTTTTATAAAGAAATAACTTTAGTGCATTAAATTTCGCATATTTGACTACAAAAATACTTTTGTTGGTAAATAGGAGATTCTATTCAACGAATGTACCGAAGCCATAAAGCCTTTTTAACCAATAATCAGTTTTTTCAATTTCGGTAATCGTAATTCCTTTGGTAGAGCTGGCATGAATCATAACCAATGGCTCACCTTTTCCGGAAACAATTATGCCTACATGATTTATTCCAGATCCACTATCAAAAAAAACGAGGTCACCTTGTTGAACATTTTTTTGCCTAATTTTTTTGCAAGCCTCATATTGTTCAATTGCTCTTCTGGGAATTATTTTGTTGTTCTTTTTCATTACATAGCTTGTAAATCCACTACAATCGAATCCTGTTGGTTCATTTCCTGCCCAAAGATAGGGTACACCTAGTTGATTTTTTGCCAAATTTATAATAACTTCCCTCTGTAGTCGTAACTCTTTACTTTCTGTTATGTCTGCTTCTACTTCAATATTTATAGGGATTGTAGGTTTATTTTCTTCTATATCTGGTACATTTTCAAAAATTGATCGTAATGTATTCTGAACCAAATCAAATGTTTTTTTGTCATTTTTTCTTTTTAAATCTTCAATCCAAGATCCTACATCTTTTTTTAGTGCAGAAAGTTCATAAATGTGTGCATTTAAAATTTTTATTTCCTCATTTGATTTTTTTACAGCTACAAAAAGGTCTTTTGCTTCTTCAAGGTAGTCAGGGTGTTTTCTGAGATAAAGTTCATTTTGGCAAAGTTGCATGATTGCAATACTTTTGTAAAATTTTGGTACCTGCGAATAATCAAATTCAGGATTATCTAAAATTCTGTTGGCTTTTTTAAGCACTAAGGAGTAGTGTCCTTGTGCATAGAGCATTTCTAATTTATCAAACTCCTTAATTTGAGATATACCATTAAAGCTAAAGAGTAGATTTAGAAGAATTATTAGAATAATATTGTTTTTCATGAATTGTAAATTAATCATCTACTAAATAATGAATTTTATAAGTCTATTTTACTCCAGATGTAATATTTTGATGAACACTTTATTGTTTATTAGAACTTTGTTTAAAATCAGGTATTTTTAATATAAATTTTGATGTTTACCTGCCTTTTGATGCGTTTGTTTAGAATATTAGTTTAATTTAGATGTTTATATTTTTTACGATTATGACGAAGTGTTTTTTTAGTTTGGCAGCCCTTTTTACGGTTATTAATTGTTTTACTCAAGTAACTCCTAAACCTGAAATTCAAAAGTTTGATGAAGTTTTAACATACATAAGTAATTTGTATGTGGATGATGTTAATTCTCAAAAGCTTACTGAATCTGCGATTGAAGGAATGTTAGAGAAACTTGATCCTCATTCTGTATATATTTCTAAAGAGGAAGTGCAAGGAGCTAATGAAAGGATAAATGGAAGCTTTGTAGGCATTGGAATCAGGTTCCAGATTTTAAAAGATACTTTAATGGTTATTGCAACTATTCCTGGTGGTCCATCTGAGCGACTTGGAATAATGGCAGGTGATAAAATTGTTAAAATTGAAGGAAAATCTGTTGCTGGTATCGGTTTAAAAACGAGTGATGTACGTGAAAAACTAATGGGTGAATTAGGGTCAAAGGTGAAAGTTGAAATTAAGCGAAAATCAAGCAAGAAAATTTTAGATTACATAATCACTCGAGATAATATTCCTGTTAATTCAGTAGATTGTGCTTACATGGTTACTTCACAAACTGGTTACATAAAGTTAACTAGTTTTTCTAGAAATACAACTGAGGAGATAAGGACAAGTTTAAAAATGTTGAAATCCAAGGGAATGGTTAACTTGATATTAGATTTGCAAGATAATGGCGGAGGTTTGTTATACACAGCAAAGGATGTTTGTGATGAATTTCTTTCTTCAAATAAGTTAATTGTTTATTCTGAAGGTAAACATCAACCAAGGACTGATCTAAATGCAGGTTTAAAAGGGATGTGGGAAAATGGCAAATTGATTGTTTTGACTAACGAAAATTCTGCCTCAGCAAGTGAAATTGTTTCTGGAGCAATACAAGATTGGGACAGAGGATTGATTGTTGGTAGAAGGACTTTTGGTAAAGGATTGGTTCAAAAACCAATTTCCCTAACTGATGGTTCAGAGATTCGTTTGACTATTGCAAGATATTTCACTCCGAGTGGTAGATTTATTCAAAAACCTTATGATGATTTAGAATCCTACAAGAATGACTATATGGATCGCTATTTGCGGGGTGAATTTACCAACAAAGACAGTATTAAAAAATTTCCCGATTCATTAAAGTTTAAAACCAAAATTAAACACAGGATTGTTTATGGGGGAGGTGGTATAATGCCAGATGTATTTGTTCCTCTTGATACGACTGAGATTACTGAATATTATAAAGCGTTAGCTAGGGGAGGTCATTTTAATAACTTTACCTTGAGTTTTGTTGATAAGCATAGGGATGACGTTTTGCAAAGATACCCTGATTTTGATTTGTTTAAAATGAATTTCGTCTGTGATGAGAACTTTATGAATGAGTTTTTTGATTTTGTTAAAAAAGAACAAGAAGATTTAAAATTTGAGCAAGATCAATATAAAATCAGTGAAAAATTGATAAAACTTCGTCTGAAAGCCATGGTTGCACAAGATTTATGGGGTACAACAGAGTTTTATCAGATTTATAATGAAACAAATGAAATTTTGCAGTCGGCTATCAAGACGATTGAAAGTTCAACTTACGATGAAATGGGATTGGAAAAATATTGATTTTTTATAATTTTGAAAAAATGAATTTTATGAAAAAAGAACTTTTGTATGCAGCTATTTTATTTCTGAGTTTTGCCTGCAGTGATTCTAAAAGTAATGAAGGCAAGGGTGATGGAAGATCTTTGATTGCAGCTGGAGGACAATCAGAAGAAGAATTGAAAGCAAGTTTGGAGGAATTTAATAAACAAGAAGAAAAAAGACTTGCCGAAGAATCATCAAATGTTACGACTTTAGAATTTGATAAATTATTACATGATTTTGGAGATATAAAGCCTGATACGGACAATAATTGTAAATTTAAAGTCACTAATACTGGTAAAAAACCATTGATTATAAGTGATGTAAAAGCCAGTTGTGGATGTACAACTCCACATAAACCTGAAAAACCAATTTTGCCTGGAAAGTCTGATTATATAGAGGTGGGATTCCATCCAAATCCTGGACAGATAAATGAAATTATTAAAACAATCACTGTTACTGCAAATATTCCTGAAATAACTACAGAAATTAAAATTAGATCATTTGTAAAGTAATTTCATTAACTTAATGTGCTTATTTATAACTATTTGAAATCTTATTTAAATAAAAGATATTGTGTCTTAGTTTTTGTACTATTCTCTAATTTCGTATCTAAAACTTTCGTTTTTTCACAATTAACTGAACCTCAACCAAAATTTCATTCCTATACCGTGGAGGATGGTTTACCCAGTTCTGAAACCTATTTTATTCATCAAGATCGAAAGGGATTTATTTGGATTTGTACAGATAGAGGAGTGGTTAAATTTGATGGCTATAATTTCAAACTTTTTACAAAAGCCCAAGGATTAACAGACAATGTTGTTTTCAAAATATATGAAGATTTTAAAGGTAGAATTTGGTTTCTTACGTACAACTCTAAATTGTGTTTTTATGAGAACAATAGGATTGTAAAATATAAATACAATTATTTGATTGAAAAAAATGGATTAGGTTTTATTTCCGTTAATAAAAATCTGTACATCGATTCAAATGAAACTGTCTTCTTTTCAGAATTATCTAACGGATTGATTATAATCGATAAAAAGGGGAATCTTCTGCAAGAACATTTAAAGGAGGGAATGACAATTACCAAAAGGAGCAATCAAATTTTTTGGACATTTAAACAGAGCTATAGGGGATTGAAAAAAAGTGATTCAATAAACGTTTTCAATGACATCGGTAGTCGACGGGTTCAAATTTCATCGACATTCTCAAATAGTAGAATTTTAATTTCTAGCACTAAATCTGGAGATTTGATTTTGTTAGATGGCAAGTTATTTAATTTGAGAACCAATCAACTTCTAACTACGATTGAAGATGCCATTTCAATCAAGATTATTGATAAATCACTGTGGATTGGTAGATTAAAAGGAGGTGTCTACCATTTTCCTGACATCAATGATCTTTCTGTTTATTCAAATTATTTAAAGAAATATTCTGTTACTTCAGTAACGAAAGATAAGGAAGGTGGATATTGGTTTTCAACACTTGAAAAAGGGATTTTTTATTCACCCTCAATGGCAATTAAAAACTTCAGTTTAGAGGAAGGATTGATTGAAGATGAAATAAGCAGTATTGGGGGAATAAAGGATAATATTTATGTTGGTTATCTAATTGGTAAATGGCAAAATATCTATTACCCAGCGTACTCTAACTATTTAAAAACAACCAATTTCCGCACAGTTTTAGGTAATTCAAAAAATGAAATCTACATTTCCACAAAAAATACGCAAAAATTGATTTCCGGGAAACTATCAAAAAATATTTTAGGAGTATGGTCTGCGGATTTTTTTTACCAAGCTCCTAATATGTATTTTGGAAACGAGGGGGTTTATAAGGTTGATTTAAAAGGAGATTTAACGGAGTTGTATAATAGCAGTGATGATTTTACCAAAGATAGAAAGAACTTAATCCAAGCCATAATGGTTGATCCCTCGCAAAAAGTTTGGGTAGGTACATTGAAAGGTTTATATTTTTTGGATGGAAAAAGATTGTCAAATAAAGGTTTGATGGATTTACTTTTTCGCGTCAGGGTTTCTGATTTGACCTATCATCCTCAATTTAAAAATGTGGTTGCAACTAGGGGAGAAGGAATCTTTTTTTTTGAAAATGAAAAGATTTTAAAAACCATTACAGACAAAGATGGGTTGTTAAGTAACATCATCAATGTTTTATACCTTGACAATGATAATGGAATCTGGGTTGGTACAAGCAAAGGTTTGAATTATATTTTTTTAGACAAGAAAGGAAAAATAAAAATTGAATCATTTACTACCTTTCATGGACTGTGTTCAAATGAAATAACTTCAGTTTATAGGTATAAACAATTGGTTTATGTAGCGACTAAAAATGGGTTGTCTATCATAGATTTATCCAAGTTTGAGCGAAATTACCTTTTTAATAAGCTTGAAGTTTCAAGTTTTGAGACAAGGGATGGGGTTCTCAATCCTTTTAAATTTAATGTTTTAAGCACAAATCAATCGGTGGTAAAAATTTCCTTTCGAAATGACAATTATAGAACGCTACAATCAGGATTGTATAAATATCGTTTGAATAAAAATAGTAAATGGATAATCACTGCAATTCCTGAAATTACCTTAATCAATCCCTTGCCAGGCTTATACGACCTGGAAGTAAAATATCAAAATGAAGATGGAGCTTGGTCTAATTCTAGGCATATTTTGTACTTTGCAATTGATGAAATTTTTTACAAAAAGCCTTTATTTTTGATTCTATCTTTTGCTTTTTTAAGTCTTCTGTTATTCCTTATTTTCAGATTAAGAATTAAACAAATTAAAAATAGGCATCTTTTGAATGTCAAAGTTAATCAGTTGGAGCAAAAAGCTTTACAAGCACAAATGAATCCACACTTTATTTTCAATGCCTTGAATTCAATACAAAGTTTTTTGGTTTTTGAAGAAAATAAAAAAGCAGAAAAATATTTATTGACTTTTTCTCAATTGATTAGAGAAACCTTAACAAATTCTCGTGAACCCAATATTTCAATTCAAAAAGAGATAGAAATTTTAGAAAAATATTTGGATTTAGAAAGAATGCGATTTAGAAATAAATTCGAATATAAAATTCATGTCAATTTAACAACAGTTGAATTAACTAAGAAGATTCCTAATATGTTAATCCAGCCATTTGTAGAGAATGCAGTAATTCACGGTTTTTCAACTCTAGAATCGGGAGGGAAAATTGATATTCGCATAGATTCAAAAGATGAGTATCAGGTTCTTTGCACTATTGAAGATAATGGAATAGGAAGAGAAAAGGCGATGCAGCAAACTAAGTTCAATCATGTTTCTATTGCTACAACAATAACAGAAGAACGTTTAAAAGCATTTGAGCAAAAGCATAGGGTACATTTCAAAATTGAAACAATCGACATTGTTAATTCAGATGGAACAACTGGAACCAAGGTAATTATTAACCTACCATTATTATAATTTTATGAAAACAGCAATAATTATTGACGACGAGTTTGACGCCAGGAGAATATTAAAGAAATACTTGGAAAGATATTTCCCAAATATTCGATTAATAGCAGACGTCGATTCCGTTGCAGAGGGAGTTAAAGTAATTAATCAATTCAAGCCAGAATTTCTATTTTTAGATATCAAATTAGGAGACGGGACAGGTTTTGATTTAATTGATCAATTAACTGAATATGTTCCAAAGATTATTTTCACTACTGCCTATGACGAATTTGCAGTGAAAGCATTTCGTTATCATGCAATTGATTATCTACTGAAGCCAATTGATCCAGATCTTTTTGTTATCTCAATTAAAAAATTAACGGAACAAAAAAGTTCCTACAAAAAAGAAGCATGGGAGATTTTATTAAATCAAGTGAATAGTGGTGAACGAAAAATTGGGATACCTACTGTGGAAGGAGTAAAGTTTGTTTTGATTGAGAATCACTACTGTCCGATAAAACTTTTTTAAAAGCGGGATTTCCATGATGGATTTCCCGCTTTATTGTAATTTAGTTTTTGCGAAACAATAATTACATGAATAAAAGTACTCACTTTTTTGGACAATCGGTTTTCGGACAGCTGATTTCTTT
>CANHQP010000059.1 GCA_947462925.1 Flavobacteriia bacterium | reverse complement strand
TACATTCTGTTTAAACTCCAAGAAATAAAAGAAGAATGAAGCACTATCTGCTTATCAATATACCAACAGGTTACTTAGCCACGAAACTGCTTTCATTCTTCCCACTTTTTACATTACAATAATATAACATTACAAACATAGGAGCCACGCAGTGAAAAGGAACAAAAAATTCTAGTCGGAAGTCAATCATTTACCCCAATTTTTCAATTCTTTTTCAGACAAAAAACTCCAGGCAATGAAACGACTCGTTTTGTTGCCTTGTTGCATTTCAACGATTTGACACTTCGTAATTGGCAATTTCTGCAACGACTTTACTATGCCACGCAAGTTTTCCTTTTTAGAAACCAAGGTCGAAAACCAAGCGCAATTGTGGGAAAATAAAACACTTTCTTGAAGCATCTGATGAATGAAACTGGCTTCTCCGCCTTCACACCAAAGTTCGTTGCTTTGCCCGCCGAAATTGAGTATTGCTTTGCTGTTTTTTTGACTCGTCAGATTCTTGATTTTTCGCTTAGTTCCACTTTCTGCATCCTCTTTAGACGCATGAAATGGCGGATTGCAAATGGTGACATCAAATCGATCTTTCTGATCAATAATTCCTTTAAAAATCCTTTTTGAGTTGGATTGAGGTCGCAATTCAATGTTGCCTTTCAATACCGAATTAGAATCAATGATTTTTTGTGCCGCTTCCAACGCTTTTGGCTCAATTTCCGCTCCTACAAATTGCCAATTGTATTCTCGCACTCCGATAATAGGATAAATACAATTTGCTCCAACGCCGATGTCTAAGCAATGAATCTTGTTTTTCTTAGCTGGAAGTTCCCGATCAATTAAATCTGCCAAATAATGCACATAATCAGCCCTCCCTGGAATCGGTGGCGTTAAAAAATCCGCAGGTATATCCCAATATTCAATTCCATAGAAATGTTGAAGCAACGCTTGATTCAAGGTTTTAACCGCCAAAGGATCAAAAAAATCAATCGATTCATCACCAAACTGGTTCACCTGCACAAAAAGCTTCAAACTCGCACAACTTGCAATCAACGCCGCAAAATCATAGCGCTCGCGGTGCTTACTTCGCGGATGCAAATTTGATTTGATGGGTGAATGGGGTTTTGGTGGGTGATTCATGAATGAAATTTAGCAGCAAAAAATGAGAGCAAAAAAACAGAACTCCAAACATCATTTTCACTCTGTTTCTCGTTCCTTTTATATGATTCGAGCTGTCGAATCAAATACATATTGATGCAAAGGTAATAAAGCGATAACATCAAAATTAATAAAAGAGCGAGAAAGAAAATGAGAGCAAAGAAAAAAACCAGAGTTAGGAACGTCGCTCTCGCTTTGTTTCTCACTCTGGTTTTTGTACCCAGGGCGGGAATCGAACCCGCACACCTTGCAGTACTGGATTTTGAATCCAGCGCGTCTACCAATTCCGCCACCTGGGCGTGGACTTGGAACCGAAAAAATCGGTTAGCGAGGGCAAAGATAGCGTTTTTATTCAAATTGCAAATCTTTCCTTCACATTTTTTTAATATGAAAGTTGACATTATGCAATAAAACCAACTATTTCAATAATTTACTCACCACTTTTTGTCCTTTAAACGAAATTTCCAATAAATAAACTCCTGTTTCCAAGTTTTCTAAACCTTTGATCTGGAGTTGATTTCCATTCTGAGCATTGATTTGAACTGCTTTTTCTTCAATCAACCTTCCCGCTTGATCCATCAATTTATACTGAATTGTTTGATTGAAATCAGAGGCGAACTTCACTGAAATCTGGTCTTTGAATGGATTTGGAAAAGCTTGAACTCCTAATTCTTGGAAATTGTTTTCATCAATTCCTGTAAAACTGCAACCGTTCAAAGTTCCAGGAATGTTGTCATCCAGCCAAGCCAATCTGCGTTGCAACCAATCTTTCAATCGTTGCACTTCTTCCGCATAAGTTTGAGATGGCGCCTGTACTTCTCCTGTTCCTGTGGCAAGACCGAGATTACTCCAAGTTTCAAAATGCCAAACTTGACTTTCATTGACTTTCGCTGCAATGGAATCAATTTTCTGATTTAAATACGATTCTTGTAAAATGGTTCTGCGTAAATCATCGTATCTGCAACGCAATTCATCTCTAAATGTTGAATCTTCTAACAAACGAATGTACCAACCTGGCGCGTCAACATCTTGGTCAACATTTCCATACATGAATTCAGAGCCGTCTTCAGAACCTGCCCACATGTCTTTTAAAGCCCAATCAAAATCCCAAACTGGACCAGCTTTTAGCTTGCGGAGTGTGCCATCGTTTTTGTCTTTATCCTTGTAGAAAAAACGGCTTTTTTTGTAACCATCTACATTTCTCGCTAATTCATTGATAATAAAATAGTCAATGAAGGACGTTGTGCCAATATATTTGCGGTAACCAATGGCAGTATCGGCAAAATTTGGTCCATACAAAGCTGTTTCAAAATCGTTGATAAATCCTTGGATATACGTTTTTTGTTCAGGCACAATTACCGCAGGATCAGGATAGTAATATACCATGTGAATATCCAAAGTAGGAAATCCTATTGGGTGATAATTCAACAACCATGAATTTGAATTATCCCAATAATCTATTTTTAAAATATAACCACCTGTAACGTCTTGACCAGTTGTTTCATTAATGTCTAATTTTGGAATATCAACTCGGTTTGAATCTCGCTTAATCTTTTCTGAAAAAAGATAAATTCCACGATATTCGCCATTAATCACCACATCAACATATCTGCATCTCACAGCATAATGACCCATCGTATCAAACAAATAATAAGGCAACACATTTCTAGCAAAAGATTTATCGTTATAATTGGCAATCAACAACCAATCATTTTCCGCAGGCATTCCAAGAATTGGTAAATCGATCGAATTTCCATTGATATCTTGTAACTCTAACGCATACGGTTTTTGAGGCAATGAAGCTGAATAGTTTCCACGAATTTCAATCCCAATTTTCCCATTGTATTCATTTTTGGGATCTGTCAAGTGATTTCTAACTCCTTCACCATTGTAAATGATGCCCATATCCGCCAAAATTTTGGGATCGTCGACAATCGTCTGACCATTTGTATTAATCACCACAATCGGCAAATCGGATTCTGTAAATTGGAAATAAGTTGCTGGTGTATTTCCAAAAGTGAGGGTAAAATTTTGCAGAAATCCTTGGTCAGCGCCATAATTATCTGTGATTCGCAAAAACCAAGTTCCATTGGGATTTTGTCCATTATTTACCAGACCCATTTGACCCATTGGTTTGAATGTGCCTGAAAAAGGTGCTGCGCCAGTGGCTAAAGTATTGCTCGCATCCGCACGTAAACAAGTATTTTGAAAATCATCATCGCCACCGCCGATATTCGCTATTAAAGTTACAACTGTCCCATCTGGAGAAACGAGTGAAACATCAATGTCAGCCAAATACGTATGCGTCAGATTGATGCAGACTTGCTCTAAACCAAAAGATGTAATGTTTATATTGGAGGGAAGACCTGAAACATTTACTGGAATATTAATCGTTTGTAAATCAAGGATTGAATCACTTCCACCAGTAAAAGATTGACTAAAAATGGCATTCAAAGAGAAAACAAAAAATGCCGTTATACTTAATATTAGCTTCATGTAAACTTAATTATTTGTTCACAATGTAAGCATTTTGTACAAAATGTAATAACTAAATTACGCCTCTCGCTTTTAATTCTAAGTATTTATTGATGGTAGTTATCGACAAATCTTCAGGTCGAGTTAAAATCGTTTGAATCCCGTTTTGACGCAATTCTTTGGCTATGACCATTTTCGTGGTAATCAATTTTTCTGCTACTGCTGATTGATAAATCTCTTGCACAGTATCTATGCGCTGAAAAGCAACATCTTCTAATTCATTATTTTGGAAAAACACCACTACCAAAACGTGCCGTTGATTAATTTTTTTCAAGATCGGCAATGCTCGTTTCATCGCGAATTCACTTTCGAAATTGGTGTAAAGCATCAAAAGAGAGCGCGACTTCACCGTTTGACGAATTGATTCATACAACAATTCATAACTCGATTCCTTGAACTGTGTTTTTTGGTTGTAAAGCAGATTTAAAATTCTTCTCAAATGCCCATTAGAACGATCTGCCGCCAACTGTGTTCCCATTTTATTGGAAAAAGTAATCAAACCTGCGCGATCGCCTTTTCGAAGGGCAATATTTGAAAAGACCAAAGCAGAATTAATGGCATAATCCAACATGGTCATGTTTTCAAATTCCATTTGCATATTTCTACTTTTGTCTATCAAAGCATAAATATTTTGCGAACGTTCCTCTTGGTATTGATTAACCATCAATTCATTGCGCTTACTTGTTGCTTTCCAGTTAACCGTTCTTAAATCATCGCCTTGCACATAGTTTTTGATTTGCTCAAATTCATGGTTGTTTCCAATTCTTCTGACTTTCTTAATTCCTCGCGCTTGTGTTTGTTGATGAAAAACCTTCAATTCGTATTGTTTCATCTGTAAAATCGAGGGAAAAACTTGCACACTTTGCGACAAAGGATATTCAATTTTCCGTTTGATTAAAAATAAACTGGACGATAAATAAATTAAGACATCACCGAATGAAAATTCACCACGTTGTTTGGGTGTAAATTCATAGGTAAAGGTTTTGGTGTTGCTGGGCATTAAGAAGGCAGTATATTCTTTTTGTCTGACTTGCAATTGAATTGGAAAACCTTCAATCAAAGCAAAATTAATTGGTTGATTGCTTTTATTTGTCACTGAAATTGTAACGGTATTTGAATCACCTAAATTCAATAAATTGTCCACTTTTCGAGTTACTTCAATTGGTTTTTCATTCACAAAAGTGATAATAACATCAATCAAAACAGCACAAAACAAAGCCAACAAAGCTACATTCGACACAAAAAACAACCACGGAAATATTGTCGCGCAGCAATACGCAGCAATAACGATTGCTAGCAACACAAAGAAGAACCGTGTCAAAAATATATGCCGAAGGAAACTCATAATTATCTAGGAACTTCTATCATTTGAATAATTTCAGCGATTACTTCTTCTGGTTGAACACCTTCCATTTCTGCTTCCGGCGTTAAAATCAATCGATGATTTAACACGTGTGGTGCCACAAATTGAATGTCTTCTGGAGTAACGAAATCTCTTCCGCGAATGGCTGCAACTGCTTTGGAAGCTTTTAACATAGACAAGGAAGCTCTTGGTGATCCACCCAAATAAATTTTACCGTGATTTCTCGTTTTGAAAGTTAGATTTGCGATGTATTGCAATAAATTATCTTCGATAATAATTTTTTCAATCAACCCTTGAATTCTAGAAATATCTTGCACAGTAAAAACAGCATCAACTTCATCCAAATCAGGCGTTTTGATGTTGTTTTTGTAACGTTTCAAAATCTCAGTTTCTTGCTCCAAATCTGGATAATTGATTTTTATCTTAAACAAAAAACGGTCTAATTGTGCCTCTGGAAGGTTGTATGTTCCTTCTTGCTCAATTGGATTCATGGTTGCAATTACCAAAAATGGAAATTCCATCTCGTAGCGATTTCCATCATACGTAATTTGTCTTTCCTCCATTACTTCAAACAAAGCCGCTTGCGTTTTTGCAGGAGCACGGTTGATTTCATCAATCAATACAATGTTGCTAAAAATAGGTCCACGACGGAAATTGAAACTTGAATCTTTCATATTGAAAACGGATGTTCCCAAAACGTCAGAAGGCATTAAATCTGGTGTAAACTGAATTCTCGAAAACTGGATATCCAATGCTTTTGACAAGACTTTTGAAGACAGCGTTTTCGCAACTCCTGGCACTCCTTCTAACAAAACATGTCCGTTAGAAAAAATCCCGGTCATCAATAACTCCACCATTTCTCCTTGTCCAATCACAAATTTGGACATTTCTTGGCGGACTTGATTGACTTTTTGTGCTACCCAAATCAGGTCTTCGTTCGATCTTTCAAAACCGTAGCCAGATTTTGTTTCCTCAGAATTTTCAACCGTTGAATCATTAATTTCAGGTGAATTATTTGATTCAATATTTTCCTTTGGCATAAAAGCCTCATGTTCTGGGTTGATTTCTTGATTTTCTTCGTTTATCATGCGATTTTATTTTGCGGTATTAAACTAATTCATTTTTAAAAATGGTGCAATAAATTGCTCAAAATCTTTTTTACTATATCTGCTGATTTCCAAATGATTTATAGTCAACTTACGATTTCCTGTAAATTCAAACATGGTGTTTCCGTTTGATACTTGTACGCCGATCAAATCATCAATCTCAAACTCTTTTTTACTGAAAAAATAAGGGTAAAATATCATTTTTCCATGTTCAACAACCAACAAATTCCTGCTGAAAAGGATAATCCCCATTGTCAACACTAGAAATCCGATCGGCCAAAATAATATTCCAGTTCCGTTGGAGGACGCCAACAAATAGAAACCTCTTAAAATAGCATTAATTCCTAGGAATATAAAAGTTGTAGATAGAATCATTTGACGTCTAAAGACAATTTTCTTCTTTTCCGTTTTTTGCTTGATTTTATCTTTGATGATTCCAGTTTTCAAATAGAAAGTGCGTTGCATTTTTGCTACTTCTTGCACATATTCATAGGTAACCGCATGCATTTTCTGATTTTCAAGCATGTTGACCAAATTCTCTACATCGGTAAATTTGACGCCACTTTTTTCTGAAAGTACTTTAATTTCTTTAGTCTTATCTTGCTTCGAAAGATCAATAAAAAATTGTCGATTGATGTTGGCTCTGAAATTTCTTCGCATTACAATCAAGATACTGTAAGGAGATTCTTGCTGCAAATAAATCGCGGTCATCGTATTGGCAAAATCCAAAGATCGATTTTTGTTTTCAGGAATATATGGAACAATCGGCCAATAGCGCTTAGATCTGAAAATCAAATATAAAATCACACCGAGTATTGTCAACAATAGCGCAATCAACAACTCCAATTTTTTGAATAGAAATTGCAGCAAACTATTGTCTTTTCTACCTTGATCTCCATCAGCATCTTCTGTACTAAAGTCTCCAATATCGTCGCTTAATCGCCCTAGCTCTAGCCAAACAACTCGTTTTTTCGGCGGAAATTGATGAATTACACTTTGAGCATAATTGAAACCATCCTTGGTCAACATTTGATAGTTGTAAAACATCTCAGGATTGCTGTGTAAAAAGATGTGTCCTTTGCCAAATTTTAATTTCACAAAATTCGGCGTTTCCATAAACGAACTAATAGTAATGAAATTCGTGTCTTTGATATTGTATTCTTTGAATATTTTCCAAACCCGCGCAACGGTGTCTGCTTGAAAAATGGCGCGTAGTGTATATTCGTCCTTCAAAGTATGTACTTTGACTTCTTCATCAAAATACCATTCATTGTAACTATCGTAAAAGAAGTGCTGATTAATTGTATCAATTAAATCGTGGAAAGACAAAAGCAAATTCGATCCTTTTTTGACCTCACTCAAAATTGTATCAAATTCTTCAGGATAAACACTGAATCTATCACCGACGAAAATAAATGTACTATTTGAATCTTTTGATAAATAGTTAAGCGAATCATCAATCACAATATTTGAGTCACCGTAACTGTCAAACATTGTTTTGAACAAATAAATACCCATTGGATCTTTGGATTCCAAAATGAATTCAGTGCTCCATTCGTCTGAAACAAACTTGGGTTTTTGTTTACTTTCTTCTTTGTAATCAGTACCAGAAAAAAGATATACTATCAAGACAATAAACAGAAGCAAAACCGCCCCTGCAATCGTGGCTTTTTGCTTATTCATGTTTATCTTTTAAATTTACATAATTTTTTTGCAGGTGTGGAACCAAGGATAAATATTCATTTTCTCCAATATCATAATCGCCATACCAAACTAAATCGTAAATTCGTACGCTTTCATAGAAATCTGCATATCCATCTTTACCAGACATTTGAATTAAATAATCAAAGTTGGTCAAATCTTTTTTCCATTTTATTTTTCGAAGACGAATAGATTCTTTTAAAATAAACGTAAACCAAATACGAACACATTCTCTGTAATTATTTTCAGCCATAGCAGCTTCTAGACGTAACTCTAATTCTGTTTTTGGAATTAACTCGGGGTTCCAATCTGCTGGTGAAAAATTTCCTTGTGTTGGAGCAGGAACATGCCTATAATTTTTGACAATCAAATACGTTATCCATGCTAAAAGCAAAATCCCCAAAATGATTAATATGACTTTCCAAACCAAAGGTGAAATCGTTGGACCATTTACGCTTGGAATATTTGGCGGTGAAATTTGAGGAGGATCAATCTCAAATTTTTCTGGCTCCGAAATTTTTGGGTCATATTTTTTATCGCCTGTGGAACCACCACCTCCATTTCCATGCAAGTTTTTAGCATCTCTCGATCTCTGAATATCATTTGGGTCGTATTCTAGACCAGTATACTCGTCCTCATCATATTCATCGTCTTCGAATTTATCCATCGAAGTAGGTTCGTCGTAATTATTTTCTGGTCCTTTGTATTTTTTATCTTTGATGTAATTAAAATCGCGCTGGAATTTTTGGTACGACGGTTTATTGACCTCATTTTTTTGAGACCAGGCATTGCTGAAGCAAAAAATCAATATATACCAAAAATATTTACTCAAAATCGGTTTCATTTTCTTGGTAACGGTTGCGCTTCCCAAATTTCAAGAATGCATTTCTTAAACCAGTTGCAGTTTCTTTTTCATATTCATTATATCCAATAAAAGTCATACTGATAATCCAAATTGGCAAAACGAGTAATAGAAACAAAACATACACAATCTGTCTTACAACATTTGCCCAGAACATTCGATCTCCGCCCAATGCTTCTGCGACATCTTTAGTAAAATCAGCGAGCATATCCAACAAATCTGGCATAATTGGCTCGGTGACATTAATAATACTCGTGGGATCAAAATTTTCACGAATACTAAAAACCAAGGCAATTGGCTGCATGAAAAGTGCAAAAATAAGCGTGAAGATTACAATATTCAAGAGTGAAATCCCATAAGAACGGGCGCTAAATGACCATCCCTTTCCGATGGCATTTTTGATTGAAAAGTCAGCGATTCCTGGTACAATTCCATTTAAAAAGACGAGTGGCAACAAAAGAATTAAAACAAAATACCAATACCAAGGAATTAAAGCCAAGGAAAAGAAAATAAGGAAATTTCCGAACCAAATAAGCAGCAATTTTTGTTTAGCAAATTGAAAAAATGCACACCAACTAAATATTTCATCTTTTATTTTGAATGCAAATAAAACACCTAGAAACATTCCGCTAATGACAAATGACCAAGCGAAATTTATGATCCAGTCTTGCAGATTTGTAAAACCAAAACCAGTCATTATTTCTAGTTGTTTAGACCAATCGAACCAATGTTCTGTCGCCATCAACATGGCGTGATTGTCATTTTGTAAATAGACCAAAATGATAATTATTGGCAATAGTATTCTAAAATTTATTTTGGATATTTTGTTGAAATGAATGTTGTAAAATCGAAAAGTATCTGAAATAATTTCACCAAAATTTCTGATCTTCGATAAGTCAAATTTTACCGGAGGAAAATAATTAATCAAGTCCTTTTCTTCCAACAATTCAGGATACTTTCGAGCAACAATCCTTGGGTAAATAACGTAATAAAACAATATAATTATAAACGAAAGTCTGATTAGTACCAATTTTGACCAGTAGGGCAAGTCCATGTAATTGCGCGTCACATAACTTTCTAAATAGCCAGCAAATACAAAAAAAGGCACCAAACTCAACATGATTTTCAGCCCTCTTTTGGAAGAAATTTGCAAAGATTGAAGTCTCGTATAATTTCCAGGAAAAAGCCAACCATTTCCCAAAGTTATTCCAGCACCTGCGGCCAAAACGATAGAGGAGATTTCAAATGCACCATGAATCCAAATACCAAAAAAGGAGGTAACCAACAGACCTTTCGTAGCAAAGAAAGATTGAAATGAACCAACCATCATCGCGTTTTTGAACAGTAAAATATGTGTCCCAACAGTGAAGAAGATTCCAAAAATAAATGTCAAAAATGCGACTTTGATATTGTTAGTTGTGATATCAATAAACATTTGAAGCTGCGTTCCGTTTTTGTAAACGGCCAAAGGATCTCCTTTAGAAATGTTTTCATTGGTCATTTCCACGTATTCTTTTGACAAAACAAGTTCTGTAAAATTCGGATAAAAATGCGTAGTTACCGCAGCTAAAGTCGCCCAAATTAAAAAGACAACCAGCGCAAACAATAAATTTCTTCTTGCTTTATAAATCTCCAACGGAAGTGAAACTCGCCAAACAGTCAAAAACTTTTTAAATGATTCCGCTTTTTTTAAGTGAACACCTGTGTAAACGCGTTGCGCCAATTGATTTAAATAAACTCTAACCGTTCTTCTTTGATAAAAAGTTTGGGCATAACTGAGATCGTCAGTGATATCCATGTATAAATCACTCAACTCAGTAGGGTCGCTCGATTCACTTTCAGAAAGTTTTTCGAAGCGATTCCATTTTTCCTTATTTTGTTCTATGAAGGAGGTTTCTTTCATTTTTCGTTGAACGTAAATATACTTTAATTTTCAATTGTCAAAGTTTTGCAACAACAAAAAATACAGAAAATATTTATTCATTAAGCTATTTTACGCTGATTTTAGAAGCCATTCTTTGCGCATTTACGACCAATTCTTCGACTTTCTGATCTCCATAAGTTAAAGTAACAGCCATGCGTCGAAATGGTCGTGTAAAAGGTTTGCCGAAAATTCTAAAATCACTATTTGGTTCTAATGCTGCTGTTTCAATTCCTGAAAAAGCAGGTTCGTTTACGGAAGATTCTGTGGCCAAAACAACGGCACTTGCGCCATTTCTAAGCAATTGTATTTCTGGAATTGGAATTCCTAAAATCGCTCTTGCATGCAACTCAAATTCGTTGAAGTTTTGGGTTCCAGCAAGCGTAACCATTCCTGTATCGTGCGGACGAGGCGAAAGTTCGGAAAACACAGCTCCATCTTTCGTGATAAAAAACTCTACACCCCAAATTCCAGCGCCACCAAGTGCTTTGGTAACATCTCCCGCCATCTTTTGAGCTTCAGCCAAATGCAAAGGATTCATTGACATTGGTTGCCAACTTTCCTGATAATCACCGCGCTCTTGTCTGTGACCAATTGGCGGACAAAAAAGCGTAGGTCCGTTTTTTTGTGTTACAGTCAATAAAGTAATTTCATAATCAAAATCGATGAAACCTTCTACAATTACTTCTTGCAAATCACCGCGAGAACCTTCAATCGCATATTTCCATGCTTTTTCAATGTCTTCCGCACTTTTGATCACTGATTGTCCTTTTCCAGAACTTGACATCAAAGGTTTAACAACACATGGAATTCCAGTAAATTCAACTGCTTTTGAAAGTTCTTCAAATGACGTAGCATATTTATATTTTGCAGTTTTTACACCAACTTCAATGGCAGCTAAGTCACGAATTGCTTTTCTATTCATCGTAAAATTTGCCGCTTTTGCACTTGGAACTACTTGAATCCCTTGTTTTTCGTAGTCAAAAAATCTTTCTGTTCGGATTGCTTCAATTTCAGGCACAATCAAATCTGGCTGATGTTTAGCGACAATGGCGTCTAGTGCATTTCCGTCCAGCATATCAATTACTTCAAAAGTATGCGCAACCTGCATTGCTGGTGCATTTTCATAACTATCAACTGCAATCACGTATTGACCCAATCTTTGTGCTGCAATGGCAAATTCTTTTCCTAATTCGCCTGAACCTAGTAGTAAGATTTTCTTTCTCATGGAACAAAATTAAATTATTTATTCAGATTATTGATTCCCAAGCCGACCTCATTTTCCAATTACGTGCTGGCTTTAAAAGTGGCAAAACAATTATTTTTGAAATTCTTTTGAAAAAATGTAACAAAAGCCAAAGGAATTCGGTTAAAATAACTTCAAAGGGATGAGGTAAGTAACAATTTCTTAACTTTGGTTTAACAATAGATGGACAAAATAGCAACGTTAGTACAAAAATTCAACCCAATAACTCTGGAAGAAATGGACAGGGTTAAATTGATGAATCGCATCGATACTAAATTTGCTTTCAGTGTAAATCAATTGGTTGAACTTTTGCCTGCGTTGTCAAATGACTATCGTATTCTAGAAATAAAAGACACTAGAACACCTCATTACCAGAGTCTTTATTTTGATGATGTTGATTTTTCTTTCTTTAACGCGCACCACAATGGACGCACCAATCGGTTTAAAGTTAGAATAAGAAAATATGTTGAATCTGATTTGTTTTTCCTAGAATTGAAACACAAAATCAAAGGAAGAACAGATAAAAAAAGAATCAAAGCAACTGATTTTTCCGAAAATCTGGATGAACAACAAGTGACTTTTTTGAATCAATATTTGACCAAAGATGCCGTTTTGAAAGCGAATTTGTGGAATTCGTTCAATAGAATAACCTTGGTAAATAATGTCGATGAAGAAAGACTAACGCTTGATTTTAACCTTCATTTTCATTGGGAAGAAACGCATCATAAATTCGAAAATCTGGTCATTGCTGAATTGAAACAAAGTAAATTGACAAGAAATTCTCCGTTTTATCAATTGATGAAAACAAACTATATTAGGCCCTATCGCTTGAGCAAATATTGTATCGGCGCGATTGAACTATACAATGAAAAGAATATCAAATACAATCGATTCAAAGAAAAATTATTAAAACTTAAATCCATAAATGCCCATGTTGCTTAATTTATTTTTCAATTTAAAAGCTGCTGTCGAGCCTACGAAATTATTAGAATTTGAATGGTTTAACAACGATTTCTACTCCCTGATTTTTCGTTTGGGTGTGAATTTAGTTTCAATGACCATTTTGATTCGTTTGCTTTATTATCCAAAAACGAAGCGCAAAGATTATTTGTTTACCTATTATTTAATTGGGACTATTACTTTTTTGATTTGTTTTGGACTGAAAAAATTGGACATTGACACTGGAATGGGACTTGGATTATTTGCCATTTTTGGAATTCTTCGCTACCGAACTGATGCGATTGAAATCAAGGAGATGACGTATTTGTTTATGATTATCGGGATTAGTGTCATCAACTCATTAGCATCCAACAAAATAAGTATTGCTGAAATGGCTTTGATGAATTTCACGCTGATTGGAATCACTTTTGGATTAGAATATTTGTGGTTATTGAAACATGAAACCAGAAAGACAATCGTATACGAACGCATTGATTTAATCAAACCAGAACACCATGAAGCGATGAAAGCAGATTTAGAATTGCGAACAGGATTAAAAATCAATCGTTTCGATGTAGGTAAAATTGATTTTTTACGCGATGTTGCGCAAGTGATGATATTCTATTACGATTCAGATCAATCATTGTCTGACTACAACGATCACTCTGAAACGGGGGAAGTTAATTGATTCCAAAAGAAAATCCTGCTTGTACACCGTAAAACAATCCTTTGTGCATATACGGTGATTGTTTTTGAAATGAATTGTTTAATTGCATTCTGAATTCAGGAAGTAAATACAACGCAACTCTTGGTTTAATTTGCCATGAAACACCAACATTTGCAATAGCGGCAATTGTGAAGAAATTAATCTGTTTGTTGTCTTTAATGTTTGAATTACTTCCAACATTCAATGAATCAGTCCAATTTATCTTTTGATTGTAACCCATAAACAATTGTGGTTGAACCCCAAGTCCAGCGATAAATTTTACCTTTCCTGCTGTGATATATTGTAATTTGATTGGAATTGCAAAATAGGTGTAATTAGTTGTGTATGAATAACTAGAATCATTTACTGCGCTTTTATAATCATAAGATTCACCATTTTTTGACAACGAAGCACCAAAATCAATCCACCAATTGCGTTTGATTTGATTTCTGAATCCTATTGTTGCTCCTCCAGTGTAAATTGATTTTTCATTCGCTCTTTCTCCAAGCGGTTTACCAAATAGACCTTCGTTTTCACTTAATATTCTGGTGCTTAGTCCAAAACTACCACCGAAGTAAAATGCGGAAGTAGGAATATTTTGCACAACAAGCACTTCTTTATTCTTCGACTTATTAATTTTTTTCTCGGGGGAACCTGTTGTTTTTCCGGTCTCAATTTGACCAAAGACGGACGATGAAATAAAGATTATTAACAATTGTAATCTGAATGTTTGAAAGAAATCCATTAATTTAGCGTTTACTTAGAAATTGTATTTTGAAACCTATGTTTCAGTCATTACAAATATCGAGAAAAATCAACTTGTAATTCATAAAAGATGGCTAAAAAAGAGAAAAAGAAAAAAAGTTTGTTTCGTAGAATTTTGAAATGGACAGGAATCACATTTTTATTACTTATCATCGCTTTGATATTAATTCCGATTTTTTTCAAGGATGAATTGAAAGAATTAGCTTTAAAAGAAGTCAATAAGATGCTCTTAGCAGATGTGGCTATAAAAGATTTTGATTTGACTTTCATTAGTACTTTTCCTCACATGACAGCTCAATTTGAAGGCGTAACAGTGACAGGTAGAAATGAATTCAAAGGTGTAAAATTGGTTGATATCAAACAATTGGACGCACATGTTGATTTTTGGAGTGTTGTTGGTGGAGATCAAGTTGAAATCAAAGGAATTACTTTGGAAGAACCTAAATTTGAAGTTCGTGTATTAAACAACGGAAAAGCCAATTACGACATCATGAAACCAGATTCTTTGCAAACTCCTGAAGATAAAGAACCTTCTAGTTTCAAACTTTCTTTACAGGAATACGCAATCAACAATGCTTACATCAAATATGACGATCAAGCGGGAGATATGTTTGCAGAATTGAAAAACATGACACATACAGGTGAAGGCGATTTAACAGCAGATGTGATTGATTTCAATACAAATACAACAATGGATGCCATGACATTCAACATGGATGGATTGACTTATTTGAGTAAAGTGAAAACCAATTTGGTTGCCAATTTATTAATGGAATTCAAAGAAAATTCATCCAAATTCACATTGAAAGAAAATACGTTGGAATTAAATGCATTGAAATTGTCCGTGGATGGTTTTTATGAAATGTTGGACAAAAAAGACAACATGGATTTGAGATTAAATGCTTCCAAAGCAACATTTAAAGATTTCTTATCCTTAATTCCTGCATTTTACCAATCAGGTTATGAAAGCATGGTGACGCAAGGAAATTTAGCTTTGAAAGCCCAAGTGAAAGGAATCATGGATGACAAAAATATGCCGGGTTGGGATGCTGGAATCAGCGTTGACAATGCATCTATCAAATACCCAAGTTTGCCGCAGAAAATCACCAATATTGCCATCAATGCAGGTTCAAAATTTGCCGGAGGTTCTAATTTGGATAAAATGACGGTAGATGTATCAAAATTTCATGCTGAATTCGCTGGAAATAAAATTGATGCAAACTTAAAAATGTTGAGTCCGATGGTTGATCCATTTATTGATTCAAAAATCCTTGCCAAAGTAAATTTAGCAACACTTGGTCAAGTGATTCCTCTAGTCAAAGGAGAATCTTACACTGGTAAACTCGATGCAGATGTGAAATTGAAAGGAAAAATCAGCGCACTAGAAAATGAAAGATACCAAGATTTTGATGCCAATGGAACGTTGAAATTGGTCGAAATGCTCTACAAATCAGCCGATTTACCAGATGCGGTGAGCGTTAAATCGATGGTTTTTAGATTTTCTCCGCAAAATTTAGCCTTAGAAAGTCTGGACGCCAAAATGGGAAGAAGTGATTTCAAGGTAAATGGAACAATTGACAATTATTTGGGATATTTCTTCAGTGATGACTTATTAAAAGGGAATTTTAATTTCAACAGTAATTATTTGGATTTAGATCAATTGGCGGGAACTTCAAGTACTTCGTCATCTGCTGAAACAACAACTACGACCGCGAGCGAAGAAGCTTTGCTTATTCCAGAGAATGTAGATTTCAATTTGAATACCAACATCAACACTTTGCGCTACAACAAAATGGATATCAAAAACGTGAAAGGTTCTGTAGGAATGAAGGAAGAAGTTGCGAGTTTGAATAACTTGACTATGAATACAATGGGTGGAACAGTTGGTTTGAAAGGTAGTTATGACACCAAAGACCACTCAAAACCAAAAATCGATTTTGGATATAATTTGAAAGAATTAGATATCAATCAATTGGCAAATAATTTTGTAACTATTGAAAAACTAGCACCAATTGCCAAATATGCGCAAGGAAAAATCACCTCAACTTTCAGTATGAATTCGTTTTTGACACCATCGTTCGAACCAATTTATGCTACATTAACTGGCGCTGGTGATTTATTTACCAATTCAGTAACTATTTCTGGATTTGAACCATTGAAAAAAATCAGTTCTGAATTGAAAATGGAGAAATTAGCAACGCAAACATTGAAAAATTTGAGCACAAAATTCAAGTTTGCAGATGGTAATGTTTCATTGACACCATTTAATGTGAAACTTGGAAACATCATGACCAATGTAAGTGGAAGTTCATCTATTGAGCAAGACATTGATTATGTGTTGAAAATGAATGTTCCAAAAGAAGAAATTCCTGCAAGCATGATTAAATTGGTGGAAAGTGGAATTCAAAAAGTAAATGGAATTACACCAAAAATTCAAGTGAAAGAATTGCCTGCCTTCATTCCTGTGAATGTAAAAGTGATTGGGAAAATGAAGGATCCAAAAGTGACGACTGATTTAAAAGAGCAAATCATGAAGCTTTCAGGTAACATGAAGGAAACTGTTAAGGAAGCTGTAAAAGACGCTATCAACAAAGGAAAAGATACAATAAAAGCGGTTGTAACAAATAAAGTCAATGAAGTCAAAGAAGATTTGAATAAAAAGAAACAAGAAATCTTGGAAGACGGACAAAGACAAGCCGATAAATTGAAAGCGGAAGGAAAAAGAGCTGCTGCACAAATCAGAGAAGAGGGAGCAAAAGGAGCTCAAAAATTGATGGACGAAGCGGGAAGTAATCCTTTAAAGAAAAAAGCAGCAGAAGTAGCTGGCAAGAAAATCACAAAAGAAGCAGATCAAAAAGCCCAAAAAGTAGAAGATGAAGCCAATGCCAAAGCAGACGGCGTGATGGCTAAGGCGAGAGAAAAGGCTGATCAAGTGAAATAAGAAATAAATTAAAAACGAAAAAGCCTGAAATTAAAATTTCAGGCTTTTTTTTATATCTGTTAATTCAACCTAATCTATTTAAAAAAAGCGCTATAAATATCGTTTCCGTTGGCATAGATTAACAATCCCAATAGCAACATGAAACCAACATATTGGGCATACTCTAATACTTTTTGAGGAGCTTCTTTTCCAGTGATAATTTCATAAATCAAAAACACCACATGACCTCCATCAAGCGCTGGAATAGGAAGAATATTCATAAAAGCCAATACAATTGAAATGAAAGCAGTATTCATCCAGAAAATTTGCCAATTCCAAGTCGTTGGAAACATTTTACCTATAGAACCAAAACCACCTACGGATGTAGCGCCCTTTTTAGTAAATAAAAATTTCAATTGACCGGTATAATCACCCAATGTGATGAATCCCATGTTCCATCCGCGTTGGATACTTTCTCCAAATGAGTAGTAAGTCGTTTTGATAGCTGATTTGTCTATCGCCTTCATTTCTTCGGGCAGAAAACCAAGTAAACCAGATTTAGAAACCACGGATGAAAGTTCCACTTTTTGGTTATTTCTTAAGACAGTAAAAGTTACTTTCTTCCCTTTATTTTTATACATTTCAGCTTGAATCTGATCATGATAAACAATTTCAGAATCATTGATTGTCAAAAATTTATCTCCTTTTTTCAGTCCCGCAACCAATGCAGGAATAACTGGCAGTACTTTTTTGGTGAAAATTTTACTTGAAATTTTTCCTTTAATTGTATCTTTTTCTCTGATTGAAACAATTTCGGTTTGCGTTTTACTATCGATTAATTTATTTAAATCCTCAATTTTATCGGTTGTAACACTATTGATTTTGTAAATAATATCTCCCGATTTCAAATCTAAATTTTGTTCAGCAAATTCTTCGACTGCAATCACGTGGTCTATTTTTTCAGCTTTCATCCGAAGAGAAAAAACAGGAAAGGCACCGTTTTCGAAAAGTTTGTAATCAATGTCAGCAGGTAAAACGATATTTTGGATTTTGCCGTCTGGATGTTGCACTTTCACTTTGTGCGCACCTCTCAAAAGTAACTCAGCAGTTCCATCTGTTGCTTTGTTCAATGGTTTTCCTTCAACTTCAAGCAAAACATCGCCTGATTTGATTCCAAATTGTTCCATGTAGGGATGAACAGCTAATCCAGCTTTTAAATCCTTGGAATCAATCGTTTCAACACCGTAAGCGAAAACAACAAAAATGTAAATCAAGATTCCTAAAATCAAGTTAACAGTAACACCACCAATCATTATGATTAAACGTTGCCAAGCTTTTTTGGAACGAAATTCCCAAGGTTGAGGCGGTAAGGCCAATTGCTCTTTATCCATGGATTCATCCACCATTCCAGCAATTTTTACATAACCACCCAAAGGAAGCCATCCTATACCCCACTCAGTATCACCAACTTTTTTCTTAAAAAGTGAAAACCAAGGATTGAAAAATAGGTAAAATTTCTCAACTCTGGTTTTAAATATTTTAGCGGGAATGTAATGTCCAAATTCGTGAAGGACAACTAGTATTGATAAAGAAAGCACTAACTGTGCGGCTCTGATCCAAAAATCCATATGTATAATTAATAAGTGACAAATATAAGGCTTTGAATCCTATTCTTCCATTTTCGTTTCAAAGATTTCGTTGCTTTCAAAATAATCTAAAATAGCTTCTTTGATTAAGTGTTGCTGTTCACGCTCAGTCAAAGCTGGTAGCGCTTTATTTAGTTCAAAATGTGGCCAATTTTCTTCATCCCTTCCAACAAAAGTATAATAACCATGTGGTTCTAGTAGAGTACAAATTGCCACATGCATTAAGTCTGTCTTCTCGTGTTTTTTAAACTTTTTATATCCCAATTCCAATTCTTGAACACCAATCAAGAATAAAATGGTCTGAACATCCAATCCTTCACCAAAAATCCCTTCGATTTTCTTAGTTAGCGCTTGGAATCGTATTTCAATATCATAATCCATGGTGCAAATTTACGGAGGATTCAAATTGAACGGTGGAATTATTCTAAATAAGTTTCAAAATCCACATTTCAAATTTTGAAATAGTAAAATAGTAGTAACAAATATTAAACAACTTTAAATCAATATAAAATATATTTATAGTGGAAAAATTAGTACTAAAATTTCCATTATAGTGGAAAAATTAATAGTTTTATTTCCATTATAGTGGAAAAAACACTAGTTTTGTTGTATGGATGTGATGAATAGAATGGCCGCCAATCAGATCAAAGATTGGGTAATGAAAGGCAAAGCAATCATTCTAACTGGTGCAAGACAAGTTGGAAAGACAACTTTATTGCAAGAAATTTTCAAAGATCAATCCAATATTTTATGGCTTAACGCAGACGAAACGAATGTTAGAGCAAGACTCAAAGAGTTAAATATTGAAAGTTTAAAAGGAGTAGTTGGAAAATATGAAATGCTTGTCATCGATGAAATACAACGTGTTGAAAATGCTGGTTTGTTGCTGAAAATACTGGTCGATAATTTCAAGCATTTAAAAATCGTCGCAACAGGCTCATCAGCTTTAGATATTGCAGAACGGATTTTTGAACCACTCACAGGTCGCCATTTTTTGTTTCATTTGTATCCATTCTCACTTTCCGAACTGTATGGAAATAAATCGCCTTTCGAAATAGAGCAGCAGTTGCCATTTCATTTGATTTATGGAAATTATCCTGATGTGTGTAACAATAGATTAGATGCAGAAAAGATTTTGAGGAACTTGAGCAATCAATATTTGTACAAAGATGTTTTAGTTTGGAAAGACATTCGTAAACCAGAATTACTAGATAAACTCTTGAAGCTATTGGCTTTTCAGATCGGTTCAGAAGTTTCTATTCATGAACTGGCGAATCAATTACAAGTAAAATCAGAAACGGTTGAAAGTTATATTGATTTGTTGGAAAAGTCATTTGTGATTTTCAGACTCAAATCCTATTCAACAAATGCACGCAAAGAAGTTACGAAAATGAGTAAAATCTATTTTTGGGACAACGGAATTCGCAATGCGATTATCGAAAAATTTGAAGATTTAAGTTTACGAAATGACCATGGTTTGCTTTGGGAAAATTTCATGATTAGTGAAAGATTGAAAGTAAATGACTGGAAAGAAAACACCATTTTTAGTTACTTCTGGCGAAACTATAACCAAAGTGAAGTAGATTATGTGGAGCTAGAACGAGGAAAAGAGCGCGCTTATGAATTTAAATGGAATAGTAAAAAGCAACAAAAAGTATCACGTGCATTTACAAATCAATATCCAGAGGCAGAAACAGACGTAATTACACCTAGAAATTTTACAGAATTTTGCGGAATTGATTAAAACAAAAAAGAGTTACACGATTGATGTAACTCTTTTCAAATTATATTTTGTCTAGTCCTGAAATAGCGATACACAAAATTTATCGTTATGGAAAAAAGAGAAAAAGTTGTTTATGAAAAACGCAGCCAAAAGGATTATTCAATGTCCTTTAAGTTAGAAGTTGTTAAAGAGATTGAATCTGGATTAATTTCGGCC
>CANHQP010000058.1 GCA_947462925.1 Flavobacteriia bacterium | reverse complement strand
TTCCTTGAATTTAGATTTACATTCAGCTTCATTCGGATAATTATTGAAAAATTCTACTAACTTCATATTACTAATTTTGTACAAAGTTCGTGTTGGTGGACGTAATCTAATTATGTTCTACTGGTATAGTTTACGATATGCATTTAATTAAATTATGAAGTATTTGCAATACATAATATTTTGTCTTTCATTTGTTGCATGCAATAAAAAAGATAGAATAAATAATGATCCAATTTACAAAAAATTGATTGGAAAATGGGTCGAGTGTGAGAACAAATTATCATCTTTAGAGTTCAAAAAAAACGGTCAGGTAAAAATTGTAAGATTTCTGGAGCGAAATCTATCTCTTTACCCAACTAGGATTATTAGTGTTGATAATCCAAATCCAACATGGGATGAATACTATTTTACGGATGGAGAGGCTCGTTGTGGTATCAATATCAATGATACATGGGATACAATTCGTAGGAATACGTATTTAACTGATAACTCATCAACTTCAACATCCTCTTTCGATACTTTTTACATTAGAGAATAAAAGTTAATAACCTCATATAAAATATAAAGATTTGAAAATTATACTTTTTTATGGAGTTAGCTTAATTTATATAAGTTGTTTCTCCCAAATAGAAAATATCATTAAAATTGGCTACCAAAAAAACACTGAAGTTTTTGCGCCTTATGCTCCAAATATGGAAAGTTACATTCAATCAGGAGGCAAAGTAGCAAGCAGCAGTTGGTCCATTTACGCGCAATGTGCTGTTTTTAACAGAAAGCGCTGGAGTCTGTTGGCGGGAATCACTTTCAAAAAAACGAACTTTATTGCAGAAGACAGGATTACCAATTCTATTTATTACAATAACGGCAATATGGTAAACTACATCTACAAAGACCCGATAGATTATGTTAGTAAATCTAATAGTTTTGGCATCAGTGCTGAATTTAATTACAATCTTTTTGCAAACAAAATTATACGTGGACAAATAGGCATCAATTCCGAATTGTATTTCTTGGAATCGTTTAGGGCGAAATATATCTCACAAGATACAAAAGGACAATTTGGGCAAACAATCCCAATTCCAGAAGTGGGAACAATTCCAAAAATGTTTATTTATTCTGCATCCAATATTTCATTTTATTATAGAACTTCACTTAATATTTCACCCAAAATTTCTCCTGCATTTAAACTCAGTATTGGTACAAATATGCATTCAGATTGGAATCAATTTAGCAAATACGCGTGGCTTGGTTTGGGTTTCGAAGTGGGGTTTGGTCAGTTTAAAAAGGATAAAAATTCAGATTCTGATGCACCTTTGTGATCAAGTTCCTTTAAATAAAGTACGATTTTAATTAAAACTTTGTTGAGACAAAAAAAGCCTGAAGTAAATTTCAGGCTTTTCGTTTTAATATGAATATGCAGAACAAAGATGTCTGTTTTTTTTCTTTTTCTTTTTCTTCATTTTTCTGTCTTTGGCATCAGAAGTAGATTCTGTTCCTTGCGACATTTCAAATCCGTTGGTGCTGATTGAACTAGTGTGTTTCATTGGAGCAGCCATAGAAGCGTTGATTCCAATAATGAAGCATAAAAATAAAATGCTTGCGGTAATTTTGTTTTTCATGTTTTTCATAGCTGGTAATTTTTGGTTTATATAACTCTAAACTTACAAAAAAAGTTACAAAAAATCAAGAAAAAACAAAATTATTTTCCACTAAATAGTTGCTTTCCTGTAGTTTTCTAGGATTTCGTCATGTTTACTCCTCAAAAAAATCAGGTTTTGATTAATATCTTCTGCTGTTCTGCACCTTGGAAACGGCGCTTCAATCAGATAGGATTCAACCACATTTTGCGCATTCAATTCTGCAAAAAAGAAAACTATTTTGGCATCTATTTTTCCACAAAGCTTCATGATGTTGGGAGAATATTCCCCAGTCTTTCCATCGTCAATCATCAAAACCAAGTTGCCTTTATTTTGAAGAACTGTTTTTGCTTTTAACAACGAGAATGAATTCTTTGCGATAATTGGAACTTTCTTTGTAATTCCCCAAACAGACATTTGATTAATTGCTGGAGGTACACCAACAACAGCGGCGGTTAATTCTATGTGATTATCAATCAAACCTCGCAAAGTAACTTTTACCAATGGAACATGTACCGAACATAAAATGATTCCGCAATCGGCAGTTAAATATTCCAATCCATTGAGGTTATAAGGAATATGGAAATACTTTTGTTCTCTCGTCATCAAAGCCAAAAAGGAATTTAAATGTTGGGCTTTATAGAATCCTTTTGACTTCTTTTTTGATCGGAAAGGAATGAAAAATCTAGAGAGATTAGTCATTAAAATAGCGATTTTGTACCACTTTGATTCAGAAAATAGCTTCGTAACAATTTTAATTGTAACAATTTTAATATTCCTTTTAAGTTTTGTCAAATCGTAATATTTTTGGATTTCAAATTTACTTAAAGATAGAAGAAACTAAACAAGAAGAAAAAGAAATCGCTCAAAAAATAGCTTATTCTTCAAGCACCTGCAAAAAATAACGAAATCCAATAAAATTCTCTGCATCGCCTGTATAAACATACTTTGATTTTATTTGTAATTCTTCTGATTTATTGCGCCAACTTCCGCCTTTGGCAATACCTTTTTCGGAAACCATTTCCGCCACATTTCCGCACATATTGAAAATTCCAAAATCATTTTTCCAATAAGAATCAATTGGTGCAATTACGTCTCTATTGGCATTCGTTTTCATTTGTTCTTTGAAAGCCAAAGTGTCTTTGATTTCATTGGTGAAATTGGCAAATGCTTGACCTTTGCTGTTGAAAAACGCTGTTCCATGCCAAGCATATTGTGCGCTCGTATCACCCGCTTGTGCTGCTTCGGTCCATTCCTTTTCTGACGGAAGGCGAATAATCACTTTTTTGAATTTTCGTTTTGGATTTGCATTGTATTGAATTGTCAACCACTCACAAAACTTCTGAGCACCAGCATAGGAAACATTTACCACGGGATAATTTTGATAGGCTGGATGTTGGTGATAATATTTTACATAAGGTTCATTGAAACTCAAATTATCGCGCCATTTCAAGGTATCGATTTGCGCGACAACCAAAGTTTGTTGATTATTTGTTTTCTTTAAATCTTCGATAAATGTTTTGTACAAGCGATTGGAAACTTCACTTCGAGCAGCATATAAATTTTCGTGCACTTTTTCGATTGAATTGTTAACCTCTTTGATTTCAAATTGTCCAAAGACAAAAATTGGTGCAAATGCCAATACTGATAAGGTAAATAGTTTTCTCATCGTTCTAAAATTAATTTTCTAATAAGTAATTGAAGGAGTAACGGGATACTTAAGAAAAGATACAAGAAAAATTCTTTCCAAATGAAAACGCGTGATACCAAAATAAAAAAGTTCCGATGGAATCACCGAAACTTTCTTTTGCTACTAATCGAAAAAAACAAGAGTACCCCTACTCTTGAATGTTTTTACTATTTTATTTTACTTAAATCAATTTGACGATACAAATGTGTCATTTTTACACTTTCATTTCAAATTAAAGTTTCGTAAATTTACGATACCCAAAGTTACTATTGATATATTAATCAATTGATTTTTATTGTTTTAAAGTGTAAAAATAAAGCATAATTTACAATGTCCAATCAAAATTCAGATGGTTTAATTCGTTTAATTCAATCGCTTTCGAAGTCAGAAAAGCGCAGTTTTAAACTTTATGCCACGAGAAATTCGTCTTCTTCTGACGATTTGAAGTTCTTACAACTTTTTGATTTCATTGAAAAAACAGAAAACTACTCTGATGATTTAGCGATTCAAAAATTGACCCAAATTAAAAAAAGTCAATTGTCAAACATCAAAGCGCATTTGTATAAGCAAATTTTAACCAGTTTGCGACTGCAATATTTATCGCGCAGAACAGACAGTGAAATTCGAGAAAGTATCGATTGTGCGCAAATTTTATATCAAAAAGGCTTTTATATCCAAGCCTTAAAATTATTGGATAAAGCCAAAATTAACGCACAAAGATTGCATGCAGATTTACTCACTTTGGCCATTGTGCAATTTGAAAAAATCATTGAATCACAATACATTACGCGAAGTATAGATTCTCGTGCAGATGAATTAGCGAATGAAAGTGTAGAACTCGAAAAGAAAATCAGTGGTGCCATTTTATATTCAAATATTGCTTTACAATTGTATTCACTATACTTAAAAGTTGGATTTGTCCGAGATGAAAAAGACTTTCATTTTGTCAAGGAATTTTTTCACTCCAAGTTGCCAAAAATTGCGCCCAATCAATTGAGCGTAGAAGAAAAGTTACACCTTTATAACGCCCATGTTCGCTACAACCACATGATTCAAGATTTTGTGATGTGCTATAAATATGCGCGACTGTGGGTTGATTTATTTGAACAATATCCTGTACTAGCAGATCAAAATAAGGAGTTGTATTTGAAAGGAATACATAATTTATTATTGGCGCTTTTCAATTTAAGAGGTTACAAACGATACGTCGAAGTACTTACCGAATTGGAACAAAATCCGCCCAATGAAAAAGACAGTGAAAATGTGATTTTATTGTACCAACAATATGTTTTCACGAATCAAATCAACCGCTATTATTTGGAAGGAAATTTCACCAAAGGATTGGAATTAGTACCAAAAATCGAAGCGTTTGTGAAGTCTTCGGAAGACAAATTAGATGTGCATCGTGCGATGGTTTTTTACTATAAAATTGCTTGTTTGTATTTCGGAAACGGAGAAAACAAAAAAGCGATTTACTATTTGAATTTGATCATTCAGATGAAAGCGCAAAGTATCCGTGAGGACATTCAGAGTTTTGCTAGAATCTTGAATTTAATCGCACATTTTGAACTTGGAAATGACGATTTATTGGAATATCAAGTGAAATCGGTTTACCGATATTTGAGTAATATGGGCGATTTACAAGGAGTTCAAAAGGAAATTTTGACTTTCATCCGTCAATTACCGACAGTCAAGCCGTCTGATTTGCGCAAAGTTTTCAAACAATTATTATCTAAATTGGTGAAATTAAGTCAGTCTAAATTCGAGAAACGTCCATTTATGTATTTGGATATTATTTCTTGGTTGGAATGCAAAATTGAGAACAAAACGGTTGCTGAAGTGATTCGAGAAAAATTTGAAAAGGAAATCAAAACAGGCGAAAAACAGTATTTTCCTGGGGTAAATTGAAAGTGAACTTCGCCTTACTTATTTGAAGGTTTTCGCATAAAAACAATCTGAATCAAAATACAAACAATCAAAGAAATAGGTGCGCTCAAAATGGTCTTTTGTAGGATAAACCCGATTTCATTGAACTTGAATAATTCTAAGGTGAAAAACCAGAAATGATGAATCAATAACATCAATCCAAAAACGGAAAGTAGCCAGCTTGTCGGCATTTCATAGAAGTTCATTTCTTGTGTGTCTTCGTATCCATCTCGTGGCTCAAATGTTTTGAAAATCATTGGTCTCAAATAAGCCAATAATACCGCTGCGGAAGCATGTAAGCCATAAGTATTCGAAATCGAATCAATACCGAAGCCCAATGCAAAAGCAATCAGCATGCTCAAGAAAATGTTGATGTTGTAAGGCAACAATAAAATAAACAATGGATAAATCATTGCTTGAATTCCAAATCCGATCTCTAATTGATTGAACAACAATGCTTGAGCAAACAAAAAGAGAACAAATCTCAATGTATGTATTATAAATATCCGCATTATTCTTCTTTATCTGGTGGAATAAGAGATTCCAATTCTTTTTGTTCGTATTTCAAAAGATTTTTAATAACGTAAACACGTTGAATTTTTCTGTAATCTTCTGAATAGTAAAATGAAATATCCCACAGTGGTTTTGCTTCTACTGGTTTGAATGAAGAAACAATTCCAACTGGCAATCCTCTTGGAAAAATTCCAGAACCTCCTCTTGTGACGATTTTACTCCAACGTTTCATTTTCATGTCGTTTGAAATTCCAGAAACGGATCCAATTTTTGGATTTCCTCCATCCCATTTCAACAAGCCAAAAGCACCTGTTGATTCAATCATCACATCAATGTTAATTGCTTCTGTCAATACAGATTTAACCACAGAGAAATGATTGCTGACGTTGTGCACGATTCCAACAATTCCCTTGTCAGAAAAAACACCCATTCCGCGCTTAATTCCTTGGCTTGAACCAATGTTTAAAGTAAAATAATTATTTCTTTTATCGAAAGTTGAATTGATGACCGTCGCTGGAATGTATTCATACTGTTGATGATATAGCGTGTCATCAATTTTAAAAATATTGGATTGCACAGGAATGAAACTTTGAGGCAATCGTTTGCGAAGTGAGATATTTTCCTTTTGCAGTTTGTAATTATTGTATGACAAATTGAAATGTTTGGTCAAATCATTCTTGACGGTCAAAATATGCCCATTCACAATGGAAGCACTGGTCAAATATTGCGCTCTTGGAAAATTCAAATAAGTAAAATAGGTTGAAAGTGCCAATCCTTGAAGGAGAGCAAAAACCAAGAAAACCCTGAATCTTTTAAAAAATGCAATGAGATTGCGCATGCTTCTTAAACAAATAAAGTCCCGACGTTAAATCAGGACTTAAAACTATTAAAAATTTATTGACTAAACTTAATCTTTGATCAAGAATTGGAAACGATCGATGTTTTTCAATGCGATACTTGTTCCTCTTGCTACAGCTCTCAATGGATCTTCAGCGATATGTACCGGAAGTTTTGTTTTCGCAGAAATACGTTTGTCTAATCCGCGAAGCATTGAACCTCCTCCTGCTAAGTAAATTCCAGTTTTGTAAATATCAGCTGACAATTCTGGCGGTGTCATTTCCAATGCACTTAAAATTGCTTCTTCAATTTTGGAAATTGTTTTATCCAAGGCATGCGCAACTTCCGTGTAGGAAACAATAATCTCTTTTGGAATTCCAGTCATCAAGTCACGACCACGAACAGCGAAATCTGGTGGCGGATTGTCCAATTCTGGAATCGCAGCACCAACCTCAATTTTCAATTGCTCAGCTGTACGTTCACCCACCAAAATATTGTGTTGACGACGCATGTATTCTTCAATATCTTGTGTGAAATCATCACCCGCAATACGAATTGATTTATCACAAACGATTCCGCCCAAAGCGATAACGGCAATTTCAGAAGTCCCACCACCTATATCGATGATCATATTTCCCATTGGTTCTTCAACGTCGATACCAATTCCGATTGCAGCAGCCATTGGCTCGTGAATCAAATAAACTTCTTTTGCTCCAGCGTGCTCACATGAATCGCGAACTGCTCTTTTTTCAACTTCCGTGATACCAGAAGGAATACAAACAACCATTCTCAAAGTTGGTGTGAACAAACTTTTTCCAGTATTAATCATTTTGATCATACCGCGAATCATTGCTTCTGCACTTTGAAAATCTGCAATTACTCCATCTTTCAACGGACGAACTGTTTCAATCAATTTGTGGGTTTTCCCGTGCATCTGTTGCGCTTTCTTACCTATAGCAACGATGTTGCCGGTTTGAATGTCTCTCGCAACAATTGAAGGTTCGTCAACAACCACCTTGTCATTCATGATGATCAACGTGTTTGCTGTCCCTAAATCGATTGCGATTTCTTGTGTTAAAAAACTAAATAACCCCATTTTATCGTTTTGCTTCTATCCAAAGAAGTCTTTATTTAAATCCTTTTTATCGTAAAACTGCATTTTTTGTTTCAATTTTCAAAAAAATAATTGAAATTTAATGCTTAAAGTGTCTATTTCCTGTCATAACCATCGCCATTCCGTTGGCATCACAATATTGAATTGATAATTCATCCTTGATTGATCCTCCAGGTTGAATTACTGCATCGATTCCCGCTTCGTGCGCAATTTCTACGCAATCAGGAAAGGGAAAAAATGCATCAGAAGCCATCACAGAACCTTTCAAATCAAAATTGAATGATTGTGCTTTGTGAATCGCTTGTCTCAAAGCATCTACGCGAGATGTTTGCCCTGTTCCGCTTGCCAACAATTGACCATTTTTAGCCAAAATAATCGTGTTGGATTTCGTGTGTTTCACCAATTTATTGGCAAAAATAAAATCTTTATTTTCTTGAGCTGTCGGAGCCACTTTTGTGATTGTTTTGAAATCAGCCTCCGTTTCAGTAATCAAATCTTTGTCTTGTTCCAATACTCCATTCAAAATTGTTCTGAATTGACGTTTTGGTAATTCAACTTCATTTTGAATTAAGATGACACGATTTTTTTTGCTTTGCAACATTTCCAAAGCGTCTTTATCGTAAGCTGGTGCAATTACCACTTCACAGAACAAATCGTTCATGACGGTTGCAGTTGCCAAATCAATTTTGGTATTTGAAATCAAAATTCCTCCGAAAGCTGAAACAGGATCTCCAGCCAAAGCGCCTTCGTAAGCTTCCTTGATTGTTGGTCTCGTTGCAACACCGCAAGCATTGTTGTGTTTCAAAATCGCGAAAGTTGGTCCGTCATTTTTAAATTCACCCATCAAATTGACAGCTGCATCTACGTCTAACAAATTGTTGTATGACAATTCTTTTCCGTGCAATTTGGTAAACATTGCGTCTAAATCCCCATGGAAAATTCCTTTTTGGTGAGGATTTTCGCCATAACGCAACACTTGTGCTGGTTTAACGCTTTGTTTGAATATTTCTTTTTTTCCTTCTTGGTTGAAGTAATTGAAAATTTGAGTGTCATAATGAGAAGAAACTTCAAATGCATCACGCGCAAAAGATTTGCGTTGACCCAAAGAAGTAGCGCCATTTTCTGTAGCATTCAATATTTCCAAAAGCTCAGCGTATTGCGCTTGTGAAGGAATGATGACTACATCTTGGTAATTTTTTGCAGCTGCGCGAATCAAGGAAATTCCACCGATGTCAATTTTTTCAATGATATCATCGTGAGAAGCACCTGAAGCTACAGTTGCTTCGAAAGGATACAAATCAACAATTACTAAATCAATTTCAGGAATTTCAAATTCTGCAATTTGACTTTGATCTTCTGAATGATTTCTTCTGTTTAAAATTCCGCCAAAAACTTTTGGATGCAAAGTTTTCACTCGACCACCTAAAATCGATGGGTAAGAAGTCAAATCTTCTACTCTTTCAACAGCAACTCCTAAATCTTCCACAAAAGCTTGCGTCCCACCGGTAGAATAAATGGTGACACCAAGTTCATTCAAACGATGGATAATTGGCTCTAAACCAGACTTGTCATAAACGGAAATTAAAGCGCTTTTGATTGATAAAGAAGTACTCATAAAATGTTGCTGTGAAATAGGGTGCAAAATTAGCCCAAAAAAGTGAGAAATATGCTATGTTTTTAGATAAATCTTTAGTTAATAAAACCTAAAGTTGAGATTTGGAATTTTGTAGCTAGATTTTCTTGAAAATTGGTTTACTTGGGTTGCATAAAAAGACGCAAAAAATGAATAGATTTGTGAATAAAACATCGGTTTTTGTTTTATTGAAATTCAAAATTTAGTCAGCATGAAATTTTATTATACCATTCTATTCATCGGTCTTTTAGTTGGAACGTTTAGTTGTTCTGGTTCGTCGAAAAAAACAGATGAAAAAATCGATTTGAAACCATACAAAACAGGTCAAAATAAATTTGTATTGACGCACATGAATGGCAAGTTGCTAGACAAAAACGCCGAGTTTAGAATCCATGAAAATCAATGGGAATTGGACATGAAAAATGGCGACAAAGTTTATTTCGACATCATTTCAAAAGACGAAATGGATCCGCTTTGTGGGATTAAAACAGTAGACAGTTTCAAAGATACTTGTGAGATTTGTGCAACCGTGGAGGAAGATAAAGCAAGTATCAATTTGATTTACGCTAAAGGAACCATGACTTACGATGGCTACTTTGACAAATAAATGGTTCTACCAAATAGATACATTATAGCTTTTTTAGCCATTATTTTTAGTGGCTTTGCTTCGCTTTTTGGGCAAAAAAGTGAGATTCTGCGCAGACAAACAATGGCCGATAGCATAACAAAAAGAGTCACTTTTGAATACGAGGCTGATACACTTTATAGTGAATTGAAACAGGAAATTGGTTATATAAAAAGCAAAGAAATCTATACTTTACAAGTCAATTTGAGAGGCGGAAAATGGGACGATAGTTCCTGCACGTTCACCAATTATGATTTGAGAGGCGAAAGATTAACGCTGGAATCTGTTGAGAAAAGTCCGATAGATTGTCCGCAACCACCACCCACTTCATTCAACGAATATTCCTTGTATCCAATGGGTTTGCCGATGACGATTTGGAATGATGGGGAAGCCAAAAAAGAACGCAGAAAATCAAGAAAAATAGTAGAAAAGCCAACTGAAATTGTAGATTCAACTTGTACCGCATCGTATGTTCGGAAAACCATTTTTAGCGACAATTTGGATATTTCTAACGGAGTTGGTATTTATGACGACGATACCACGTTGGTTGTAGATTCTACTTTTTATTATCCCAACAAATTGAAGCAACGAACGGTCTCGTATGTCAAAGGGAAATTTGAACGTGAAAATCGATTTCGTTATCACTTCGATACCTTTGGAACACTTGCCGCCACTGAACATGTCGACAGCACAAATAACGCATTGGTTCAACGTCTTTCTCGTTTCAATTACCATGGAAAAGACACTGTATTGATATTCATGAGTACGCTCGTGAATGGAGATTCAAGTAAATTCACTGAAGGATTTTGGATTTACAACAATGCGCATAAACAAATTGGATTTAAAAATAAAACCAAGGGGGAAATCACTCAATTTCTCGTGCTTTCCTATGACAGTTTGGGAAATTTACTAGCAAGCAAAACCTACAAAGCAGATTCCACCTTGCAAAGCGAAAATTTATACGCACGAAAAATAAAAAGGAATCGTTCAGAAGTTTGGGTGTATCAAAGCAGCTATCAAAATTATTACGGATTGACCATAACCAAAACTCGAAAAGGGAAAAAATACAGTTATGGTTACAATGCAATTTTGCAGGGAAAATTCGATGATTTCAAATACAAGAAACCGAAAAAAATCCACAAAAGTCAATTCTTGATTTACGATGAATTTGGGCGCATTTTGGTCAATCAAAATTTTGAAGGGGAGAAAGATCAGTTGATTTCGGAGACGCGGTTTTGGTATTCGAAATAATGGTTTATGAATTCGGCCCCCTAGGTGGGGGTTTAAACCCCCACCTAGGGGGCATTTCGTTGTAATTTATAATCATTGCATAGATTTAATCATCAACCAATTTCACATCCTCAAACCCATGCAATTCCATGAATTTGACATATTCCGATTCAAATGTGCGTTTTTGATGATGTTGTTTTTGATTTCGGATATAATAATACACATTATCGACGGCGGAATGCGATACACCAAATACCCCAAAACCGCGTTGCCAAATGAATTTTTCGGGAATCAAATTGTTACTGTTGACATAATATGAACTACTCCCTTTCATTTGTTTGATAATATCTGTTATTGATTTTTGTGGATTGATTCCAAACAAACAATGGACGTGATCTGGCATTCCATTGACAATGCTCACCATACAACCCATTTTTTTCAATTCTTCTTTTAAAAAAACAAATAATTGTTGCTCCATTTGCGGATGAATTAAAGGCGCCCTATTTTTTGTTGACCATACGGCATGTACCCAAATTTTTGAATAAGATTTTGACATTTTTGTGAATTTTCCTATGAAATTTAAGAAACAAATTGATTAAATACGAATCATTTTTTGATTAATTTTTCATTTTTTTGATGTTTGTTGCGATTTATAATCGTTTCAACGATTTAATTATCGATCAAACCAAAAAAATCAAATTTCCACCACCAAATATCCAATATTAATTTATTCAATTGTATCTTTGCATCCACACTTTAAAGACGTATCAAAGATGAGCGCATTCTCCGAAAGACACATTGGGTCAAACGCTGCTGAAAAGCAAGCAATGCTTGAGAAAACAGGATTTTCCAGCATTTCAGAATTAATCGATAAAACAATTCCAGCTCACATCCGCTTGAAAGGCGAATTGAACATCAGCGATGCGATGACGGAACAAGAATACTTGACACACATCGCTGCGATTGGTGCTCAAAATAAAGTTTTCAAATCTTACATCGGTTTGGGATACAACGACACTATCGTACCATCAGTAATTTTGCGCAATGTGCTAGAGAATCCAGGATGGTACACGGCTTACACGCCTTACCAAGCTGAAATTTCTCAAGGTCGTTTGGAAGCTTTGTTGAATTTCCAGACAATGGTTTTGGATTTGACAGGAATGGAAATCGCAAACGCATCTTTATTGGACGAAGGAACTGCTGCAGCGGAAGCGATGCTCATGTTCTACAATTCTCGCTCACGAAATGAAATCAAAGAAGGAAGAAATAAATTTTTCGTGTCTGAATTTGCTTTTCCACAAACAATCGACATTATCAAAGGACGTGCTGCCAACTTAGGAATTGAGTTGACAATCGGAAATCCTGAAACTTTTACGGGCGATGCTACTTATTTTGGAGCCATCATTCAATATCCAGATGCATTCGGTCGTATCAAAAACATCGAAGGATTTATTCAAACTATGAAATCAAACGAAATTCGCGTAGCTGTTGCTGCAGATATCATGTCTTTGGTTTTATTAAAATCTCCAGGTTCAATGGGCGCTGATGTGGTATTGGGTTCTTCTCAACGTTTCGGCGTACCAATGGGTTACGGTGGACCTCACGCAGCATTTTTTGCTTGTAAAGAGGAATACAAACGTACGATTCCCGGTCGTATGATTGGCGTATCAAGAGATGCGGATAATAATATTGCCTTGAGAATGGCTTTGCAAACACGCGAGCAACACATCAAACGCGATAAAGCAACTTCCAATATTTGCACTGCGCAAGCATTATTGGCTGTAATGGCAAGTATGTACACCGTTTATCACGGACCACACGGTTTGCGTGAAATCGCTACTTCTATCCACGGAAAAGCGTTGACAGCTGCCAATGGAATTGAAAAAGCGGGTTATAAATTATTGAACAAAGATTATTTCGACACACTTTGGATTGAACTTCCTGCAGGTGTTTCTTCTTCTGCTTTGAAAGCAGCAGCGGAAGCGGCAGAAATGAATTTCCGTTATGTAAACGAGAACCAAGTGACAATCAGTTTTGGTGAATCAATCACTGAAAAAGATGTAAACAACTTGATTTCAGTTTTTGCTAATGTGAATGGAAAATCGGTTGAAGAAACGACATTGATCAACGATATTCAAATTGCTGATGCTTATTTGAGAACAGATGCTATTTTAACGCATCCAACATTCAACAAACATCATTCTGAATCTCAAATGATGCGTTACTTGAAATTGTTGGAAAACAAAGATATTTCTTTGGTTCACAGTATGATTGCTTTAGGTTCTTGTACAATGAAATTGAACGCAGCTTCTGAATTGATGCCGATTACGAATCCTCAATTTGCAAACATGCACCCATTTTGTCCATTGGAACAAGCAACTGGATACCATGAAATGTTGAGACAATTGGAAAAAGATTTATGTGAATCAACAGGTTTTGCGGCGGTTTCTTTGCAACCAAATTCTGGTGCTCAAGGAGAATATGCTGGCTTGATGGTTATCAAAGCTTTCCACGAAGCAAATGGTGATTTCAACAGAAAACACATGATTATTCCTTCTTCAGCACACGGAACAAATCCAGCATCTGCGGTAATGGCAGGTTTTGAAGTGGTTGTAACTGGTTGTGATGAAAATGGAAACATTGACATTCCTGCATTGAAAGCGAAAGCGGAAGAATTGAAAGATACTTTGGGTGGTTTGATGGTGACTTATCCTTCAACGCACGGAGTTTTCGAAGAAGGAATCAAAGAAATTACTTCTATCATCCACGAAAATGGCGGACAAGTTTATATGGACGGTGCCAACATGAACGCACAAGTTGGATTAACAAATCCAGGAAACATTGGAGCAGACGTTTGTCACTTGAACTTACACAAAACATTTGCGATTCCTCACGGAGGTGGTGGACCAGGAATGGGACCAATCGGCGTGGCAGCGCATTTAGCGCCTTTCTTGCCAGGAAGTGAATTAATCAAAGCGGGCGGAGAAAAAGCGATTCACGCAGTTTCATCTGCACCTTACGGTAGTGCCTTGATTTTGTTGATTTCTTATGGATACATCAAAATGTTGGGCGCAAAAGGTTTGAGAGAATCTACTGAAAATGCGATTTTGAATGCCAATTACATTGCAGCAGAATTGAAAGGTCATTACCCAATTTTGTACACCGGTGCAAACGGTACAGTGGCGCATGAGTTGATTTTAGATTGTCGTGAGTTTAAGAAAACAGCAGAAGTTGAAGTTGCTGACATGGCGAAACGTTTGATCGATTATGGTTTCCACGCACCAACGGTTTCTTTCCCTGTGGCTGGAACATTGATGATTGAGCCAACAGAAAGTGAAGACAAAGCGGAATTAGACCGTTTCATTGAAGCAATGATTGGAATCAGAAAAGAAATCGCTCAAATCGAAGCTGGAAAAGCTGACAAAGTGAACAACGTCATCAAAAATGCACCGCATACTGCAGATTGCATCATCAACCGTGAGTGGACTTATCCATACACACCGCAAGAAGCAGTTTATCCAGTTGAATACTTGAAAACATTCAAATACTGGGTTCCTGTGCGTCGCGTTGACAATGCATTTGGAGATAGAAACTTGGTTTGTTCTTGTCCAAGCGTTGAAAGTTATGCAATGATTGAAGATTAAATTTTTCGAACAACTTTAGGATATGAAATCCGCTTTCTGAATGGGAAGCGGATTTTTTTATTGGTCAATTTACATCAAACACAATACTCACAATAATTGAAATAATCCGTTGTATGCTCAAAAGGCGTTTCTTCGTTGTAAATATCTTCCAAAATCAAGCGCATCACTTCTGGGAAATGTTCTACGGCGGTTTGCATAGACATTTCACCCAAGTTGATATCGAACGGACTGTCTTCGAGTTTCACAAAAGAAATGATTGAACAATTCGCTGGAACGATTTGGTATTTTTGGAAGTATAAATAGTTGTAAACCAACAATTGAAAGAAATGTTTGGATTTGATACAAGTGTCAAACAGCACTAAAATTTCATCTTCTTGATTTTCTGCTTTCAATTTTGCGCCCACATCTTTCGTGTCCACTTTTCCTGTTTTGTAGTCCACAATTCGAATTTGACCATCGCAAGAATCGATGCGGTCAGCGAAACCTTTGAGTTTGATTTTGCGCATTTTGCCTGCAATTTCAAGTTCTAACACATGGATAAATTGTTGCTCCAATGCTTCAATGAAAAATGGTTTATTGTTTAAGCTCAACAATTGTTTTTTCTCAAATTTCAGGAATCTTTCCAAGAGTTCTTTGGCCATTTGAAAACTCAAAAAGTTCTTTCCTGTTTCAAATGATTTAGGATCGTTGTTGAAATGCGCGCTGAATTTTTGGCGCAACAATAATTCATATCCTTTCAACATTTTGTCAATGTCTTCTGGTTGCAACGATGGCGGTTGTGGCGTTTTCAGTTCACCATTTTCATCTCTGCGCGAAAAAGGTTCGTATAAATCTTCCAGCACTTCGTGGATAAAAGTTCCAAAAGTATTGCTTTCCACTTCTTCCTCGACCTTCTTTTCTTCGCCAAATTTCAAGACATATTTGTAGTAAAAATCCAATTGACAATTCATAAACGTTTTGATGGCACTGGCAGAAGTTCCACCTTCAAACAACTCGTCTAAGCGCGCAATCACCTCGGGCGATTTTGGAATGGATGTGATTTTGGAATCCGATTCGTCGCTGTCGATGGTGTAAAATTTATTCGTCAGTTTGATATTTGTGTTCACGCGAGAAAGTTCCAATTCAAGTTGCATCAAATAGCGACTTGGCTCGTTGGAATTCAATGATTCACTGGAAGTTGAATAGGTAATGTACATCGTTTCGCATTGGTGCAACAAGCGGTAAAAGTGGTGTGCAAAAAGTCCTTGTTTTTCTCGAGGTGTTGGCAATCCAAAAAACTTGCGTAAATCCATTGGAATGATGGTTTGAATTGGATTCGTTGGCGGCATTTTTCCTTCGTTCATTCCCAACACGATGATGTTTTTGAAATCGAGTAAACGCGTTTCCAGTAATCCCATGATTTGTAAACCTTCGATTGGATTTCCATAATACGCCATGCTGTCGGACATCCATTGCTGATTGAAAAGCGTTTTAAAAGTGCGCAAAGCCATCGCAGGAATGCCTTCGTGGATGCAATTTTGAAAATCGATGATCGCGTGATCAAAACCTTCGATTAAGGCTTTTTCGAATTCTTCAGATTTCTCTAAATGTTTGTAAATTAATTGATTTAATTGTCTGATTGATTGCAATGCAAGTGCCCAATCTCCTTTCCAGTCTGTGTAAAGTACATTGATTATTTCTTGCAATTTCGGCGATAAATCCAATTTAGTTGGCGTTTGAAAAACAGTGTTGAACTTCCGCATTTTTTTCTCCCGCTGATATACTTCTTGCGTTTCCTTGTCTGTCATGATGGCGATCATGAACGGATGATTCCAGCAATTGATCAAATCTTTGTGGTAAGCGACCACGCGGTTGTATTTCAAAATTCCTTCTTGAATTCTAAAAATCAATTCCACCCAAGTGCGCAAAGAACTGTTTTTGAGCGGTAAACCCAAGGTAATATTCGCTTTTTTCGCTTTGGAAGGAATGTTTTTCAACAACGGAACAATCAAACTTTCGTCGGCCAACAAAACCATGGTTTCGTTCAATTGTGCGTCATCCATGGCTTCCAATAAAGTGCCGACAACTTTTGCTTGACCCGTAGTTTGGGCGCATGAAATGATTTCTATTTCTTTGGCTGCAGTTGCCAATGACTTCTGCACAAAAGGCAAGGTTTTCGTTTCACAAGCTTGCATTAAATCGCGCAAAAAAGCTCCTGCTTCGTGGTTTCTGTCGTCTAAATAAAATTGATCTGCATCAATGAGAATGTGTCCGCGACCTTGATTTTTGAGTTGCTTAAAAATACTCAATTCGGCAGGTGAAAGCGCATTGAAACCAGCGAAAAGAAAATGTGACTTTTTATTTTCTTTGAAAACTTGGTCGATATTCTCTTGCAATTTGCGGTAAGCTTTTCCCATGTAAATGGTATCGTTTGATTCCAACAGTTTGTTGAAATCGGTATAATAACCTGGCAAACGGTCCCAAAATTCCATGAATCTTTTTTGACTTTCTGACAAAGTCTCATTTCCAAAACTCCAATTTTCAAGCTCTTTGATGTCTTTCAGGTTTCGAAAAAGTTGTTGGGAGGAAATCAAGTAACGGTCCATTTCATCAAAATCACTCAGGAGAATATTTCCCCATTTCATGAATTCATCAAATGAAAAATCTTGTTCCGTTTTGGCGTGTTTGGTATGAATTTCGAAAAGTCGGAGCATCAACCTGGCTTTGTCGAGTACTGTTTCAGGCGTCAATGATTGCACCCAACGATAGATGGTTACAATTTTGGGTGATAAAATCGGTTTTCCGTAGGCTTCAAAAAGTGCTTTTTGCAAGTATTGTTTGGCTCTTTCTGAGGGCAAAACGATGGTCCAATCTTCCAAAGGAATTTCTTGGGATTTGATGTATTGAGCAACTTGATCTACGAACTTTATCATTGAAAAATAGATTTGTGCTAAAGGTAGAAAAATAAACTAAAAATAGAAAGCGCGAGACTGGCATCCCGCGCTTTCTAAAACCTAACCTAACTACTACTTATGAAAACTAATTCCTCACTTGCTTTTCAAAAAACATGCCATGCTAAATTGGCGGTGTTTTCAAGTGATTCTATTTCATTAACGGCAGATTTTAAAGTTTGGTACATAAGTGATTGTGTTTTAACATTTATTTGCAAGAAGACTTTAGACCGGAGACATTAGACCATAGACATTAGACATTAGACAAAAGACATTAGACTTGAATCGTTTTGGTTTTTGAGTTGAATTTATTTCACCACAATTACTTTTTTCGTCACTGTTTTGCCATTCGTTGTACCTGTCACAAAATACGCGCCGTTGGGCATGTTTTCGATTTTTATGCTTCCGTGATTGGGACAATTCTTACCAACCGTCCCAATGCTTTGAAGCTATTTACATTTTTTTAAAAAAGCTTGATCCCAACTCTTAGAATTGTTTCATCAAATTGAAATATTCAACGCTTTTTTTTAGTTGATATAATGGCAACGTTTCCATTAGTTCTTTGACTTTTTCTTCGTCAACTCCTTTAAAAATTAAGACGGCGCCATTTCTGGTTTGTCTTAAAAATAAATGTTCCAAAATTCCTTCTTCTTTCCATTGGGCAACAACTTCTTGCTCGTGTTTAATGATTTCTTGAAAGTTTTCAGGAAGACTCTCCGTGTCGATTGTTAAAATTGCTTGAATGCAGTTCATTTTATAAGTTTTATATTGTTATTATTTGATTTTAAGATAAAAATGGATAATCAACATATCCTTCGTCTTTTCCGCCGTACATTGTCGCTCTGTCGGGTTGATTTAATTCTGCGTTTAGCTCAAATCGTTTTGGTAAATCGGGATTCGCTAAAAATAATGTTCCGAAAGAAATCAATTTTGCAACACCTTTTTCCAATTCCGCTTCGGCTGTTTCTTTGGTGTAACCGCAATTTGCAATCACGGTATGTGGCGTCAATTTTCCAAAGGTTTCAACAGCATTTGCAGGATATTGTGGGAATTTATCTGCAGGAAAAGGATTATTCATGATGTGAATATATGCCAAGGACAATTTGTTCAATTCTGAGATTAGCAGCGTAAATTGTTCAATTGGATTTTGGTGAACAATGCCGTTGTAAGTGCTTGTAGGCGAAATGCGGATTGCTGCTTTATCTTCGCCAATGGCATCAACTATTTCTTGCATAATTTCAACGACAAAACGATTGCGATTCTCGTGATTTCCTCCATATTCGTCGGTTCTTTGATTGACACTTTCCGCTAAAAACTGGTTCGGCAAATAACCGAAAGCCGCGTGAAGTTCAGCACCGTCAAATCCAGCTTCCATCGCGTTGATCGCTGCTTGTTTGTACTCTTGCACAATGCTTTTTACTTCTTCAGTACTTAATGCTCGTGGCGTTTCATAGTCTTTCATTCCCTCCATGGTGAAATGTTGTTGTCCTTCAATCGCAAAGGCAGAAGCGGAAACAGGTTGCTCTCCATTTTTTACAAGTGAATGTCCAACGCGTCCTGTGTGCCAAAGTTGCGCATAAATAACGCCGCCTTTTTCGTGCACTGCTTGGGTAACTTTTTTCCAAGCGGCAATTTGTTCAGCAGTGTAAATTCCTGGTGTAAGTGGACTTCCGATAGCTTGTTTTGAAATATTGATGGCTTCGCTGATGATCAAACCTGCACTCGCTCGTTGCGTGTAATATAAAACTGTTGATTCGCCGACAATTCCATCCATGCTCGCACGACTTCTTGTCATTGGTGCCATTGCCATTCGATTTTTTAAGGTATTTTTTCCGACTTGTATTGTTTCTAATAATTTCATCTTACTTTTTTTGAACATTGATTTGCAAACTTATATCCTTTACTTTACTTTTGCAAGTAGGTACACGAATGTATAGTAGTAACCCAAAGTAAAGCAACTAGCAAAATCGATATATTATGGCAGAAAATAAAATTTCTAATTCCGAAAAAACTTGTACTTTGAAGGAAGTCTTAGATATTATTGGCGGAAAATGGGCGATGCCGATTATTTATCACCTTTCCAAAGGCAAAATGCGTTTCAAAGAATTGGAAAGAAGTGTTGAAGGAATTAATACCAGAATGTTGGTCAAAGAATTGAAAAACATGGAAGCCAATGCGATTATCACCCGAGAAGTTTTTGCAACTGTTCCGCCTACGGTGGAATATGCTTTGACAATCAAGGGCGAAAAATTGATGCCTAGCATTGTGTCGCTGCATCAATGGGGTCAGGAGTTTACGTTGTAAAAACAAAAGATTTTTTAAACAAAAAAGTCCCACAGAATTGCTTCCATGAGACCTTTTTATTCTAGACCATTAGACTAAAGATGTTAAACCTTAAACTTGAGTCGTTTTATTTTTAGTTTTAAACCTATCTAACCACCATTACCTTTTTGGTAACCACTTCGCCATTCAAAGTTCCTGTCACAAAATATGCTCCATTTGGCATATTTTCTACCTTCACTTGATTACCGTTTGCTTCGGTGATTTCGACCGTTCTTACCAATTGTCCAAGTTCATTGATGATGTTGAATGTTCCTGCATCGCTTGCAGAAATGGTGAAATCTCCGTTAGATGGATTGGGTGCTATTCCCACCTCATCAGACTCCAACGTTTCAATTCCGACCACATATGCATTTGTATTCACTGTCGTATTCGTGATAATTGCTGGGTTAAAATCAAAGAAAATATATGCTGTGTTTTTGATTTCTGAATTCAATGGCAAATTTGGCAACTCATCGATGGCGTAAGTAAAAAATCCTTGGCTTCCATCTAAATCATCGCCTGAAGGCAACAAATTGATTCCGCTGAATCTGAAAACCACTTCTCTCGTTGTAGGATTTACTCCATAAGAAACTGGATGTTTGGAATTGATGAATCTGAAAGTAGACAAATCCAAGTTGGAAGAAATCGTATCTCTCACCACTACATTCAACGCTGGGAAATTTCCATCGTTTTGAAAACGAACTGTGTAAATCAAATTTTCTTGCACATCTGGTTGAATGATTGCAGGCAAATTACATTGTTTGTCGTTTGGATCATAAGAATTCAAAACCGTTGTTTGGAAAGGCAAACTGTTAAACATCAAATCTTGTTCGCCAGTGGCAGAAGCTTCTACATAAAAATTGAAAATGGTTCCTGCAGGGGTGTTTCCAGCGAATGTGCAAGGGAAACCAAAAGTAAAACATCCGCTCAAAAATGGAACAGTAACCGTCACCGTATCGTTTGCAAAAGTAGCATTTGCTACATTCGTCAAATCAGGTGTTACTCCTTGTGGAATCGCAATTTTTACGACAGCATCGGCATAATTTCCACACGAAATATTGCAAATTTCAACCGCTACATTTCCTTTTTCAATCGGTGCAATAAATTGAAAAGCAGAAGCAAATGAAACTTCCAAATTTGGTGTTACTCCTGTTCCTGAGCATTCTAGCGTAACATTCATCGGTACATTTTCACCTCTTCCCGTTACATCAAATGAATTGATTGTAAAATCTGGAGACGTTTGGATGTAACCATTGTTGGTCAACCAAGCGTCATTCACACTCACGGTGTAAGGTGTATTCGCAACATCTAATTCTGTGTAATAAGGATTTCCGAATGAATCTTTTGGGTAAATCGTCGTTGTTACTCCTGCATTGTTCGTCACGTCATAAGGAACATTTGACAAGAAAGTAGTTGAAGGATTCAACAAAGAAATCACGTTGAAAAAGCCACAATTCGTGGCGCTTGTAATTACCCATTCGATGGTTTGACTTCCCGCAACTTGTCCGCCCAAAGTTCCACTCGTAACAGTTACAAGCGCGTTGTAAACTCCCGGTTGACTGTAATCGTGTTCAAACGCATAGCATGATTGCGCATTGGGTGACATGTAAGCCATCATCGTATCTGCTGATCCGTCTGTCCAATCGACAATAATTTGCGCACCTGATTCTGGCTGCGACCCAGAAGTCAAACAAGCAGACATGTTGGAATGACAACCGACACCGGGCACAGAATTATATTCTAAATTTAAAGAAGTGACCTGAGCAAAACCATTTGTGAAAAACAGAAGAAATAAGGCTAGAGATAATTTTATTTTCATTTTTAGTATCATTCGTGTTCCCAAAGTAGACTTGTATTGGTGAAAAAAGTTGCACGAAAAGAATTTACAAGAATTCAAAAACAAGAAAAAATAGAGGTTTTTTCAAAATTTCTAAACTCGAAATGAAACGTTAACCTCTCCAAGGGATTAGCTTTTCTCGTTGATTCTATCAATAATTAGTTATTGGATGAAAGTAAAAGAAGTTTTTTTTGGAATCGAGGCGGAAAGAAAATTAAGCTATTTGCCTTTTTTGAAAAACTTATTTCCACCATTGGCATAAACTGGAAAATTGGGCGGAACAACCATAATATTGTTGTAACTCATGTGGTGAAAGTGCTTGTAAGGATCTTCGAGTTTACTGATTAATTCGTGCGCTAATTCAGGCATGGAAAAGAATACAAATTTGGAAAAAACGGTCAAATTGACCACCCAATTCCAGACTAAATTGACCACCCATTTCGGAGCAAACTGACCACCACTTTCCAGTTCAAATTGACCACCTAGTTTCGGTTCAAATTGACCACCCAAAAACTACAATTTTTTTCATGTTTT
>CANHQP010000057.1 GCA_947462925.1 Flavobacteriia bacterium | reverse complement strand
TCTCAGGTTTTACCTTATTTAAAAGGTTTAACTGCAGAAGGATTTCAATTTCATATTATCAGTTTTGAGAAAGAGGAAAGATTTGAAGTACATCGCGAACACATCCAGTCTATTTGCGATGAATCAGGAATTATCTGGCATCCTCTGAAATACACTAAAAAGCCACCGCTTTTATCGACGATTTATGATGTGGTCAGAATGCATCGATTAGCATATAAATTACATAAAGTCAATCATTTTTCAATTGCACATTGTCGCAGTTATCTTTCAGCAATGGTTGGAATGGCGATGAAGAGAAAATTCGGTGTCAAATTTATTTTCGATATGCGTGGTTTTTGGGCAGATGAGCGTATTGAAGGAGGTATTTGGAGCTTGAAAAATCCGGTTTTGAAAGTGGTTTACAATTATTTCAAACGGAAAGAAATTCAATATTTTCAGCAAGCTGACCACATCGTTTCGTTGACATACAATGGAAAGGAGGAAATTCAAAGTTGGGATTCTTTGAAGTCTTCAGAATTGAAGATTGAAGTGATACCTTGTTGTGTTGACTTGGATTTGTTTGACCCCAAATCAATTGATTTTGAGTCAGTAAAGTCCTTGAGGGGAATATTGGGATATTCCGATGAAGATTTTGTACTAGGATACGTCGGCTCAATTGGAACTTGGTACATGTTGTCCGAAATGTTGGACTATTTTCTAGTTTTATCAAAAAATAATTCTGCAGCTAAAATGCTTTTTGTTTCTGGAGAAAATCCCAAAACAATTACTGAACTCGCAGAGCGAAAGAAAATTGACACGTCAAAAATAAAAGTTGTTTCATGCTTGCACAAAGAGGTTCCAGTATATGTTTCTTTGTTTAGTCAGTCGATATTTTTCATCCGACCAACATTTTCAAAAAAAGCGTCTTCACCAACCAAACAAGGCGAAATCATGGCGATGGGTATTCCTTTGGTGTGCAATGCTGGAGTGGGAGATACCGATTTTATCGTCAAAAAGTACAAATCTGGGTCTGTTATTGAGACATTAGACTTTGAGAGTTATAAAGAGAATATATTAATTTCAGAAGTTTTTGAAACAGCCGACATTCAATTTGGTGCTGACGATTTTTTCTCTTTAAAGCAAGGAGTTAGTCGTTATTTAAAAGTCTATCAAACTGTTCTGCAAAAGCAGGATTAAAATCATATTTTTGCAACACATTACTCGATTATGAGCAAAAAGATTTATTTCATCGTTCCTTATCCACATCAAGAAGCGCCATCGCAACGTTTTCGTTTTGAGCAGTATTTTGATTTTTTGGAAGCGAATGAATTCGAAGTTGAAATTTATCCTTTTATCAATAAATCCACATGGAAAACCCTTTATGGTGAGGGTAAAGTTTTCAAAAAAGCTTGGGGGATTTTAATGAGTTTTGTTCGCCGTTTTGCGTTGTTGTCTAAGCTCCATAAAGCTGATTTTATTTTCATTCATCGCGAAGCTGCTCATATCGGTCCACCAATTTTTGAATGGATTATTGCCAAAGTACTGCGACGAAAATATGTTTATGATTTCGATGATGCTATTTGGTTGCCTAATTACAGTGAATCAAATGCGAAATTTCATCGTTTGAAAGCATATTGGAAAGTTCGCTATTGTATGAAGTGGGCTAGTCAAATTACTGCAGGAAACGCCTATTTGGCTGATTATGCTAGACAATTTAATCCTAATGTACAAATTGTACCAACTACGATAGATACGGTGAATCATCACAATATTATGACAGATCACCAATCACATGAATTGACAATTGGTTGGACAGGTACCCATACAACAATGCACTATCTGGATGAATTAATACCCGTTTTGAAGAGTTTAGAGCAAAAATACACCTTTACGTTTTTGGTAATTTCAAATCAATCCAACAACTATGACTTGAAATCTTTGAAGTTTGTTAAATGGAATAAAGCGACTGAGATTGAAGATTTAGCAAAAATAAATATTGGCGTTATGCCTTTGAAAAAAGATATTTGGTCAGAGGGAAAATGTGGGTTTAAAGGATTACAATACATGGCTTTGGAAATACCAACGATCATGTCGCCTGTTGGCGTTAATTCAACCATTGTTCAAAACGGAATCAATGGCTTTTTGGTTGAAACAGAAGAAGAATGGTACGAAGTTTTAGAAAAATTAATATTAGAACGTAGCTTGCGTATTCAAATTGGAAAAGCTGGGAAAAGACGAATAGAAGAAGCTTATTCTGTTTTAGCAAATCAAGAGAAATATTTGAATTTATTTGTTTGAAGCATGAATTGATTTTATAATTTTATCGAAAATCACGTCAAGATCATTTTTATGTCTAACATTCAATTAATTATCGAAGAAAGACCTGCCAATATTGGCAATTTTCTAGTTGGACGGTTACTCCCTTTTCGTGAAAAAAGAGCGGTAGGTCCATTTGTTTTCATCGATCACATGGGGCCAGCAACTTTGGATGAAAATCAAAATTTAGATGTACCACCGCATCCTCATATTGGACTTTCAACTTTGACATATCTTTTCGAGGGAAGTATGATGCATCGGGATAGTTTAGGTACCGAAATTGAAATTCAACCTGGAGCTGTTAATTGGATGACAGCGGGAAAAGGTATAGTTCATTCAGAAAGAACACCTGATTATTTGAGAAATGAAGTCAAGTATATGCATGGATTGCAAGTTTGGGTTGCGTTACCAAAAGAATTTGAAGAAATTGAGCCGAACTTTTGTCATGTAGAATCTGAAAGTTTACCATTTTGGAATGAAGATTCGCTCGATTTTAAATTGATTGCTGGAGAACTTTTTGGTAAGAAGTCTCCTGTTCCAGTGTACAGTCCTTTGTATTTTTTGGAAATTAAAAGTAAAGAGAAACAAATCGTAAATATTGGTGATCAACTTTTTGGCGAATGTGGAATGTATATTTTAGAAGGAAAAATCTTCTCTGAAGGTCATACATTTGAGTCAAAACAAATACTTATTGCCAAGGATAGTAAATTGTGCTCTTTTGAAATGGATGATAATACAACTGTTTTTATTTTTGGTGGCTTACCTTTTCCAGAGGAGCGATTTATTTTTTGGAACTTTGTTTCGTCTAGTAAACATCGCATTGAAGAAGCAAAAGTGAAGTGGGAAAATCAGGGATTTACTTCTGTTCCTGGTGAGGTTGATTTTGTGCCGTTACCAAAACCTTTCCAGAAATAGTCCAAAAATTAAATAAGTGGAATTGACACTGCGATTTACTGCTTATCGCAATATTCCGATATTCCATTTTTATATTGATTTGTTTATCGCCATATTGCGAAATTGCAAAAAGACGAAAAAAAACACTTTAATTTTTTGCAAGAACTAATATTTTGTACTATCTTAGAATACTATTTTTAACAATTAATCCTATGGGTAGCACAAAAAACCACATTCACACTCGTGAACAAATTGAACTCGCAAAACTTTTCAAAGCACTTGCACACCCTGCAAGAATTGCCATTGTTGAAAATATCTTGAAGCATAAAAGATTAAATGCTACAGATATCAAGTTTTACGTTCAACTCTCGCAATCGACCATTTCTGAGCATCTTAGAATTCTTGAAGATGCAGGTATTTTACACGTAAATGTTGAAGGAAATAAAACTTACTATCATGTCAAGAAAATTGCATTAGATCAAATTCCATATTACATTCAATATCTAGTAAATCAAGTTGATGAAAAGTTTCAACATCAATTTAATCTTTTCCAGAGGCGAGAACCATACATGCCAAAGTTATATGGCATGAGTTATCTAACTTAGACGATTTGAGTGTATTAAAATAATTGAATTTGACTTATTTTTCCAAATAAGTTTCTAGAGCATTGTCGTATATATCTTTCGCTTCGGCACAGAAACCGTAGTGTTCTTCATCGATCATGAACTTGCCTTTTGTCACGTGCCCAAGAAGTGTGTAGGTAACATTTGTTGACATCATAAACTCTATGAATGCTTCTTCTTGTTCTTCGCTAACTGTAACAACGACACGGCTTTGCGCTTCGCCAAATAGGAAAGCGTCTTCACGTACTTCAGAATCTGTAACGATGTCAAAGCCTAATCCTCTTGGGAAAGACATTTCTGCCAATGTGATGAATAATCCTCCGTCTGCGCAATCGTGAGCGGCATTAATCATTTGATTTTGAATTAATCCTTTCAACGTATCTTGCAATTCAAACTCTTTTTCCAAGTCAAAATGAGGCGCTGGAGAAGCTTGAATATTGTGATATGAAGCCAAATATTCAGATGAACTGATACAATCAACATTGTCTCCTAGAATGAAAATCAAATCACCTTTTTGTTTGAAATCTAAGGTCATTATTTTTTCTTTGTCATCTACCAACCCAATCATACCAATAGTAGGAGTCGGGAAAACAGGCTTTTCAACTCCATTCACAACTGATTGATTGTAGAACGATACATTTCCACCAGTGACAGGGGTTTCAAACTTCAAGCAAGCTTTTGACATTCCTTTGATTGCACCAACAAATTGCCAGTAAGATTCTGGGTTATATGGATTTCCAAAATTCAAACAATTCGTGATTGCGCTTGGATTTCCTCCAGCACAAACGATATTTCTTGCTGCTTCAGAGACAGCGATCATTGTTCCAATTTCAGGGTCTGCATTTACGTATCTTGAATTACAGTCAACTGTCATTGCCAAAGCTCGGTTTGAACCTTTGATGTTCACTACAGCAGCATCAGAAGGACGATTGGTTGTCATTGTTTTGGTTCCAACCATGGAGTCGTATTGCTCATAAACCCATTTTTTAGAAGCGATATTCGGATTTTGCAATAAGAATAAAGCTACCTCTTTCAAATCTTCCGGTTGTTGAACTTGGTCGATGTTGAATTTTTTATATTCTTGGTAATATGCAGGCTCTTTAAATTCTCTTTGATTTTGAGGAGCTCCTCCACCTAGAACCAATGATTCCGCGGGCACATCACCAACAATTTCACCATTCATAAAATAGCGAACTCTTCCAGTTTCTGTAACGATACCAATTTCCTCAGCGTGCAAATCCCATTTGTCAAAAATAGATTTCACTACACTTTCTTCACCTTTTTTCACAACAACCAACATGCGTTCTTGAGATTCAGAAAGCAAAATCTCGTATGGCAACATGTTTTCTTGTCGAGTAGGAACTCTATCTAAATGGATATCCATTCCTACACCTCCACCTGCACTCATTTCGTTAGTAGAACATGTAATTCCAGCAGCTCCCATGTCTTGCATTCCAACAATTGCGTTGGTTTCAGCTAGCTCCATTGTTGCTTCCAACAAAAGTTTTTCCAAAAATGGATCTCCAACTTGCACCGATGGCAAATCAGATGCTGATTCTTCTGTAATATCTTTAGATGCAAATGCAGCTCCAGCAATACCGTCTTTACCTGTGGCAGCACCAACTATATAAACTGGATTTCCTGGACCTTTTGCTTTTGCCGAAATAACTTTTTTTGTATCGATGATTCCTGCAGAGAATGCATTTACTAAAGGATTTTGATTGTATGATTTATCAAAAAACACCTCACCACCAACAGTTGGGATTCCAAAAGCATTTCCATAGTGAGAAATCCCCTTTACAACTCCTTTTACAAGCCATTTTGTTCTGTCTTGTGAAATATCTCCAAAACGCAATGAATTCAATTGAGCGATTGGTCGAGCACCCATTGTGAAAATATCACGGTTGATTCCTCCCACACCAGTTGCCGCCCCTTGATACGGCTCTAGGGCGCTTGGGTGGTTGTGCGATTCAATTTTGAAAACGCACCCAATTCCATCTCCCAAATCAACTAACCCAGCATTTTCCTCACCAGCTTTAACCAACATGTGCGGACCATCTTTTGGCAATTGTTTTAACCAAAAAATTGAATTTTTGTAGGAGCAGTGTTCAGACCACATTACAGAATAAACACTCGTTTCAGTGAAATTTGGTGTACGACCAAGGATTTCCTTAATCATTTCAAATTCTTCGGGACGTAATCCCAATTCAACAGCTTGTTCTAATGTGGCTTCTTGATGCAATGCGCTTTCCATAAAATTCAAAAATAGTTTCACAAAAGTAGCAATAAGGAATGAAAAGGAATTGTAAAAATCAGATTTACGTGGGTAAAATTTTCAACAAGTTGTCAAACATTCCTAATTCTCTAGTTCGTAATTCAATAATTTGTAATTTTGTGGTTCAATATTTTGAAAATGATTTTACCGATTGTAGCATACGGAGATCCAGTTCTTAAAAAAGAAGCTGAGGAGATAGACAAAGATTATCCAGGATTAGATCAATTGATTGACGACATGTTTGAAACGATGTACAACGCATCTGGTGTTGGGCTAGCTGCTCCTCAGATTGGGCGTTCAATTCGTTTGTTTGTCGTTGATGGAAGTCCTTTTGCTGACGATGAAGATGAGGATCCAGATCCGATGGCTGTTGGTATGGATGGATTTAAAAAAGTTTTCATCAATCCAATTATTTCTGAAGAAAAAGGAGATGAATGGGGGTTCAATGAAGGATGTCTTAGCATACCGAAGATTAGAGAAGAGGTATATCGCCATGAGACGATATACATTTCATACTACGATGAAAATTGGAATTTTCACGAAGAGTCTTTTGATGGCTACAAGGCAAGAATCATCCAACATGAATATGATCACATCGAGGGAATTTTATTCACCGATCATTTGTCTGTACTCAAAAGAAAACTGTTAACTAAAAAACTATCAAATATTTCAAAAGGTGAAATTTTAGTGGACTATAAAATGAAATTTCCTGCGGTTAAAAAAGGTAGATAAATTAAACTCATTATGTATAAATTGCTTGCTTTTCTTTTGGTTTCAATCATTTTTGCTAGTTGCGCAGGAACGAAAACTGAAAATTCTGACGGAACACCGACAGTAGAAAAATTGAAATCTGACATTCAAATAATTGATGATAGTTTAAAAATCTACTATCAACAGGTAATGAATAATCAAATTGAAAGTGTTCCAAATGATGCGATTCAAAAAAACATTGATGCACATTTAACATTCTACCATTTTTATCCTAAAGATGAATTTTCAGCTGAATGTTTAGATAAAGTTCATCAATTGTATATTCAACAAAAATTGTATGTGAAATCAGTCGAAATTGCGGACACTTTATTGGCAGAATTCCCTAAATATAAAGCAAAAAAGGATGTGTTATACAGTGTAGCAACCACCTACGATTTTATGCTGAACGATATGGTAAAGGCAAAAAAATATTACGAAAAAATTCTTTTGATACCCAAATTGGACAAAGAGACTAAAGAGAATATTTCAATTAGAATCAAATTAATGGGGATGTCGCTTGATGAAATGATTGAATTTCAGAATAAAAAAAACTCCAAAAAATAACTGAGTTAACATTTTGTTAAATACAATTCACTCAAAGCAAACTTTTTTCATCTTTGAGTAAAATTAGAAACCAAATAAATTAAATACTATGAAAAGTGTAATGTTATCAATTATGTTCGTTGCTGTTGCGATGATTTCAAACGAAGTGAAAGCGCAAGCAAAAATGGATTTCAAAAAAGAAGTACATGATTATGGAAATATCAAAAATGGTGCAAATGGAACTTGTACTTTTGAATTTACAAATACAGGAAATGCGCCATTGATTATTTCAAATGCTACAGGTTCTTGCGGTTGTACAGTGCCAACTTGGCCAAAAGAGCCTATTGCTCCAGGTGCTAAAGGGGAAATCACTGTGAAATACGACACAAAAAGAACAGGTGAGTTTACCAAAACAGTTACTTTAACATCTAACGCTTCTGAAACATCAAAAGTCTTAACAATTAAAGGAAATGTTGCCGCTCCAGTTGAAGGTGCTTCTCCTGTTAACACTTCTGGTGCTCCAAGTCACTAGAAAAAAAATAAGTTTTGAATCCGCTTCATTTTTTGAAGCGGATTTTTTTTGCCAGAAATTTCATATCGTTAACGATGTGTTAAATACATTTTACTTTCAAAAAAGAGTTATATCTTTGATTCAAAGAAATTATATATAGACTTAAAAATAAAAAAGATGAAAAGTTTAGTTTTATCAATTATGTTTGTTGCAACTGCAATGATTTCAAACAAAGTAGCTGCGCAAATCGAAAACGGAGCAAAAATTGACTTTAGTAAAGAAGTTCATGACTACGGAAACATCAAAAACGGTGCAAATGGAACTTGTACTTTCGAATTTACTAACACAGGAAATGCTCCATTGATTATTTCTAAAGCTCAAGGTTCTTGTGGTTGTACTGTTCCATCTTGGCCAAAAGAGCCTATCGCTCCAGGTGCTAAAGGTGTGATTTCAGTGAAATATGATACGAAAAGAGCAGGTGCAATTAATAAAAATGTTACTATTACTTCAAATGCTGTAAATGAGCCAAATAAAGTAATCAGAATCAAAGGAAACGTTGCTCCAGCTCCAGAAGGTGCATCTCCAGTAAACAATGCTGGTGCTCCAAACAATAACTAAAATGAGGTCTTTACTGACAATAATTATAATCTTAAGTTCCGCCCTTGGCTTCGGTCAGGTGGCGGAATTTTCTTTTAAACAGAAGACATATAAGTTTCCAAAGGCCAAAGAAGGCGAACAATTGAGTCATTACTATGTGTTCACTAATACTGGAACTGCACCATTGAAAATCAATTCTTATGTGGTTGAATGCCATTGTACAGAACTGATATTTCCCACCTACGAAATACAACCTGGTAAAATAGATTCAGTTTTAGTGAAATTCGATACGAATGGAAAATATTTCGCACAGGATAGAAATGTAATCATTTCATCTAATGCTAGGAAAAAAGAGACTATTCTTCGATTCAAGGTATTTGTTGAGCCAAAAGAATAACTTTCAAACTAAAAAAGTCAACTCAATTTGCGGATTTAGAATTCCCCACTTTTTCTTAATTACCTAAAATCTTCGATATTAGAACCGAATTTGCACTAGACCACTGATAGTTCTCTTTGACAAATTTTTGTCCAGCTTCTGAAATCTTCTTGTACAAAACGGGATCTTTGATAAGTCGATTTATTTGTACAGCAAAGGTTTTGGCGTCGTTGGCAATAAGTATTTCCTTTTCAGACTCCGCAAGTAATGCATTGTTAGCAAGCGCTGACGTAATGCAAGGTAAACCCATCGCCATCGCTTCTAGTAGTTTATTTTGAAGTCCGGTGCCAATCATCATTGGGGCAATAAAAATTTTTGCGCTTAAATAGCTTTCACGTATATCTTCCACCCAACCGTTTACCTTAAAATTTTCTTTGGAAATTGCAGTTAAAGAGGGGTGAGGATTTGCTCCAGATACTAAGCATTTTAGAGAAAGATTGAGCGCTTTTAATTCTGGTATGATCTCTTTCTCTATAAATAATGCGGCATCGATATTTGGCGGATATCCCATATTTCCAGTAAAAACTAAATCGAAGTTTCTTTCAATGGCAAACGTCTCGAAAAACTGATTATCAACACCATTTGGTACCAACGTTATTTGCTCTCGTTGCGGGTGCATAATGTAATTTCGATCTTGTTTCGATATGATGGTATGATTTTCAAAGTAGTCAAAAATTGATCTTTCATATTTCGCAAGCCGCTTGTATTCACTGCTGAAAATCCATTTCTTTATTCCCCAAACTTGCTCTGTCCTGCGCTCCATACCTTTTGATAGTGCATCCATGTAGTCAATCGTTTTAAGACATGCATGGTAATTTTTGACATATTCACTTGCTCTGATTAATTGACAGTAAATATGCGTTGGTTTAATATCTTTTAATATTTGGTCAATTTTTCTCTGTATCCATTTTTGATGAAAATATCTCACTTGAAATGGTTTAGAGTCAAATAACGCCCAGCAAAGATTTAAAAACAAATTGATTTTTTTGAGTTTGAAAATATGAACAGCTTTGCAAAGTGCAGCAATTTTTTCGAGATCTTCAGGTCGAATTTCTTTCTCTGTTGTACAAATCAAATGAACATCAAAAACTTTACATAAATCAAGCAACTGATAGTAAGCACGCAACTTATCACCTTTTTCTAAAGGATAAGGGAAACGCGATAAAACAACCGCAATTACTGGTTTATATGGATTGGATGAATGCAAGGAGTTTTTTTGAGATATTGTGAATATTGAAAGTTTCAATGGCTAAAATTTGTCCTCTTTCTCCCATTTTGTTTGCAAATTCACTTTGATTTGCAAGTAAAATAGCCGCTTCTACAAAGTCCTTGGTGCGATTAGCAATCATTCCATGTATTTCATTCTTTACTGGAATGCCTTCAAAACCAACCTTTGATGAGACTACGGGGATACCCAAAGCCAAGGCTTCTAAAATTTTAATTCTAATTCCAGAGCCTGATTTTAGAGGAACGAGTAAAATACCGTTTGCGCTCAAAAAACTTTTCACATCAGTTACTTTTCCATGGATAAAAACATTCTTTTGTTTTAAATTCAATAATTTATCAGTCATAAATGAACCTGCCAAATGCAATTCAGCTTCTGGAATTTTTTCAAGTATTTTTGGAAATATTTTATTTAACAACAAATCAACAGCTTCTATATTGGGTTTCCAATTCATTGAACCCAAGAAGCAAAATTTATTCTTTTGAATAGTTAGGTGATTGTCAGTGTCAAAATCCATTGAAACTGGTATAGAACTCATTGGAGTGAAAATTCCTAAACTTCTAAAATGTAGCAAATCGTCTTCTGAAATACACGCGATTCCATCCACTTTTTTTAAAGTTGAAATTTCAAACGCTTTTAAGTCTTTTGCTAATTTTCTGAGAAATAGTTTTTTAAAAATGCGAACTTCTGAGGCTGCAAGTCTTTCCCATATTCGATATTCAACATTGTGCGCTCTGAGAATAATTTTGCCATCAAAGTAATTTCTTAATGCTGGCAAATAGGGCAGAAGATAAGCACTTTCTAGAATAATCACTTGAAAATTCCCAGAACGCAAGGTTTCAATGATTTTGGATTCAAAATCTTTGCTGTAAAATCTGGAAATATTGTAAGATGTTCTACCAAACAACGATAAAAATGCATCCTTTGCCTTAATTTGAGTATCCACAAAAACTGCTTCTGGTGAAATAATTTGTCTCAAAGGATGAGGAAATAGTTCCTTGTCAAAAGGATGTTTATTGGTTTCTATGCTCAGATTTTTTACTTCAAACCCCAATTGCAGTAGGTTTTTGAGTAATTCATGCATTGCTATGCATCCACCATCCAATAAAGGGAAAATTGGCTTATTTGAGAGATGCAGTACTTTCATTCCTAATTGTTTTTTTTCTTTTCTTTCTAAATAATTTTGTCCAAGATTCTTTGCTGAAAATCTTCGAATCATTGGCAGCGCTGCGTGTCAAAAGTATTGCTACGGGAGCCAAAATAAAGGTAGCCATCCACATCCCCCAAAAAGGTGATACTACTCCTTCGTTTGCCAAACTTTCACCAACACTAATCAAAATAAAATACACCATAAAAAGTAAGGCGGCAATAACCACTGGAGCGCCAAACCCTCCTTTTTTAACGATGGCTCCCAAAGGTGCACCCACGAAGAATAATACTAAAATAGTGGCTGTTAGCGCAAATTTTCGGTTAAATTCAATATAAAATTTTGAAACTTCTTCTATGATTGTTTCAGTAAAAAGTTTTTGACTTTGTAAATTATCTTTGCTGCTGCGCAATTTACTGATAGAGGTGTTGTACGCTTGCCTTAATTCAGGAGTTTTTAATTGATTTACACGCACAATTTCATTAGGAATGGTCATTGTATCAATAACTCTTAAACTAATACTGTCATGCTTGAATTTGTGCGCTTGAAAATATGGATGACTATTCTTTAAGCCCTCTACAAAATTTCCTAAAATGGCATTGGTCTGTTTTTGAATAGAATCTACCGCTTGATTGATCTGAAAAACATTGTACATTTCATGTTTATCTTTAAACAAATCTTCATCTGATTTATTCATTTTAAATCCTGAAATATCAATTTTGTAGGTGGCATCGTCAAAGGAATATCTTCTACTTGGATGGAAATTACTATTTGAACCAGAACCTGTTCCTGAGAATGACGAAAGTTCTTCGAATACTTGTCCATTTTTTAAATTAAAGAAAAGATAAAGTCCATTTTTAGATTTAAAAACCTCACCTCGCTCTGCTTTTACTGTTTTTACAACGTTCAAATTGGTATGATCATGAATCGTGATTCCTTCAAATTGACTGTCGTTTCCTTTCTCTATTTTAATTGAATAGCCATCCAGTTGATTGTTGTATTTTCCCGGTGTTAAGATCGTTGAAATCTTAGTTTCTTGAATGTCATAAATGATGGTGCGCCACTTTAAATTGGCAACTGGAATCACAAAATTCGCAAAATAGAATGTTCCTAAGCAAATAAGTAAGACAACTCCTGTCAGAGGCCTTAATATGCGATAAAGAGATAAACCTGAGGATTTTAACGCTGTTAACTCATTGTTTTCTGCCAAATTCCCTATCGTCATGATGGAAGATAATAACATTGCAAGAGGCAAAGCCAAAGGAATTAAACTTGCTGAGACAAAAAATAGAAGTTCTAAGATTACACCAACTCCAATTCCTTTTCCCATCAAATCATCGATGTATTTCCAAAAAAATTGCATGATAAGCATGAACATGGAAATACAAAATGTAACCACAAAAGGACCTGCGAAGGATTTGATACTAAAAACGTAAAGTCGTTTCAAAATAATGGAAAATCTTTTTCACAAAAGTAACGATTGATTAGAGAATTAATTTTGATTTTTCAAAATGAAAATTTCTTAATCAATGAAAAACTGAGCACTTGAATTGATTTAAGCGCCTAAAACTCTTTTCAATTCTTGTATTGATGATTCCCAAAGCATGGTAACTTCTTCAACATCATCTTCCTCAGCAAAATCTGTAATATGTAAAACCAAGGTTTTAGTCATCGGATCTACTTCATATTGAATTTCAAAAAAAGTATCATTTGCTTCTTCTTCTTCTTCTCTTAACCATTTCCATTTCATGTGATGTCCAGCTTTTCTGCTAAGCAATTTTGCTTGCTCCTCGCTACCATCCCAATAAAAAGTATAAATATCCTCCTTAATATTTACATCATCTGCAAACCATTCTGCCAATCCACTTGGCGTTGAAACCATGTTTTCAAAAACTTTCGGGGAAGTTTTTAATAAGTATTCTAATTCTATTTTGTGTTTATCAGTCATACTATTTTTCATTTTATTACCTTCGCACTTTATTTGAAGATTTGAAATATACATAATTCTTTTCAATGGCATTAGTACACTCACTAGAAAAAAATGGAAATTTTTTATTTAAATACCGCGGACAGATCCCCGTTATTTTGTTTTTAATGGCAATTCCAACCATTTATTTTACTGATTATGAATTTCTTAAAGGAAATGATAATGGTAAATTAATCCTTACAATTATTGCAGGAATTATTTCCTTCGCAGGTCTGGTAATTCGATCAATTGCGATCGGAACAAGTAACAAAAACACCTCTGGAAGAAATACCAAAGAACAAGTGGCGGAAGCTTTAAATACCAAAGGAATTTATTCAACGGTAAGACATCCGCTTTATTTGGGTAATTATTTCATGTGGATTGGAATTGTTGTGTATACGTTCAATATTTGGTTTGTACTTTTGATCAGTTTGATGTTTTGGTTATACTACGAAAGAATCATGTTTGCTGAAGAACGTTTTTTGGAAAAGAAATTCGGTCAATCATATGTCGATTGGTCAATGAAAGTGAATGCTTTTTGGCCAGGATTTAAAAATTATGAGAAAACAAGCATTCCTTTTTCTATGAAAACAATCATGAGAAGAGAATATTCTGGTGTAACCGCAACGATTATTGGATTTATTTTTATCGACTTTTTCAGAGATTGGTTTACTGAAGGTGAAGTTCAATGGAAAGTAAATCATGGAATTGTTGTCGTAATTGCGTTGTTAATTTCTTTGATTTTCAGAACATTGAAGCACAACACCAAAATTTTATTTGAAGAAGATAGATCTTAAGCTACTTTGAAATAAATATTTGCGTATATTTGCACCCGCAAACAGGCTGATTGTTTTGAATTTTCAGCTAAAAACGCAAAAATGGCGAGGTAGCTCAGTTGGTTAGAGCGCCGGATTCATAACCCGGAGGTCGGGAGTTCAAATCTCCCTCTCGCTACAGATAAATGTAAAGCTTTCAGAAATGAAAGCTTTTTTTTTGGAATAAAGTTTTACATTTGAATCATGCATTCGCTTCCGTTCAAATTGCTTTTCGTTTTTCTACTGCAAGTTTCATTCACTTATAGTCAAGTTGCTGATAGCTCCTTCTATTACAAGTATCCTCAGCGCCCTTCAAGATTGGCTTCTCTCGTAGAGTTTGTCGCTAAAAAATTTCTTCCATCAAATAAAATCCAAAAACATGTCGAGAATCCAAATTATGTTTCTCTTCCGGCTAAAATTCCTATTGATGTAAGAAAACAGTGTCAAATCGATACTGTGTTTGTTTCTGGACGTAAAGTATTTAAACTGTCACCAAAGTCCAGCAAATCCATCAAAACAGTTCTTTTCCTGCATGGTGGTGGCTATGTGAATAATATTTTCAAACAACATTGGATTTTTGCGTCAAACTTGGTTCAATCGACAAATTGTACGGTAATTATTCCAGATTATCCGTTAGCTCCAAAATCTAGTTATTCAGATGTGTTTCAAATGCTAGATTCATTGTATCAAAAACTTTTTTCATCAGTAAATCCAGAAAATATCATTTTCATGGGTGATTCAGCTGGAGGTGGTTTGGCGCTGGCTTTCGCCCAAAAGTTAAAAGCAGAAAATACTCCACAACCCGGTCAGCTGATTTTAATTGCTCCTTGGCTTGATGTCAGTCTTACTAACCCCGCAATTGATTCAATCCAAAAATTCGATCCGATTTTGAAAGTAAAAGATTTAACTTCAATTCATGCGACTTGGGTGAAGGATATTTCAATCAAACACAAGCTTGTGAGTCCAATTTATGGCGATTTAACAGGTTTACCAAAAATTTCTATTTTTATTGGCACGCACGATATTTTGCTAGCCGACTGCCAAGCATTGAAAGAAAAACTTGAAAAGAATAAAATTGTATTTAACTATTTCGAATATCCCAAAATGCTCCATGACTGGGTCATGTACATCCCTCTCAAGGAATCCAAGTTTTCAATCTGTCAAATAGCACGTTTAATCATAAGTAGTTAATAATGAAGTTTTTTGGTTTATGTTGCGGCTTAATGATTGTTTTGTTTTCTTGCAAAAAGGAAGCTGCTACAACTGTTCAAAGTCAACTGGAAGGAATTTGGAAACACCATAGCGATCAAACGCATACAGTTTTTTTAGAAATCGGAGCTGATTCAAAAGGATATATAGAATATTATGAGAACAATACATTTAAAAGTGATACTCAGCCTCGAAAATGGTTGATAAAAAACAATGTTTTGTATTTTGGTTGGCTATCTGGGAAAGAAGAAAAATTTTCAATAGATTTGAATCCATCCACTGCAACATTTGAATTTATCAAACAATATGACACCATAGAAGCTGGTCATCGCTATATTGTTCTGAATGGTTCATTTTATGTAGAATAAAAAAGTAAAAGATGCAAAGTAAATCTAAATCAATTCGACCATTCTTAGGTGCCAAAAATTTCGAAATTTCTCGTCAATTTTATGCTGATTTGGGCTTTTCAGAAGTTAAATTAAGTGCTGGTTTTAGCTATTTTTTCACATCAAATCTTGGGTTTTATCTTCAAGATGCATATGTAAAAGATTGGATTGATAACACCATGGTTTTTATGGAAGTAGAGGATGTCGAAAAGCATTGGAATGAATTAGTCTCACTGAATTTAATAGCTAAATATCCACATGTTAAACTTGTACCCATTCGTACTTTAGATTGGGGCAAAGAATGCTTTTTACATGATCCGTCTGGAATTTTGTGGCATTTTGGTTCGTTTAATTGACATTTGATAAGGTGATCTAATTTCCACTATTTTTCAATCATTTACCGTTTTGTGACTTTTGTCACAATAATTTTGATAATTGCGACTTACCTTCGTGTACTTTCTAAAAATAAGTTCCATGGTAAAGAAGATTTCAAGTATTTTGTTTCTAGTTTTAAGTCATTTATACTCTGTTGCGCAGTCGCCTTTTGAAATTTATTTAGAGCCTATGGATATTCCTTCTTTAGGAGGTATTCAGGCATATGCATTTGGACAAACCGATGGTAAATGGCTAATCGTAGGAGGTAGACTAGATGGTTTACATAAAAGACAACCTTTTGCTTCATTTGATATTGCTGGAAACAACAATCAATTGGTAGTCATTGATCCAATTTCTTTGCAAAAATGGACAGCATCTATCAGTTCCTTGCCTATTTCTATTCAAGAACAGTTAAGCTCAACTAACATGGAGTTTCATCAAGAAGGTGACTATTTGTATTTAGTTGGTGGTTATGGATATAACAATGCAACAGCAGCTAGAAAAACTTTTGAAAATTTGATGGCAATTCATGTGCCTAATTTGGTCAATGCCATAATCAATGGTACTTCCATTGACGCAAATTTTCGTCAAATTTCGGATTTGCAATTTGCCGTTACTGGTGGGCATTTAAAAAAGATTAATCATACTTTTTACCTAGTTGGAGGAAATAAATTTGATGGGAATTACAATCCCATGGGAGGAGGAAGTTACACACAAGTCTATACGAATGCAATTAGAAAATTTAATTTAATTGATGATGGAACGAATATTACCATCAATCATTTACCAGAAATAGTAGATGCCACTAATTTACATAGAAGGGACTACAATGTTGTTCCGCAGATATTACCTAGTGGTGAAGAGGGAATCACAGCGTTTTCTGGCGTTTTTCAACCAACTGTGGACTTACCCTATTTGAATTGTGTCAATATTGATAGTCTAAACTACACCGTAAATAATTCATTTCAGCAGTATTATAATCATTACCATTGTGCTGTTTTGCCCTTTTACTCTGAAGTAAATAATGTCATGCACAATGTATTTTTTGGAGGAATTGCACAATACTATGACAGTGCTGGAATCTTGGTACAAGATAACAATGTACCTTTTGTAAAAACGATTGCCAGAGTGACAAGAGATGCCAATGGAAGTATGTCGGAGTTTAAATTGCCTGTCGAAATGCCTGCATTACTAGGAACAGGAGCAGAATTAATTCCATTAAAAACAGTGCCTCAATATGAAAATGAGGTGTTTAAGTTGGACGAGCTTACACAAGACAGCACGTTAGTTGGATATATTTATGGAGGAATAAGCAGTACAGCAGCAAACATTTTCTTCACCAATACAGGGGCAGAAAGTAGTGCAAGTAGTCAAATTTTTAAGGTTTATGTTATTAAAAACGACATTTCGGGTCTTGACAAATTGAATGAACAAAGTGTTGGAACTCTCAAAATGCAAGTTTATCCTAACCCAAATGGAGGAGAATTTGAAGTCAATTATTTTCTAACAAAAAGCACAGACGTTAAGATCTCATTAATGAGTATAACTGGAAAAGAAATAGAAGTGAAATTGATAAAAAATGCAGGTGCAGGAGAAAATCAATACCATAGAAAAATTAGAAATCTCGACAATGGTGGAACGTATATGCTTACCATCGAAACCGATTACGAAACAGCAGTTCAGAAAATTATAATTGAACCTTAATTCGAGATTAAAACTTCACTTTTATAGTTTTGTATAATTTATTGTAAGGATATTCCAATAACACAGACATCATCAATTTGGTCTAAGTTTCCTTTCCATTGGGAGAAATAGGTACTTAATTTTTCTTCTTGCAAATTGAAGTTTTTACTTGTTTCTAAAATAATTCTCCTAAATCCTTCTTTATTTAATTTTTTTTGTCTTTCACCACCAAATTGTGAGTAGTAGCCATCAGAAAAGAGGTAAAGTTTATCACCTTTTTTGTAATTGATAACTATTTGATCAAAACTTTGGTCTGACAACTTTAAATCTGTCAGGCCGATTGATTTTTTATTTCCGTTGTATTCAATAATTTCTCCATCTGAAACAATCCATAAAGGCCTGTTTGCTCCTGAAAAAGCAATTTCTTTTCTAGTCTCATTGATGGTGCAAAATGCCATATCCATGCCATCATTGATGTTAAAATCAGGATTGGTTGAGCGAAATTTACTTTCAACTTTGAAATTGATATAGTTAAGGATTTGATTGGTTTCAGTGTTTTGCTCGTCAACAACAGCCTTCTTTATTATCTGATTAGCCACAATAGATAACAGGGCACCAGGAACCCCATGACCTGTGCAATCCACTACAGAAATGTACTTTAAATTTTCATCTTCATGGCACCAGAAAAAGTCGCCACTTACAATGTCTTTTGGAAGTAAAAAGTTAAATGAATTTGGGAAAATAGTTTCTAATTCACTTTTCTTCGGTATCAATGAGTCTTGAATTCGATGTGCATAATTGATACTGTCTAATATTTGCTTGTTTTTGTAGGTGATTTCAGTCAATGAATTATTCAATTCAATGGTTCTTTGATTTACTTTTTCCTCTAATGTTTGATTTAATTTTAGAATTTCTTTTTCTTGCTGTTTGATATATGAAATATCCTTCGCAATTATTGAAATTTCATTCGACAATGCACCAAATTTATGAAATACAAAAGAGCATAAAACAGGAATTTCAATACCATCGGCTGTGGTTAAAATTAATTCTCCATTCCATGATTCCTTTTCTTGAATCTTTTGAAGTATTGGTTGAAAGTTTTCTCTATAAAATTGCGGACTTATAAAACTTTTAAAACTGATAGGACCATTGTCTAAATTTAACTTCAGTACTTGTTCTGCTTTTTTATTTAAGTAGCTTACAGTTAAATCCAAATCTGAAGTTAAAATCAAATCACCTGCAGATGAAATAATCTCTGAAAGTTTCACAAAATTAGTTTCTAAAATTTTGTTTTTGACTCTAATTTTATGTTCGTTGATTTCTCTTTTTACTACTTGCGGCAGCTTGATTAGATTGTCTTTCATTACGTAGTCAGCAGCACCAGCCCGCATAATTGCCACTGCAGCTTGCTCTCCAATGGTTCCTGAAACCAAAATGAAAGGAATGTCAATTTTCTCTGTTCTAATATGTTTTAAAACATCCTGTCCGGTAAAACCTAAAAGGTTATAATCTGAAAGCACCAAGTCAAAATGTTGGTTTTTGATGGCATTTAAAAACTCTTCATACGTTTCAACTTGGACAAAATCATATATTTTTTTTGTTTTGTTCAGTTCTCTTTGAAGCAGCAATGCGTCATTTTCATCATCTTCGACTAGTAAAATCTGGATATTCATAGGCTAAGAATTTGAAATTGGAGATTCATTTAATATAATCCAGTAAACGCCAATTTGTTTGATTGCCTCTACAAATTGGTTGAAATCTACTGGTTTTCTAATATAACTATTTACACCTAAATTATAACTCATTATGAGGTCCGATTCTTCCTTAGATGAAGTCAAAATGATGACAATATAATGGCGTGTTTTTTCATTACTTCTTATTTCTTTTAAAACTTGAATGCCATCAATAATGGGTAATTTCAAGTCTAATAAAATTAATTCAGGGTCTTCTAAATAGGTGTTATTTTGATATTTATCTCTAGAAAAAATGTAATCTAGTGCTTCTTTGCCATCCTCTAAAATAACAACAGGATTTTCGATATTTGCTTTTTTAAAAGCCCTTAAAGTTAAATCGATATCACTTTTATTATCTTCTATGAGTAGAATTCGTTTCGTTGACATTGCTTTACATTTTAAATTTGAATAGTGCGCCTTCATTTATTTGAGATTCAGCCCAAATCTGACCTGAATGTAGTTCAATTATTCTTTTTACTGTGGCTAAACCAATGCCTGTGCCTGGAAAATCTGATTGTTTGTGCATTCTTTGAAATGCTCCAAATAATTTACTCGAAATTTCACTGTTAAAACCGGCACCATTATCTCTAATATAAAACATATTGGATTCATTTTCTGCCTTTAGACTTCCAATTTCAATTTGCGGTTTGGCAACTTTACTGGAAAATTTAATCGCATTGGTTATCAAGTTTGTCATCATGATGTCTAATAAATTTTCATCTGCTGACAAACACAATCCATCCTCTATTTTTAAGTCAATGTCTTGGCGCGGAGAAGTTTCTAATTCTCGAAGAAATATCTTTTGACAAAATTGGGTAAAATCGATTTGCTTAATTTTGAGCTGAACTTTCCCAATTTTAGAGAGATTGAGAAGGTCGTCTATAAGCATTGCCATTCTTTGTGATTCCGTTCTAACCCTGGTAATGTATTCTATTGCTTGTGGATCGAGTGATTCTCCAAAATCTTCGAGTAATGCCAAACTCCAACCATCAACAGCTCGTAAAGGTGATCTCAAATCATGTGAAACAGAATAAGAAAAAGCGTCAAGCTCTTTGATTGCAAGTTCTAATTGATTCGTTCTCTTCAAAACGATTTCTTCCAGATTTTCATTTAAATGTGCAACTTTTTGTTCTGCAATACGACGGTCAGTGATATCAATTCCAAGTCCAATCATATTTTCTAATTCATTTTTGGCGTTGAATATCGGAGTAAAGTGGCGAAGTATATATTTTGGATTTCCTTCTTTATCAGTGATTTTTTCCTCAAAGGGTATGGTTTTTTTCTCAATAATTGCTTGCGAAAATAATTTTTGCCTAAGCGAAGGTAAATTGGCAGAACGACCTCTCAATTGCGCATATTCAAAATCTGTTTTGCCCATGATTAGAGCTCTTAATTCTGGATCGGCAATTGCTTTGTTGTTTAAAAAGACATAACGGTGATCAGAGTCGAAAATTGCTAAATCTGCAGGTATATCTGCCAAAATGTTTTCGTAAAATTCTTTTTGACGTTTAATTTCATGCTGAATTTTACGTACTTCAGTAACATCTCGAAGTGTTATTACATATTCGCTTTGATTTACATCATCAATGGCATTCACATTTGCTTCAAAAGTCAGTACGTCGTTTTCTGAATTTGGGAATGTGAATTGGAAAAAAGCACTTTTACCTTTTCTACTTTCAATGACTTTTTTAAATTGAGCCAATTGATTTGTTGTAAAAAAATCCGATAAGTTTTTATTTATTATCGTGTTGTCAGAATATTTGATTGTTTTATAAAAGTTCTCGCTAACAAATTTCACCTTCAATTTTTCGTCAACAATTAAGATGATTTCTGCAATATTTTCGATGATTGATCTGATTCTTTTTTCTTTTTCTTCCAATTGCAAAAAAGCCAACTGAAGATCTGCCGTTTTCTCAGCAACTCTGCTTTCTAGTTTTTGATTGAGCTCGACTAACTCATGATTTACTTTAAATAATTCAGTTTGGTTTTCTTTGACAATATTTTCAAGTAAGTTTTTTTCATCGTCGTATTCAAAATAGGCTTTATTGATTGATAATAAAAACGATTCAAAATAGGAGTTTTGCATCAGTTCACCGAAAAGATCTTTGTCATTACAATGATTTGCAAACTGCCGTTTTAATAGCCTATGTGTCTCGACTTTTAACATGATGCTATTTTTCAGTGATCAAGGTGAGGGTCATTGTTTGGTTGTGCAGTGAACAAACTTTCGAATTGGTTGAACTCAATTCCCCATAAGAGTAAAATCCTGTCAAACTAAAATCTTCACTGAAATATTTACTAACCAATTCAACTTCTTCCTGAACAATTTGTTTCAAAACTAATTTTCTACCAATACAACTAACCAAGATGACCAAACCAGCTTTTTCCTCGTTCCTCCTGGATATCTGAAGAGAAGCTAGTTCAGCAGCATTTAAAACGGAGTCGATGTTAGTTTTCATCAGTCTTACAGAGGAATTTTCAGGAATATTCCCTGCAAACCGAATACTATTTTCAGCTTCATTGACACCAAGAATAGTACGTACAACCGAACCATCAGCAGTTTCTAAAGAAAGTGGAAATAAAAGTCCTGAACTAGGTAAATATTTGGCTTTATCTCCCAAATATACTTTATACAGATCTAATGCAGGTTTGTGGTCAATTTCGTAAACAATATTTTCGTCACTTTTCGTTACAATTCTTTCCTTTCCAAATATTTCCCATCCACCTTCTGATGAACAATTGACATTTAGTCGGTCACCATACAAGCCAATTGCTGTGACAATGTTTTCACAAAAATCTCCTGATTCATCTGAAACAAGAGTTGAATTAAAATGTACACCATCTCCAGCCAATCCTCCCGAAACACTTACTTTTCCATTAGTAACTGAATTTATTCCATTTACTAAGTTTGTTCCATTTACGTTTAATCCATCTGAGAGAACAAAGATGTGTTTCAATTCATCGTTTAGTAGGTTGTCAACCAACTGTGAGCCCACAAGAAATGAATCCTCCTTGTTCAATACTTTGAAACTACAAAGGCGAACATAGGAATGGACAAATGAAACTGTTGTTAGTGTAAATGAGCCCTCAAAAACGTTTGTTTGAACAATTTCACCTGCGGTTGAGCAAGCAATAATTGGTATATCTTTGAATTTGTCTTTTAAAATCTTAGAAATTTCTTTGGTTAGAAATTGTTTATCTGAAAAAATGAAAACCAGACTTTCATCAGAAACTTCATAATTACTAATGTAGTTATGAATCTCTATCTTATTATTGGAACTATACTGTCTTGTCTTCATTTTAATTTTTAATGCATATCGTAAACTATACCAGTAGAACATAATTAGATTACGTCCACCAACACGAACTTTGTACAAAATTAGTAATATGAAGTTAGTAGAATTTTTCAATAATTATCCGAATGAAGCTGAATGTAAATCTAAATTC
>CANHQP010000056.1 GCA_947462925.1 Flavobacteriia bacterium | reverse complement strand
AGGCCGAAATTAATCCAGATTCAATCTCTTTAACAACTTCTAACTTAAAGGACATTGAATAATCCTTTTGGCTGCGTTTTTCATAAACAACTTTTTCTCTTTTTTCCATAACGATAAATTTTGTGTATCGCTATTTCAGGACTAGACAGTTCTACATATTCAAAAGTCGTTCAGAAATGAACGACTTTTTTTTGTGTCCAAAAATTGAAAAGCAAACATCCAATCGAATTTTTAAAACTACGTAATTTTACTGACCGACAACATTTTTTACCTAAGTACATTTGCCGTATAACATGTTTCTGATAGTGAAAATCATTCTTGTTGATTTCAACATCATCGAAAAAGTATAGTCGTAAAGTTGAAATCGCCTTTTAAATTGAAACTGTCTTGATTAATTCTCCTTGATTGGTTATCAATTGGAAAGTCGTTCGGTAGGGAACGACTTTTTTTTGCATTCAATTTATTAGATTCAAATTTAAACTAACTTCGCTACCAAATAACAACACATGCAAATTTCTCCAGCCAATGTCATCGGATTTTCAACCTCATCGAAAGGACAAAAAACTTTCCAATCGTTTAATCCCATTTTAAATCAGGAAATAGAGCATTCTTTTTTTGAAGCTACTGAGGATGAAATCGATGCTGCCATGAAACTGGCGAAAAAAGCATTTCCTATTTTGGCACAAACAACAGGGAAATCTCGCGCTGTTTTTTTACGAGAAATTGCATCTTTATTAGAAACAAACCGCGCTGCATTGATTCACCATTATTCATTAGAATCTGGGCTCAACGCTGAAAGAGGAAATGTTGAATTGAACCGCACGATTTGGCAACTGGAAACATTTGCTTTAACAATTGAAAACGATAATTGGGATTTATTACAGCAAGACGAAGCAGATTTAGTGCGACTTCCAAATCCAAAACCTGCATTTCGAAAAGTGGCTTTTCCAATTGGACCAGTCGTTGTGTTTGGCGCGAGTAATTTTCCATTCGCTTATTCTACCGTTGGCGGAGACACTGCTTCTGCCCTAGCTGCTGGTTGTCCCGTGATTGTAAAATCACATCCGATGCACGCTGGAACGAGTAATTTAGTGGCGCAATTGGTCATCGAAGCTGCAGAAAAAACGGGAATGCCTGATGGCATATTTTCCCATTTAAATGCGGTAGATTTTGAAGTCGGAACGCAATTGGTCTTGCATCCAAACACCAAAGCAGTTGGTTTCACCGGCAGTTTCGCTGGTGGAATGGCATTACAGAAATTAGCACAACAACGCGATGAACCGATTCCCGTTTTTGCTGAAATGGGCAGTTTGAATCCGATTGTAATTCTTACCGAAGCGATGCAACATAACGGCGAAAAAATCGCCTTGCAAATTACAAATTCAATCACCCAAAGCGCAGGACAATTTTGCACGAAACCGGGTTTGCTTTTTGTCCTAAGAGATAATCAGCTGGACAATTTTCTCAATGAATTGAAAACGAATTTTGCAGCAGTTAAACCGCAATGTATGTTGCACCCTAACATTTGGAAAAGGTACAATCACGGAAGAGAAACCATTTCGTCACAAGAAAATGTGGCAACATGGATTGAAATGAAAACGGAGAAACCAAATTTCGGAACGCCGCAAATTTCCCAAACCGATGGAAAAACATTCCAACAAAATCAAAAGTTGCAAGAAGAAGTCTTTGGTCCACACAGTTTACTAATTGTCTGTGAGGACATGTCGGAAATACAATCTTGCATTCAATCACTTTCAGGACAATTAACTGCTTCCATTTTTTGTTCTACTGAAGAAATGAAAAGCCTTTCCAATATCCTTTTCGACCTGCAACAAATAGCAGGAAGAATCATTTTAAATGGCGTACCAACAGGCGTTGAAGTGTGTGATTCAATGCACCACGGAGGACCATTTCCAGCGACAACTGACTCCAGATTTACAGCAGTTGGAAAAGATGCAATTTGGCGTTTTTTGCGACCGATTTCGTTTCAAAATTTCGATTAATTCAATGCCAAAAATTCTTAAATCTAAGCAATTACAAAGTAAAATCTTTTCTTTGTTGCATAGAAATTTGTTCCTTTGAAACAGATTAAATTCCGATAGATTCTAAAATCGTCAAAAATTTTATCTTTGTAACTTAAAAATTTGTAAAATGTCTGAAATTCAAGAAACCCCAAAGAGTAAAAACGGATTGTTTATTACGTTGATTGCCGCGCTGGCTGTAGTCATTGGAATTATGGGCTATAAAATGTCTAACGCGAATAAAGCGCTAGACGAATGTGAAAAATCCAACAAAACATTGGAAGAAGACATGGCTGGATTGAGCGATATGATGTCTGGTTATGCTGGAAATATGTCTAACGACTTGAAAGCGGATTTCAGAAACATGTTGAAAACATACGACCAACTGAAAGCAAAAGATGCTTCACAAGCGGACAGTATCAATTTGCAAAAAGCGAAAATTCAAGGATTGTTGGATCAATTGAATAGCAACAAAAAATTCAGCGCGCGTCAATTGTACAACATGCGCAAAGAAAACGAAACGTTGCGTAACATCATGAAAGGTTATGTAAAACAAATCGACTCATTGTTTACCTTAACTACGCAGTTAAACGCTGATTTGGAAACAAGAACCAGTGAATTGAACGAAACTTCTACGCAAAGAGACGAATACAAAACGCAAGCGGAAGTTGCTTCTGAGAAAGTGAAAAAAGGTTCTAAATTGCAAGCATACGGTTTCAAATCAACAGGTTTGAGAATGAAATTAAATTCAACGACAGAAGAAACCAACAAAGCAAAAAGTACAACAATGGTAAAATCAAGCTTTACGATTGGTGAAAATACAATTGCCAATGCTGGAAGAAGATATGTTTACATGCAAATCATCAGTCCTGACGGTAGAACATTGCAATCAAAATCAAGCAACACGGTTCAAACAGACAATGGATCGATTGCTTACTCTGACAAAAAAGAAATAGATTACAACAATCAAAGTATTGACATGGCGATTTTCTACAATCAAGAAAGTCAAGAATTTACGAAAGGAACATACAAAGTAAAAATCTACTGCGACGGTCAATTGATTGGAACAGATAGTTTCACTTTGAAATAAATAAAATAACTTTAATGGAGAATCGGAGCGCTCAATGTGTTCCGATTTTTTTTTGTTTTACTACTTGATAATTAACTAATTTTGAACCATCAATTCTAGTAAAAATGTGGATTTTTAGATTCAATCGCAATATCAAAAACTTCTTTCGCTTACTGACGATTTTGAACATCATTATCAGTCATACTTTGCGCAATTGGTTTTATTCAGGTCCTTTTCGAAAAATCTTTGATCCGAAGGGAAAAAAGCGTGTTTCGCGTGCTGAAAGATTTAGATTGATTGTCGAAGATTTGGGTCCAACGTTCATCAAATTTGGACAGATTTTGGCCGATAGACCAGATTTGGTTTCGGAGAATTTGCGCATCGAATTGAAAAAATTGCAATCGTCCGCCCGACCTTTCGACGATGAAGAAGCTATTTCAATTATGGAAACTGAATTGGGAAATGATGTCAACAATGTTTTTTCATACATCGACCGCAAACACATTGCTTCGGCTTCAATTGCACAGGTTTTTCGTGCAACATTAGTAAACGGAGAAAAAGTGATTTTGAAAGTACAGCGACCTGGAATCAAGCGGAAAATCGAATTGGATTTGAAATTGATGCAAATATTCGCAAAGCGCATCCACAAAGCGTATCCAGAATTGAGCAGTTTCAATTTGGTGAGTTTCATCGACACTTTCGGCGACATCTTGCTCAAAGAACTGGATTTTACGCATGAAATGTCGAACATGCTGCGCTTTACGCACATTTTCAAGGAAGACGAAAGGTGTCACATTCCACGCGTTTACAGCAGGTATTGCACACCTCGATTGTTGGTGATGGAATACATTGAAGGTTACAATCCAAGCGACATTGCCTTATTGCGTGAAAAAGGATTTTCGACCCAAACCATCGCTGAGAACGGTGTGAATACTGTGTTGACGATGATTTTACGTCATGGCTTCTTCCACGCAGATCCGCATCCGGGAAATATTTTCATTCGTGGCAACAACCAAGTCGTTTTGATCGACCACGGAATGTGTGGCACGTTGAAACCAAAACAAATCAGCGGATTGGTGAACTTTTTGCTTGGTTTTTCAGACCAAAATCCCATCAAAATAACGAAGGCATTGCTTCAACTCACAGAAACCAAAAGTTTTCAGAATTATGAAGACATGGAGTTTGAGATTGACGAATTGATCAAAACTTACAGTTATTTAGACTACAATCAAATTGATATTTCGGGCTTATTTTCAGACACTTTCAAAGTATTGATGAAATATGGAATTGTGATTCCTGCGAATTTGTACATGTTGCTTAAAACCTTGGTGACGATTCAAAACTTAGCAGAAGAATTGGAAGCTAAAATCTCTTTGCCAGAAATGATTCGTCCTTTTGCGAAGGAAAAAATCATGGAACGATTTAGCTGGGAATCCATCAAAGGAAAAGTGGTGAATTCGGTAGAAGACTATTTGTATTTGGTAGAACATTTGCCGCGCGATATTCGTGAAATCGTGACCAATTTCAAAAACGACGGTTTGAAACACACCTTAAAATTGGGCGATGATTCCATCAGCAACAAGCAAATTCGTGCACACATAAACCGCTTGGGCGTAATCTTATTGATTGGATTTATGTTGGTTTGTTCAACGCTCCTAATGATTTACAGCAAACCGACAGATTTTTCAAGAGATTTCTTTTATTTCTCGGTGATTATTGCGGGATTTGTGTTGGTTAGAGCGGTGTTGAAATCGAAGTAAAAAATTCTATATATAGCCAAATGTGTGTTTTAGCACGTCGTTTTGGCTGAGGATAGAAAAAAATATTCTATTCGCTCAACTCTCTATTTGATTCATTTGACTTAAAAAGTGGTTTTCCTTTCAGCGCTTTAGCCAAGGTGAACACTGCTAAAAAAGCATATAAAACGGCCAAAACGATGGTTGCTTTGGTATTTTTTAGCACATGAAATGAAAGAAGTGGCAAAACTTGCATGGCGTGCATTCCAATGAAATGCGCAACGCGTGGATCTCCATATTTGGTGCTCCAATTCAAGATAGGAATTCCGCTTCCGCCGTCTGCTCCACCAATGGTATGCGTCAATTTGGAACCCATCACAAAACCTTCGAATGAAAAAACAACGAAAATAATTAATCCCAAGCGAATCGACCAAAGGTAATGATTTGGTAAAGTCGGAAAATCGTTGGTAAAAAAGAGCAATGCAACATACGCGGTGTAAAGTGTCACCAGAGTAGCAGCAATCGCCATCATCGAGTACAAAAATGAGTACATTGGCGTGCTCAAATTGAAATGCGACAATTGTCCTCTCGAAGCCTGAATGGCGATGTACACAATCTCAAATCCCAACAAAAAAATCGTTGACCAGTTGAATAATTGGATATTAAAATTAGGCAAATAAGCACAAAACCACGCCATCGTCCAAGCAAAAAGAAAGGTCGAAAATGCAAATTTGAATGGTTTATACCAAGCACTTACATTGTAAACTTGTGTATTTGAAATCTTGGTTAAAATCAAAAAAAAGAGGGCAAAAATGAGACAGAGTAAGCCGTAATAAAACAGCGTTTCATTTTTTGTTTTTAGACTTTGGAGGAAATAGAACATGATGGAAATTTGATTGGACTGTTGTTGTTCGATGAATGCAGCCGTTGTGTGTATTTAACAAAAAATTAGGGGGAATGTTTTGGTGGAAGTTTAATTGACAGCAGACATACTAACGGTCGGTATGATAAACTTCAAAGTGTTTTAGAAAGATTATTAATCATCGCATATAGAATTCTTGATAATTCATCAGCACTAAGAAGTAATTCTTGAAATTTTTGAGTTTCAAGTTCCTCATTATCATGAAGAATATCCAAGATAGAAACACATTCAAACACTGAACCCCTTGAAATTACAAAGAAGTTTCTTCGATCAGGCTTCGTAAATCGTCCTGAACCCTCTGCAATATTTAACGCTACGCTGAATGACGCACGAGTTAACTGGTCTTTTAAAGTCCTATTCGGTTTTATCTCATCCAGCAGTTGATTGCAATTTAAATGAAATAATTTAGCCTTTTTATAGACTTCTAGTTTTTGAAATTCAAACATGTTTGGTTGTATTTTGATAATTGGTTATACTGAAGATAGTCAATATTTTCAAAATACGGAAAAATTGGAATTGATATTTTTATGAAACAAACTGTGAAGACAGATAAAGTCAGACAGAGAATGAAGATAAAGTCAGACAGAGAATGAGATGGAGAATGAAGAGAAATTGAATGTGAAACGTCATTTTCATTCTGTTTCCTAAAATAAATTTAAATTTTTAGCAAATTAAAGCCAAAAAATGAAATCAAAAAGAAAATACTTAGATTGAGAGCGAGAAACTGAATGAAGAAAAACAAAACGAGAAACGTCATTTTCATTCTGTTTCTCATTCTGTTTTGTACTCGGAGCGGGACTTGAACCCGCACGCCCATACAGGCACAGGATTTTAAGTCCGGCGTGTCTACCATTCCACCACCCGAGCGAGTGGACTTTTTAAGATTACCCTAATCTTAGAAATAGAAAAGGGATTGATTTGCATTAATCCCTATTCACTACTTCGAGCGGGAAACGGGATTCGAACCCGCGACCCCGACCTTGGCAAGGTCGTGCTCTACCAACTGAGCTATTCTCGCAATATTAAATTTTAAACGCTTTATCGTTCTAAAGCGGTTGCAAATATATGTTTTTTTTTGTTTCAAAAATGAAATTTCAAAAAAAATTGAATCATTTTTTACTCCAAAATCCTGATTTTACTGATTTATTGGCGCTTACACTTATATTTTACAAAACACAAAACATCTGTTTGATCAATAAAACATTCATTATCAATCAATATACATTTGGCGTTTGTTACTAATAGGATAATTTTGAATTTAGTTCCTAATATTTATTTTCGGATCAAATGAATAAATCCTTGTCCTTCGTGTTGAACCAAATCTAAACTCACAAACTTCACGACATAAAAATAAACACCTTCGCTTGCCTCCAAGCCTGAACTTTTGCCATCCCAAATGATTGGTTGGTTGGTCGACTCATAAACCACATTTCCCCAACGATTGAAAACAGTGAACTTCTGTATTGCAACATTTTCTGCTTTCACGGGAACACAAAAATCATTGGTTAAATTGCCATCAGGTGTGAAAACATTTGGCATTTCAAATTCAAAACCGCAATCTCCTACGGTAATTATTACCTCATCTTGCCCTGAACAATTTCCCGTACTACCAAGCAAAGCATAAACATGAACGCCATCAACCGGAATGAAAAATTGTCCATCCACTACTCCATTGTCCCAAATATAATTCGCAGCGCCAGATCCTGAAAGTGCGATTGAATCTCCAGAACAAAGAATTTGATCGTTTCCAGCAAAAACATTTGGTGAAGGCACAACAGTTACAGTTAAAGAAGCATTCGCAGAACATCCATTCGTTGTTCCTGTCACGTTGTAAGTAGTCGTTGCATTTGGACTTACTTGAAAAGAACTCCCCGCTCCTAGCCCATTGTCCCAATCGTAAGTTGTCGCTCCGGAAGCAGAAATCGTCGTGGTTTCTCCTGCGCAAATACTCACATTTCCAGAAGAAGAAACGGTAAAAGTGGCACCAGAATTAATCGTGAAACTTTGTGTTCCAACGCAACCATTCGCGTCTGTCACATCGACTGAATAATTTCCTGCGCACAAATTTGACAATGAATTGGCAGTTGTTCCATTCGACCAAACAGGCGTTTGATATGGCGCTTGTCCTCCAGAAACGGTCAATGTCGCAGAACCACTGCAAGCATCCTGACAAGTAGCATCAACAGGCGTTACTGTGACTGTAATTGGCGAAGCTGAACCACAATTCAGATTCACCCCTGATAACAATGCCGAATTGTTTGTAGAATTAGCAATTCCAGCCGTCTGACCAGAAGCAACAGGCGCAGAAATCCAATTGGCTTGCAATGAAAAATCTGAGGAGGTATTGTTGTCGCAAGAAAAAACCAATCCTCCTGCAGCGCCAGCAAAAAAGATGAAATTATTCGAATCGTTATTTCCCCAGCTTACGCCGTGAACAGGTGCAGTGGTATTTGAAGGCGCATAAATTTGAAAAGAATCATCTCCATTCGCCATTGAAATCGGCCCCCAATTTCCTCCTGAAACCCAACCTGTGTTGGAATAAGCCATCGAAGTAGTGCTTGGTGCTGATTCATGTCGCTCAAAAAGTGCTGATGAAACGGGAATTACCAATTTGCAATTCGCGTCAGTATTACTCAAATCATTTGCTGGAATTCCTGGATTGATGTCGTTGTCGTTGTAAACCAAAATGATTGTTCCAGAATTGATGCATTGCCAAAAAGCATCGTTGGAAAATCGAATCGCTCCTGCGGCAAGTCCAGTTCCAGTCAAAACACCATTGGAGAAATATCCATTGTTGTCATCCAAAATCCAACCGCGTAAGTCCAAACATGCAGGTTGACTTGAACAATTGGTCAAAGCTGGACCAGTTACAACCAATTCCACGTATTCTTTGGAACCTGAAGCACCTTGAGAAACTTCATTGATACGCAATGATTGCGCTTGAGAAATCGTGAGAGAAAATACTGAAATCAGTAAGAGAAAATACCTAAAATTGTGCACTTTAAATGAACTAAAACTATAAAATCAAATGGTTTCGGCGTGTTAAAGCTTCAAGGAGAACATTCAATTTTTTTGCAAAGAAAAGACAATTGCAAGGATTGACCAAATTGAGAAGTTTATATTAATGTTAAATCTAATTTTTAGTAAAAAAACCGTAACTTAGAAATCTAGAATCATCGCCATGAAAAACAAAATTCTCTCCGCAACGCAAATCAGAATGACAGATCAATTTACGATTGAAAACGACCCCATTTCATCCATTGATTTGATGGAAAAAGCAGCCAATCAATTTGTACACGCCATCATTCCTTTTGTACACGGAAAACCTTTGATACATGTTTTTTGTGGCAACGGAAACAATGGTGGCGATGGTTTTGCGGTTGCGAGATTGTTGCAAGAAAAAGGCGCTTTGGTGCATACTTACTTGCTGGATTCGGGACAAAAACTTTCTTTTGATTGCGAAATCAATGCTACTCGTTTGAAACAATACAAAACCATAGAAAGTGAAAACGATTTCCCAAAAATCAAAGCGGAAGACGTGGTGATTGACGCATTGCTTGGTTCGGGTTTGTCAAGAAAAACGGAAGGATTATTGGCTACCTTGATTGAATTTTTGAATCATTCGAAAGCAAAAATATTGTCTATCGACATTCCTTCAGGATTGAGTTGCGATGAATTACCAACTGATTCTCCAATCATTCAAGCGCATTTTACTGGCTCATTTGAAGTACCGAAAAAATCGTTTTTCATGAAAGAGTCCGCCAAGTTTGTGGGGAAATGGCAAGTTTTACCGATTGGATTAAATCAACCATTCATCCAAAATCAAGCAAGCGATTTTTACTATTTGACACCAGATTTTTTCAAAGACATAATTCTTCCACGAGAAAAATTTACGCATAAAGGAACGTATGGTCATGGATTACTTGTTGCTGGTTCGAAAGGAAAAATGGGTTCTGCAGTTCTTTCTGCCAAAGCTGCCATGCGCGCTGGAATTGGACTTTTGACCGCGCAAATTCCCAGTTGTGGCTATGCGATTTTTCAAAGTTCGATTCCCGAAGCGATGTGTGAAACAGACGATTCAGCTGATTTCAACACCAAACTAAAAGTTGATTTAAAAAATTACAATGCAATCGGCGTTGGTCCTGGAATGGGAAATCAAAAAGGGACGAAAAATATCTTAACTGAAATATTCGCGCATTCCACCGCACCGTTAGTGATCGATGCGGATGCCTTGAACGTCATATCGGAATATTCCGATTTACAGATGAACTTGCCGCCAAACAGCATTCTCACCCCGCACCCCAAAGAATTTGAGCGTTTGGCGGCAAAATCAAACAACAGCTTTGAGCGTTTGGAACTCTTGCAAAATTTCGCCAGAAAAACGGCTTGTTACATCGTGCTGAAAGATGCAATTACAGCCATTGCTTGTCCTGACGGAAAAGTTTTCTTTAACACAACCGGTAATCCTGGAATGGCAACGGGCGGTTCTGGAGATGTACTCACAGGACTTATTTTGGGATTATTGGCGCAAGGATATTCTCCCTTGAATGCAGCATTAATCGGTGTTTATTTCCACGGAAAAGCGGGAGATTTAGCCGCGACACATGTAGGCGAAAATCAAATAATTGCTTCAGATTTGATAAAATATTTTCGATTGAGTTGATAGCATTTTTCAGTGATTAAAGTCGTTGACTGACAAAAATCATATTGCGTCCTGATACAAGTCAAGGAGCGACAAACTATTCGGGGCTACTTTTGTAGATAATATCCACAAATTAATAGTTAGCGATATGAAATCCATTTTAGTTCCCACAGATTTTTCAACATGTTCCATCAATGCAGTTCATTACGCAGCTGATTTGGCCAATCATATTCAAGCGAAAATTGTACTTTTTCACGCTTTTCATCCGCCAGTGATGGTGAGTGAAGTTCCCGATATGCTCTCCATCACAGAAATGAAAGACCTTCAGATTGAAAGTTTAGAAAAATTAGCCGCTGAAATAAAATCTAAACATGGAACAAATCTTCAAATCGAAACAGTTTGTGAATCAGGTTTTGCGGTAGATGAAATTCAAATTTACCAAGAGGCAAATGAAAATGATTTGATTATCATGGGAATGAAAAATGTAGGCACATTTACTGAAAAAGTAATTGGCAGTTTAACAACCACATTGATGTACAAATCGTTCTGTCCGATATTGTCTGTTCCTGAAAATTACACATTCAAACCATTTAAAAACATTGTTTTAGCTTCGGAATTCACAGACAATTATGCATCTTTTACTTTCTATATTTTGACCGCTTTGGTAAAAAGTTTTAGTGCAGATTTACATCTATTGAATGTTGCAAAGAATGTGCATGAAATGTCAGAGGCAAGTCGTGTAGAAAATAAATTTGATGAACTATTTCATAACTTGAATCATACTACTTATTATATAAAAAATGATGATGTTGCAGAAGGCATCAATCATTTTATCACGTCCAAAGAAATGGATTTGGTTGCGATGATTCCAAAAAAACACTCGTTTTGGGAGAATCTTTTTCACGAACCACAAACCAAAAAAATAGCTTTTCATGCGAATATTCCTGTGATGGCATTAAGTGTCAACCTTTAATTTTCAAAACATGGAAGTATCAATTAATAATAACAAAAAAATCGCTGAAATCCAACTGGAATTCAATGACTTGTTTCCATATCTGAAATTGGAGTTTTTCTCAAAGCCCCATCGTTCGGGTGGACATTCAAATTTGAAATTTATTCTCAACAACACAAAAACAATTGGAGAATGTAGAACCATTCAAGGGGAAGATGCAATTACAATTATCCCAAAAATGACAGTCAATGAATTGGAGCAAGGTTTAGGCGAAAAATTTGGAATCGGCGTGCAAGTTTTCAGACAATCTGGCAAAGTTTGGTTGGAAACCACTTTCACTGACGGTTGGACCTTAGAAATGCAAAACAGCCAAGGCGAAGATTTGAGCAAACTAGCGGTCTAAAATCAAATTCAATATTTCAAACTTTTTCAAAAATTCAACATGATTCAAAATTTGTGTACACTCACGCATTGCAAAAGACAAACTACAGACATGAAAACCTTGATCGAAAAATACAATGTTGCAGCACCTCGATATACAAGTTATCCAACAGTTCCTTATTGGGATGAAGACGTGCAATCTGAAGAAACTTGGAAAAAGTTGGTCAAAAATACTTTTGATCACACCAATAACAAAGACGGAATCAGTTTATACATTCATTTGCCATTCTGCGAAAGTTTGTGCACTTATTGCGGTTGCAATACCCGAATCACGGTTAACCACCAAGTTGAATCGCCTTATATTGATGCGCTTTTGAAAGAATGGAGCATGTATTTGTCGGTTTTCAACGAAACACCAAAAATCAGTGAAATCCATTTGGGAGGCGGAACTCCTACTTTTTTCAATGCGCAAAATTTGGAATCTTTGCTTTCGAAAATCCTTTGCACTGCGGAGTTGTGTGAAGATGCTGAAATGAGTTTTGAAGCACATCCAGACAATACGACTTTCGCGCACTTGGAAACGCTTTACAAATTGGGATTCAAACGCATCAGTTTGGGAATTCAAGATTTTGATCCGAAAGTGCAACACATCATCAACCGCATTCAAACAGTGGAAGCTGTTGAAAAAGTGACGCAGCAAGCGAGAGATTTGGGTTATACTTCCATCAATTACGATTTAATTTACGGTTTGCCGCTTCAAACGACCGCTAGCATGCACGCAACGATTGAAAAAGTGATTGAATTGAAGCCAGATCGAATTGCATTTTACAGTTATGCGCATGTTCCGTGGTTAAAACCTGGTCAACGAAAATTTACCGAAGCGGATTTACCTGCGGGAAATGTGAAAAGACAATTGTACGAACAAGGTCGCACCGCACTAGAAAACGCTGGATACATTGAAATCGGAATGGACCATTTTGCATTGCCGAACGACCCGTTGAATATTGCCGAGAAAAACAAGACTTTGCACCGCAATTTCATGGGTTATACTACTTCTAAATCAAAATTATTGATCGGTTTGGGAACATCATCTATCAGTGACAGTTGGACAGGTTTTGCGCAAAACGAGAAAAAAGTCGAAGATTATTACAAAGCACTGAATGAAGACCGTTTTCCTTTCTTCAAAGGACATGTTTTGACTGCAGAAGATTTGATTATGCGCAAACACATTTTGAACATCATGTGCAACCAAGAAACAATTTGGGAAAACGAGGAAGATCAATGCGATGAAATCCTGAGTGCCGTTGAAAAATTGCACGAATTGGAAGCCGATGGTATGGTTGAACTTACTGCTTTTAATTTAAAAGTAACGGAAGCAGGAAAACCATTTTTGAGAAACATTTGCATGGCATTTGACGTCAGAATGGCAAGAAAACAGGCAGAAACGCAGATTTTTAGTACGGCGGTTTGAATTGGATAAAAATAATTTAAAATCCAACAAAACAAAAAGAATTAAATTCTGTTACTGAATTGTTGATTAAATTTGTACCCATATTTCCAATTAAATAAAATGATTGAAACAGATATTATTATCATTGGCGCAGGACCTGTTGGTTTGTTTGCAGTATTTGAAGCAGGACTTTTAAAATTAAAATGTCATTTAATTGATTCTTTGCCTCAGCCTGGCGGTCAGTGTTCAGAGATTTATCCAAAAAAACCAATTTACGATATTCCTGGTTTTCCTTCTGTGTTGGCAGGAGAATTGGTCGACAATTTGATGGCGCAAGCTGCTCCTTTCAAACCAGGTTTTACCTTGGGTGAAGCGGCCAAAAGCATTGATAAATTAGAAGATGGAAGTTTCATCGTTACGACGGTAAAAGGTACGCAACACCATGCACCAATTGTCATGATTGCTGGTGGATTGGGCGTTTTTGAACCGAGAAAACCACCGATTTCAAATATCACAGATTTCGAAGACCGCGGTGTTGAATACATCATCAAAGATCCAGAATTTTACAGAGGTAAACGTTGCGTTATCGCCGGAGGAGGTGATTCAGCGTTGGATTGGGCTTATTTCTTGGCAGAAAAAAACATTGCGACTGAAGTAGTTTTGGTACACAGAAGTAGTTCGTTTAGAGGTCATTTAGATTCAGTTCAAAAAGTGATTGATTTTGCCGATCAAGGAAGAATTACCTTGATTACGGAAGCGGAAGTTGTTGGATTGGCTGGTACGAATAATCTTGAAAAAGTAATTATTCAACACGCAACAAACGGCGAAATCATCAGAGATACAGATCATTTTATTCCACTTTTCGGTTTGAAACCAAGTTTGGGTCCGATTGCTGATTGGGGATTGGAAATCGAGAAAAATGCGATCAAAGTAGACACAACGGATTATTCAACGAATATCGAAGGAATCTATGCCATTGGAGATGTGAACACCTATGAAGGCAAATTGAAATTGATTTTATGTGGTTTCCACGAAGGTACAATTGCACTTCAATCGGCTTTTGCAAGAATTCATCCTGATAAGAAAAACATTCTAAAATATACGACTGTAAACGGAGTTCAAGGATTCTAAAACAACAGTTTTACAAACATAAACGGTTTTGCTTTCAGTGAAACCGTTTTTTTATTGTTATTATTTTCTGTGGATTCTTTTAATCGCTTATTTTTGTTTCATCAAAATTTTCACATGAAGCAGATAAACGTTCAGGAGTTAAAAAAAATGATAGACGACCAAGTCGATTTTCAATTGATTGATTGTCGCGAGCAAAATGAATTTGACCATTGCAACATCGATGGAATTTTAATTCCGATGAATGAAATTCCTGCGCGATTTGAAGAAATCTCTAAAGAAAAACCAGTAGTTGTGCATTGTAAATCTGGCATGCGAAGCGCGCATGTGATTCAATTTTTGGAACAAAATTACGGTTACACAAACCTTGCAAACCTGGAAGGCGGAATTTTAGATTGGATTCGTCAAATCGATCCTTCATTGTCTGCTTATTGAGTTTCTCAAACTACCCAAAATGAATCGTAAAACCATTAATTCAGTCGTAATTCTAGGTCTCATTTCATTGATGAGCATCCTTTTTGTGCAATATTATTGGATTAAAAAAACGGTCGCTGCACAAGAAAAAGACATCGCTATTCAGCAAAAAGAGGATTCGTTGAACATGAAACAATTTTCTGAAGACGTTCACATTTCTTTACGCAATGTTTTACAATCGATTTCTACCCAATATTCCGACAGTTCTGATTTATTTGGCGCGGTGAAGCAAGTTAAAACCAATTATTTCAGCGTCGATATCCACGAAGAATTGAATCCATTTTACTTGGAAACCTTGTTGATTCGTGAGTTTTACGAGCACAACATTCACCAAGATTTTCAGTATGGAATTTACGATTGTTTTTCTGACAGCATCGTTTTTGGGAATTTAATTCACTTTTCGAAAGACACGCTTTATGCGCAAGTAAAAGATTCTACAAAAGAATTCAAATTTCCGAAATTGAAACTCAACAACAGCGGACATTATTTCACGGTTTATTTTCCCAATTTAATTACAAAATCGATCAATCCCGCTGACGAATTGGGTTCACCGTGGATTTTGATGCTCATCATTGTATCGGTTGTATTCGTTTTCTTTGCTTTTGCAATCAATATCATTGTCAAACAAAAAAGATTGTCGGAAATCAAAACGGATTTCATCAACAACATGACGCATGAATTGAAAACGCCCATTTCAACCATTGCATTATCTAGTGACATGTTGATGCGTGGTGATTTTACGAACGATCCTGAAAAACTCAAACGCTACGCAAGCATCATTTACAAAGAAAATAAACGCCTTGAAAACCAAGTTGAACGTGTTTTGAATGTCGCCAAAATGGACAAAGACACGCTGCATTTGAAAAAGGAATTGTTTGACATGCACGATTTAATCGAAGAGGTGCGCGACAATTTTGAATTCAACCAAGCGGACCACGGCGGAGAAATTTCTTTGGATTTACAAGCCGTAGATTTCAGTATTCAGGCTGATCCCGTACACATTAGCAATGTTGTTTTTAATCTATTGGACAATGCCATCAAATACTGTGAGGTAAATCCAGCGATTTCCATCAAAACCAAAAATGAAAAAAATGGTTTTGTACTGGAAATTACCGACAACGGAATCGGGATAAAACGCGAAGACATCAAACTAATTTTTGACAAATTCTACCGCGTACCCACAGGTAACCTACACAATGTTAAGGGATTTGGTTTGGGATTGTATTATGTGAAAATCATTATCGAACAGCACGGAGGAAATATCCAAGTCAAAAGTTCTGTTGGAAAAGGAACGACATTTATTTTGTGGTTGCCTATTAAATAGATTTTCAAAATTAAACCGTACCTTTAATAAAAAATCAAAAGTGAAATGCCAATGTTTTGTCAATTCAATTGATTGATAAAATGAACAAAATGGAACCAAACAAAGATTTAAAATTTGCGGTGCTTATTGATGCCGACAACGTGCCTTATTCACACGTAAAAGAGATGTTTCAAGAAATTGCCAAATATGGCACACCGACTTTCAAACGAATTTATGCTGATTGGACGAAGCCAACCGTTTCAGGATGGAAAAAAGTATTGCTTGAAAATGCAATTCAACCGATTCAACAATATAGCTATACAACAGGAAAAAACGCTTCAGACAGCGCATTGATTATCGATGCGATGGATATTTTGTACACAGGAAAAGTCGATGGTTTTTGTATCGTTTCTAGCGACAGTGATTTCACACGTTTAGCAACGAGATTGAGAGAATCAGGCATGAAAGTGATTGGCATCGGTGAAAAGAAAACGCTGACACCTTTCATTACAGCTTGTGATAAATTCATCTATTTAGAGATTTTGAAACCGAAGGAAATTATTCCAAATGCGGATGAAAATTCACCAACGAAAGAGAAAAAACAAAATCCGTTGAATTTAATTGATCCTGAATTAATCAAATTGGTTACCAAAAGCATCGAAGATTTGGAAGAGGAAGATGGATGGACATTTTTGGGCGAATTGGGAAATTTGTTATTGAAGAAAAAACCCGATTTCGATCCAAGAAATTATGGTTTTACCAAGATGTTGCCGCTTTTCAAAAGCATGGATATTTTTGAAATCGACGAACGTGAATCGGGCAGAACAAACGTAAAGCACATTTATATTCGATTGAAAAAAACCAGCTCAAAAAAATAATTTTAGGCAAATGAAAACTGATCTAGTTGAAAAAATTTCCAAATCTGAAAAAGAGCAATTGGATAAGTTACATAGAATTGTTCAAGACTCAATTGAGGCGGAAGAATTAATCATTCAAAATTTGTTGAATCCACCATTGGAAATTTTGACTCAAGGTCAGAAAATCTCCGATAAAGTGGCTTATTTCGGTGGAAGTTGGAAGTTTATCATTTTCTTTGGTGTTTTCCTTACCATTTGGATTATCTTCAATATTTTCGCGCTCGGTATTTGGAAATTTGACCCTTATCCATTCATTTTGATGAATTTAATTTTGTCGTGCATCGCCGCATTGCAAGCGCCAATTATCATGATGAGTCAAAACCGCCAAGAGGAAAAAGACAGAAAACGAAGCGAAAACGATTACTTAATCAATTTGAAATCTGAAATGCAAATCAGAAGTTTGCACCAAAAAATGGATTTGCTTTTAGAAGATCAAATCAAAACATTATTCGAAACACAAGAAAAGCAATTCCTGATCTTGAAAGAGATTGATGAGAAGTTGGAGTTGTTGAAGAAAGGATGATTATTTCGTACTAAAATCCGCCTTCAAACTCAAATCTAAACTTTTGAAACTGTGGGTCAGCGCGCCAACTGAAATAAAATGAACGCCTGTTTCTGCATATTCTCTGATTGTATCAAGCGTAATCCCCCCTGAAGCTTCGACTTCATATTGCGCTGGAATTTTAGGCAAAACAGCTGAAATTTGCTTCGGAGTAAAGTTGTCCAACATGATGCGATCTACTTTTCCAACTGCCAAAACCTCGTCTAATTCTTGCTCATTGCGCACTTCGACTTCGATTTTCAAGGATTTTCCTGTTTTTTGCAAATAAGCGTTCGTACTTTCAATCGCTTGTGTAATTCCACCGGCATAATCGATATGATTGTCTTTCAACATAATCATGTCATACAACGCGAAACGGTGATTTTTTCCTCCACCGATTCTTACCGCCCATTTTTCCATGTAGCGAATTCCTGGTGTCGTTTTACGAGTATCTAATAATTGTGTATCCAAACCTTCTAAAAGACTCACGATTTGAAATGTTTGCGTGGCAATTCCGCTCATTCGTTGCATGAAATTCAATACCAAACGTTCAGTTGCTAAAATAGAACGAGATGAACCTTCAATATGAAAGGCAATGTCGCCTTTTTTCACCACTGCTCCATCTTGAATCAAAATTTCCATTTTCAAGTTTGGATCGTAGCGTTTGAAAATCATTTCAGCCAATTCAACACCAGCGAGAATTCCATCATCTTTCACAAACAAAGTTGCTTTTCCAGTTGCATTCTCCGGAACACAAGCCAATGAAGAGTGATCTCCATCTCCAATATCTTCACGCAAAGCGTTGTCAATAATCTCGTAAATCATAAGGTAAAATTAAGCATTTTCAATCAGATTTGGACTTGAAATAAGCAAGATTTAACTGGATTATCAAATAGAATTAAAAAAGATCGAAACGAAAAAAGCAATGCTCGATTTAATTGAGTAATTTAGCAAAGTTGTTTATCCAAAGAGAGTAACATAGGATAGACTTTTCCAAATTAAAATTCACAGTCATTTATAAACTTGTGGGTTGGCTTCCACCTCTCACTCGAAACGGTCCCGAATGTTTTTTTTAAATGTTCGGGATTTTTTATTGTTATAACAATCACTTTTTACTTAATCCAAATCTTCGTTTAATCCCAATATAATCTGACCTCGATAATCTGACCTCGAAGTAACATGAGAGATAACACATTTTCTATGCTATTTAGATTCTCTCGAAAACACTTTCTAGATAAAAAACAGCCTCATTAATTGTTCAGTTTATTCGCGTTCTAACAAAAAAAAGAGGCTGTCTAAAAATGACAACCTCTCTATTATTTAATAAAATCCACTTAATAACTAAGCATCAATTTTCGCATATTTTGCATTTTTCTCAATAAATTCTCTTCTTGGTGGAACTTCATCGCCCATCAACATAGAGAAAATTTGATCACATTCTGCAGCGTTATCAATGGTAACTTGACGCAAAGTTCTTCCTTCTGGATTCATTGTAGTTTCCCACAATTGCTCTGCATTCATCTCACCCAAACCTTTGTAACGTTGAACGTTTACAGAAGATTCAGCACCACCACCTTTTAATTCATTAATCAAACGATCACGTTGATCTTCATTCCACGCATAATCAGATTTTCCACCTTTTTTCACTTGATACAAAGGAGGAGTTGCAATGTAGATATAACCGTTTTCGATCAATTCTTTCATGAATCGGAAGAAGAAAGTCAAAATCAAAGTCTCGATATGAGAACCATCGACATCGGCATCACACATGATGATGATTTTGTGGTATCTTAATTTCTCAAGGTTCAACGCTTTAGAATCTTCATCTGTACCGATGCGAACACCTAAAGCAGTGTACATATTTTTAATCTCTTCGTTTTCGAAGATTTTATGGTGCATTGCTTTTTCAACATTCAAGATCTTACCACGAAGTGGCATAATCGCTTGGAAGTGACGATCACGGCCTTGTTTTGCCGTTCCACCTGCCGAATCTCCCTCGACGAAGTAAATCTCGCACAAAGCAGGATCTTTTTCAGAACAGTCAGCCAATTTTCCAGGTAAACCAGAACCAGTTAAAACGTTTTTACGTTGAACCATTTCTCTCGCTTTACGGGCAGCATGACGCGCACGAGCAGCTAAGATTACTTTTTCAACGATTAACTTCGCTTCAGCAGGATGCTCTTCTAAATAAGTAGCCAACATTTCAGAAACGCCTTGAGATACAGGAGCTGTAACTTCACGATTTCCTAATTTTGTTTTTGTTTGACCTTCAAATTGAGGCTCTTGAACCTTAACAGACAGTACAGCAGTCAAACCTTCACGGAAATCATCTCCGTCAATTTCTATTTTTTCTCTTGCCAAAATACCACTTTCAGTAGCATATTTTTTCAAGGTATTTGTCAAACCACGACGGAAACCAGATAAGTGTGTTCCACCTTCATGCGTGTTGATGTTATTAACGTAAGCTTGAATATTCTCTGTATAAGAAGTATTGTAAGTCAAAGCAACTTCAACAGGAATACCTTCTCTTTCTCCTTCAAAATAGATTACATCAGCAATTAAAGCTTCACGATTTCTATCCAAGTATTGCGCAAATTCTCTCAAACCACCTTCTGAATGGAAGATATTTGAAATTGGTTCACCTTTTTCGTCAAAATTTCTTAAATCCGTCAAAGTGATTGTGATACCTTTATTCAAGAACGCCAATTCGCGCATTCTAGCGGCTAAAGTATCGTAATTGTATTCTGTAAATTCAAAGATAGTTCCATCTGGTTTAAAGGTTACTTGCGTCCCAGTTTCGTTAGAAACACCAATTTCTTTTACATCATACAATGGTTTACCGATGCTGTATTCTTGTTGGAAAATTTTACCATCTCTTTGAACGATTGCGCTCAAATGAATAGAAAGTGCATTTACACAAGATACACCAACTCCGTGAAGTCCACCAGAAACCTTATAGGTATCTTTGTCAAACTTTCCACCGGCATGTAAAACTGTCATTACAATTTCAAGTGCGGATTTCTTTTCTTTGGCAGTCAATCCAGTTGGAATTCCACGTCCATTGTCTTTTACAGTAATCGAATTGTCTTCGTTAATAAAAACGCCAATGGTATCACAGTGACCAGCCAAAGCTTCGTCAATCGAGTTATCAACTACCTCGTAAACTAAATGGTGTAATCCTTTGATTCCAACATCACCGATGTACATCGCAGGTCTTTTTCTTACTGCCTCTAATCCTTCAAGAACTTGGATATTATCCGCTGAATAATCGTCTTTTTTTATATCTTCACTCATAGTATTTCCTTGAGATAATTTCGTTTTTTATGAACGAACAAATATACAAATCTAAGGATGAAAATTCGGGGCATAAAACGCAAAAAAGTGGATATTTATCAACAAAATATCCACTTTATTAAGAAAGTATTAAACTCTTGGATTACTTCGCCTCAATCCATTTGATGATTTCCTTATCCGTCGGCAAAATACTTGGACTGATAACTTTCACCAAATTACCTTTTTCATCAATCAAGTACTTTTGAAAGTTCCATTTAACATCATTGTCTTCTAATTTATTCAATGATTTTGTTGTCAAAAATTTATACAACGGGTCCATATCGCTTCCTTTCACTGAAATTTTAGACATCATAGGAAAAGTTACGCCATAGTTTTTCTGACAAAACGATTCAATTTCTTCATTCGTTCCTGGTTCTTGTTTCATAAAGTTATTGGCAGGAAAACCAACAATCACAAAATTTTGGTCTTTATACTTTTTGTATAATTCTTCTAATTGCTCATATTGCGGTGTTAAACCACATTTAGAGGCTGTATTTACAATCATTACTTTTTTGCCTTTTAATGATGACAAATCAAAAGACTTTCCATTAATATCAACGACTTTATAATCATAAATTGTTTGTGAAAAAAGTACTCCTGAAATCAGCAAAGAAGCAAATAAAATGAATGTTTTCATATCGTTTAAATTTATTGTAAGAATCCTAAAATTAACTATTAAAAAGCATAAACGATTAAAACTAAGAAATAGTTCAAAAATTTATTTAATTAATTGGAACAAAATATGATTACATACGAATAAAGAGATATGAAGAACTTAATTACAATTATTTCGATCATTTTTTTAAGCCATTTGATTTCTCAGACTAATCTGAAGGGTAATTGGCAAGGAGTTCTTTTGAGGGATGGACAAAAAAATGCCGAAAGTGAGATATTTTATTTATCTATAGAATTAAATGGAAATTCAATTTCTGGAAAATCTCGCGAAGAATTTTACAAATCTACCAATTATATTATTCAAAAAACGAAAGGATCTGTTGATCAAAATCAGCTTAAAATAGCTCAATACATTGTAGAAAAAAAGAAAATTTCTTCGAAAATAACGGTTTGTAGCATAGATTTGAATTTACATTACGTTGATTCAACTGGTTATTTAGAAGGAACTTTCATAAGCAATAGTTGTCGAGGAAATACTGGGAAAATAATTTTGTATCGTTCAACTGTTGCGTTCAGTGAAGGCGAACAGGTTCTTATTGACCATTCTTGGAGAGATAGATTTCTGATTGATTTGTCGAAAGGAAGAAAGGCACCAGAAATCCAAGAATTAGAGCGCAAAAACTTTCAATTTCAACCCATTTATTTTGATCACGACAAAGCTGAAATCAAGCCTGAATTTCACAATTATCTAGCGAGAATGGCAAGAGTTGTAAATGGTCATTCAGATTTAAGAATTAAAATCATCGGTCATACAGATGCGGATGGATCTGACATTTACAACATTGATTTATCTGCAAGAAGAGCGAAAGCGATTCAAGATTATTTTTTAAAATGTGGATTAGAAACGTTTAAACTTGTAATTGATTTCAAAGGTGAAAAAATGCCAATAGATAATAATCAAACTCCTGAAGGTAAACAGCACAATAGAAGGGTTGATTTTCTATTTATTTAAAACTATAGCTTTAATTTCTTTACCTTTGATAAACTAAAAAGCAATCATGACAAATAATGATATTTTAAAGAAGCTCAGAGTAGCCTTACAATTAAGAAACGATGAAATTGTAGAAATCATGAAATTGGTAGATTTCAAAGTAAGCACGAGTGAACTAGGCGCATTATTTAGAAGTGAAGACCATCCTAAGTACAAAGAATGTGGAGATCAATTTCTACGCAATTTTTTAAATGGGTTAATCATTCATATGCGAGGAACCAAAGAAGCTAAACCTGAAGAAGAAGAATCGCTTTAAAAGACAGTATTATATTGTAAATCTCATTTTTAAAATGAGATTTTTTTATGTCGAAAAATTAGACATGTATTCCCTTCAATACTGCGCCTTCTACACTTTATCATTCAACAGACAACAATTTCGTTAGCAAAGAAATTTTCAAAAAAATAATGGGTAAAAAAAAATCCCGTACAATTTACTGTGCGGGATTTATAAAAGTGGCGTCGACTTACTCTCCCACCCTCAAAAGAGCAGTACCATCAGCGCAATCAGGCTTAACTTCTCTGTTCGGAATGGGAAGAGGTGGACCATGATGCAATAGACACCTAAAACGGTAAGACTTTTGAGACTTT
>CANHQP010000055.1 GCA_947462925.1 Flavobacteriia bacterium | reverse complement strand
GTAAAAACTTCCGCACAACTTGATTTTGATACTTTTGCTCTATACCAAGCTGTTGTAGTGAGGTTAGTTGCATTGAATGTTGGTAAATTTGCCCCCAAAATATCTGAAAAACCAACTTGAGATGAAGTTGTTGATCTTTGCCATTGAATTGTTCCACTACTACCTGTTAAAGTGAATAAATTTGTCGAACCTGTGCAAACACTTATTGCAGCTGTAGAAACTGTTCCTGCAATTGGTGTTGAACTAAAAATCAAACTTGGACTAGTATATTCATTACCAGTTCTATTTCTAGCAACCCAATTTTCAGCAGTTCCATTTGCGGAAATTATTTGAACATTGAATTCAAAAGAAAGAACACCATTTGTTGTGAATTGACCAACTAAAACCATGTTAGAAGCACTTGCTCCTCTAACACCTCCTAAAGAACCAATTGAAAAATTAGAAGTTGTTAAACTATTCCCAGTTCCTTGGTCTAATAGGTTTAGTAGATTTGGTTGAGTATTTAAACCTAATACTTGCATTGATGAAGCATTAGCAAAAGTAGTAGCTAAATTACCTGATGCTGCTGTGCTCGGAACCAAACCGTCTTTCGCGTTTGTACCATTGATTGGCGAACCATAGCAAGAACCTGGATTATTAGCTAAAACACCCTGAGAGTTTCCAATAGATGCATCTGTGTCTTCTGTTTTTAATACACCAGATTTACCAGCACAAACTCCACCTACAGTAAACCATGAGTCAATCAATACTGTGTTTTTTGCAGCATTGATTAAACTAGTAGAACCTGGACCAAATGCAGTTCCATTATTTGGATCATTGTAAAAATTGGTAGTGGTATTCAATTTTAAATCATGGTTTGCAGCACCATACAACTGAGAAAATTTATAGCCCGCAGCCATATCAACATAAACTCTGTAAACTACAGATCCAGTTGCTAATGAATTGATTGCTCCATTTGTGGAAGCATTTGCTCCATCTGCAGCATTTGTTTGGTAATATCTTTCTACAACAATTCCTTCAAGACCACCTTGAGCGAAAGTTGTATTCATCAACAAAGATAAACCAAGTCCTAAAAATATATTTTTTAATTTCATTGCTTTCTTTTTTAAAAAGAAAAAACAATATTTCCACGGTCAATTAACCAAGAAATATTGTTTTTCTTCTATTAAATATTAATTACAAGATGTTCCAAAAGCTGGAGCAAAAATCAAGAAATCATCGATGTTTGTTATACCATCTTTATTGATATCTGTAGGGCAATCAACTAAACCTTGAGTAGCACCTAAGATTTGAGAATATGACCAATCAGACAACCAGTTGTCACCTGTTGAAGCAAAAGCACCTCTGTAGTTAGCAGCTCTAAAGAAACCATCCGCTGGAGCAACTGGACAACCAGAAACAGACAATGCTGGATTAGGAACTACATCATTTTTTACAGAAAAAGTATTTGTTGTGTTATTGACAGTAATCGCATAGCTAAATCCTGGTAAGTTATTTCCAGCAACAACAGTATTCATATCCGTTTGTTTAAATTGAACCGTATCCGATGGTAAAACTGCAGCGGTTGAACTACCAATTGTTAATGGATTAGTTACACCAACGAAAGTATTACATTTCACTTTCAAAATTGAAGATCCATTTCCACCAGTTGTAGCCCAGTTATGGTATGCCTCTGAAGTTCCAGTTCTTGTCCCTAAAGATTTAACCATATTGAACCCATTCTTAAAGTTCGCGAAAACAGAGTTATAAATTTCACCACCAGTTAATTCTTTTGCATTGATTGCAGCGATAGAACCATTATCTGAAGTCAAAGTTGTTTTTTCATTCCCAATCAATGTAACGTTATAAAGTACTGGTGTAGATCTTGGGAAATTATTTGATTTATTATCATCACCATCTGATTCAAAACCGCTATCTGAATCAACTGAAGATGTATTGTCAGTTTTCATACCGAATAAAAATTGAGCTTTTCCAGTCCAACCTAAATCCCAGTCAAACATATCGTCATTTCCAAATAATGTAGAAACATATCTTAAGTTTACAGTACCTCCGAAGATTTCAATGTTATCATCAGCACAAGAAACGATTTCGATATGCTCAATTGTTGTACCTCTACCTACTGAACCTAAAGTAAGTCCGTTGATTTCAGCACCAACTGATAAAATTGCACCTGAATGTCTTATTGATACATACTTCATGATTCCAGAATTATCATTATCATCAAATGTTTCACCTAAAGAAAGGTTAACACCATATTGATCTTGTGCATTTGAAGTTGCGAAACCTTCAATAGTCCCCAAACCATCTGCAACAGCTAATTTACCAGAACCTCCAGCAACGAAAGGACCATTTGCAGCTAACGTAAGGTTATTAGTAGCCTTCCCTAAAAGAACAACACCTCCCCATTTACCGATATTAGAAATAGCATAAGATCCGCTCAAATTGTCTGCTTCAGCAGTAAAAACGATTTGACAATCTGCAGAACCTTCTGCCATAATTTTCCCACCTCTCATAATTACAAGTGCAGATGCTTTTGCTGGATCTGGAGTTGTGGTCCCAGTCAAAAATGGAGCAGTACGACCTTTCAAAACAGTACCAGGATTAATAGTAATCGTTTTTCCAGAAGGGATGTAAATTTTTTGGTCAATAATGTAGTTGTTTGCACAACTCAAAACAGCACCATTTTGTAATTCACCTCCATAAGTTCCATTAATTGCAAGGAATCCTGGTAAGCTGGACAACAAAACATCTGGTCTTGATGCAACAGGAGGACATCCGCAAGCAGAACCTAAATCAGATTGTCCAAAGCTTGGTGAAATCGCCGTCAAAGCCAACGTGGCAGCAGCAATAACTTTTCTAAAATGTTGATTTTTTTTCATTTTTTTCTTTTTTAAAATGCTTTATTAAATACTTGTACAAATATCCACTGTTTGACCAAGAAATAGTTAAAGCATTTATTACCAAAAAAACAAGATTTCTGTTGTTTTTTATTAATCTAATATAAATAAATCATCTTTAGGTTTAAAAAGAAAAGAAGTTAATATGAACTCAATGTGACCAATCAACGAAAACAACTAAAATCAATCATTGTATAGTTTAGCAATTGAGTTAAATAAAAAAAGGCATGAACAAAATGTTAATTTGTCATGCCTTCAAAATTTGGTTTTGATCCTTTAAAACCTATAAAAAAGCGAAATTGTTGGATTAAAACTGTACAAATATCTTTCAATTGGAGTGTTTAATAGCGGAGTAAAAGCGTGTTGATAATTTACTTCAAAATTAAACGTCCATCTTTTATAAATCGGAACATCAATACCAATTCCGATTATTCCTGCGATATTAATTGAATTTAAGTCATCCCCTTTAGAAGAAAGAACTTCATTATTACTTTCTTTTCTGCAGGAAACATTGTTAGCCAAAAAATATGAAAAGTTGGCGCCACCTGTTAAGTATAGTTTGGACTTTTTATACAACAAATAATAGTTGAACTTTAGTGGCAAATCAAGGTAGTAAATATTGTTTGTAAAATTAGAAATGTTTGCTAAAGATGCAGATTTAGAACTTTGTGCGCGATTTGCAAAGAAAAGACCTGAATTGATTGAAAATCTCTTTGAAATTTGATATCCAAGATTGAGTCCAAATGAATACCCTAGATGAGGCATTTCAATCGAATCGAAATAATCTAAATTTGCTTGCGCATCACTTTCCGCTTTCAAATATCTAGATGAAAAAGAAGGAGAGATAGACAAACCTAATTTGAGATTATTAAACTTTAGAGAATCATTCTGCTGACCAAATGCTGGCAACGTTATTAGTACTAATATAATGGAAATTACTTTTATCATGTTTACACGTTTAATCTTTTACACATCTTATACTTAAACCATATTTTTGATAAGTATATTGTCTGAAAATCTTCTTGCTTTTTCTATCAATATATCGATACCATGCCTCATTATTTTCAGCTGTAGAAGTCCACCAAAAAGCACTATTTGATTGATTATTAATTTCTCCATTAAATAATCTGCAACCTCCAGGCAAAGCAAAAAACCCACTCTCATTGGTACCAAAAACAGTGGATTCTGAAGGCCAACCTGCCGAAGATTTAGGAATAATCTTCTCACATTCGTTTGTACCTCTCCAAGCAGTTTGGTTCGCTGCCTCAGTAGACATTCCAATTGTTTTTTCCATTGTTTTCCACTCTTCATCTGTTGGAATATGCCAACCAGCAGGAGCTAAACTTCTCGAATCATTGACAGCAAACCAGTTGTATAACATTCCATATCGGTTATCTGTTTTACAGAAAGCACCTTCAGTTTGGACTGCCCAAGTAGAATCAGTTTGAAGTGAATCGATAAATATAATAGAAGAGCCATCGTTGTATTTTGTAACTCTTAAATTTTCAGCCATCCACCATTGATCGCCAATTTTAACTGTTTTGTATACATTCCCTTCTAAATCAGTCACTGTGCTCGTTTCATTTTCTTTCACTTCCACCTCCTCTTTTTTACAAGAATTCAGTGACAATAAAGAAATTGATATGATTAAAAGAGCTATATTAATTTTCATTTTTCTCATAAATCAAATTATATCATTGATTAGTTTTTCATAAATAGTTTGGTTTGAAATTGATTTCCAACTACCACCTTGATTAAATATAAACCTGCATTTGAGTTGGTCATATCAATTTTCTCATTTACCAATAAATTAGTTGAAGTAGTCTCTTTTTGAGTAACAATTACACCAAAAGAATTGTAAACGATGTAGGAAATTTTATTTTCTATTCCAGAAGTAACATTTAAAGTGATGAAATCATTGGTCGGATTTGGCGCGATTTCAAAATCAAACTTATCGCCCATTAAAGAAGGACAAACGACTGCAATATCTCTATCTCCGCAAGAGCCAGGATAGCAGCATAAATCAGGCACCGAAATATTCGCATTTGGGTCATAATTACAAGACGTTGGATCCATACACCCAAGAACAACAGGAGTGATACAAGAACCCGGAGCTAAACAAGCAAAACTTGGATCATATTCCAAATAATTTGCGTCAATACATCCGCAATCAAACGGATATTTTAAAAATGGACTAAACTCCTCATCGTCGGCTAAGATAGAATCGTTTGCTACATATTTAATGGTGGTTGGCAAGCCATCAATCATCGCTAATATCTCAATATTAAATTCAAAAGATAATTCTCCTAATGTTGTCAATTGAGCGACTAAGATTTGATTACTATCAGGAATTACGCCTGTTACACCAGAATTTTGAAGATAGAAATTATTGCTAGAAAAAATATTTTTTGCAACCAAAGAACCGAAAATAGTGCTGTCATTTCCAGAGAAAAAATCTTTTACTCCATTGTCTAACCAAGAATCTGGAGTAAAATTCATGGTATCCATTCCATCAGCAGTTGTTAGTGGCAAACCAATTGAAGGATCATTATTAATTAACAAACCACTAGCAATCATTTGACTTCCTCCATCATTATTTATCCCACCGATAAATGAACCGTTCAAATCTTGGTTTTTCAAGATACCAAAATGTGTTTGGTTACTTTGCTTTTTAGAAGTTTGACCTAAAGTCAACCAAGAATCTAAAGCGATAGTACCTTCCATGTATCTATTCTTAATGTAATCCTTCCCAAAGGACTGTCCATCGGACAAATGATTGAAAAAAACTTCAGTACTTGCAAATTCAACTTTATGATTTGGATCCGCATACATTTTCATCAATTTACTTCCTGGCTTTAAATCAACATAAATTCTATAGGTAGTCGATCCTGACTTTAAAAGACCACCAAAAGTATCAGTTGAATCTTGATCATTTGAAACGTAATATTTCTCCACAATCACTTTTTCCAATTGAGCAAACATTGAATTAAAACTCAAACAGGCACAAAATAGGAGTATTATTCTATTAAAATTCATCGAATTGTATTTTAAAAATTATAGTTTATAGGAAATTCCAGCAATAAAATTGGTTCCATATCTGAAACTGTCAAAATCTTGCCATCCAGAAGGTAATTTGTAGGCTCTTCTCACCTTTGCATTCAATAAATCTCTCATTGTCAAACTCACGGTAAAATATTTACCAATGGTTTTACTCATTTTAAAATCAATAGAATTTCTCTGTATTTCATAAACATCTGGACGTCCTTTTACCACGCCTGTAATAGCTAATCTAGGGCCTTGGATGTTGTAGCTTAAGGTTGTTGTCAAACCTATTGAATCCAATTTGAAAACTACAATCGCGTTGACGATATAAGGTGCTTGACCAAACATTGGTCTTGTAACTGTATCAATTGGAGTATAAACTTTTACGCCATCAACTAATTGCAAGTCTTTTCGAATAAATATTGAGTTTGATTTAACCAAAGTAACATTGGCTTTAAGATCAAAGTATTTTGAAATCGTTTTATTAACATCAATTTCGATACCTTTTACGTTTGATTTATCAATATTTTGCCAAGTAATACCACTACTTCCAAATCCTAATTCAATGTGATTTCTGAAATCTTTGTAGAATAAACTCACCGAAAAATTATCTCCATTTTTAAAATATGATTCTGCTCTGAAATCAAAATTCTTAATATGAACAAATTTCAAATCTGAATTACCATAAATTAATGTTCTAAATTCATTGTCATAAATTGCGGCATCATTTAACTCTCTGATGCTCGGACGAGCAACTGTTTGACTGTAATTCAACCTCAAGTTTATTTTAGTTGTGTCACTATCAATTAATTTGTAGATAAAATTAGCACTTGGCAATATATTTACTTCATTTAAATTGGCTGCATTTACGAGAGGAAAACCACCTAAATTTTCTCTTCTGAGATCATTGTTTTTGTAACCTTTATTATAATATTCCACTACATCAGAGAAAATTTTACCTTGCTCAACCCTCACACCACCTGAAAAACGCAATCTCTTCAAAAGTTCGTAGTCCAACATTACAAAACCAGCTAGAACGCTACTGTTTCCAAAAGTATTATTTCTGAAAAAATTTCTTTCAGTGTAATAAAAATCAACTTTTCTATCCGTCAGAATAAATTTATCCTCACTTAAAAAGGCATCGATATCATCGCTCAACAATTCTGGCTTATTGAAGTTGTTTCCATCTAATAAATAAAATTCATTCAAATTAGATTTTCTATCATTTCGTTGGTATGCTCCACCAAACTTCAATTTCCTAACTAATTTTTTGGTAGAATCACCGAATGGCAATTCAGCTGAAATTCTAGAATCTAAAATATTATCATCCAAATAACGGTAATATCTTCTAATTCCATCACCTGCACTAGGTGCAAAAATATAATCAGTAATTACTCCATCTTCTTTTAAAAAGTCGTATTGAGTAACTTTAAAATCAGGTGCAATACTGCTTCCAACTGTGTAAGAAGCGTTGAAATCAATTTTCATTTTTGATCCAGGAACAAAGTGCTCTGATTTGACTTGATATATCATTTGCTTTCTTTGCTCATAAAATTGATTTATTTGAGTCCTTCCTTCTTGAGAAGCTGTATTATCAAAAACGGTAGAAAAGTTAGCCACATCGTTTGTACCAGTAAAATTCGGCATAAACAAGAAAGAAAATTTATTTCTAGTATTAAGTTTATATGCCAAATTTACCAAAGCACTCCATCCGTTTGTTTCTCTACTAATTTGCGCATTATCAACAAAATCGACAGGAAAGCCTAACTCTTCGGCACCAATTCTTTGTGAAATACCATTTGGATCATATCTCACTGAACTACCATATCTGAAACCGACAAAATAACCCAAAGTTTTACCAAATAGCTTGGTTTGATCACCCACACTAAAACTCTGAGAAATATTCAATGGCGCTCTGCGTTTTGTCGTGTTCCAACTGTTTGAAAAACCATTGTTATAATTGGTCCCATTTGGATTCATAATATCAAAAGCTTGGGGCTTATAGCTATTCAAATAAATTGCTTTAGCATTATTGAATGCTACAGGGTCATTGACTAACCCTTTTGGTAATAAACCCAATTCAACCAAACCTAATTTGAAATATGTTTCACCTTGTGAACTACCATCTATCCAACCATTAACACCTAAATTAGAATAAAAATCCCCTAAACCTAGCGCTACCAATTCCTGATAAGATGTAGGATTAAAATTTGGACTTAGAATACTTTCCTGCGCCCTGTTTCTTAAACCGTTATCGAATCCTAACCAATCAGTTTCACTGCGCTGAGAGCTAATTACATCTTTGAAAGTAGTTTGCGCGTTGTATCCAAATTGAAAATCACAGCTAACACTTAATTTGTTTGGATAATCCTTTGTTTCAACTGATAAATAAGCTCCAGACCAATCACCTGGTAAATCAGGACTTGCTGTTTTAGTAATAATAACGTTGTCAACTAAACTTGCTGGAAAAATATCCAATTTCAAATTATTTGTCAATGGATCGAGCGTTGGAATTCTCGACCCATTTAAAGTTGTTTTTACATATCTATCACCAATTCCTCTCACAGTAATGATTCCGCCACTGGAAGAAACACCAGAAACCCTGGAAGTAGCCGCCGACACATTTTGATCTCCAGTATTCTTCATTGTTTCACTGGATATATAATCTATTGTAGTAGCTGAATTCTCTTTTTTCTTATCCATGTATTCATCATTCCCTTTCGAGCGACGAGCAACAATAGAAACTTCAGTGATTGTTGTAACTTTTAATTGTTCGATTTGCAGAACGATATTTTTTTCAATCACTTCATTTTTAAGGGGGTTTACTATCAAGCTTGTTGTATCATATCCAATAAAAGCAATCAAAATATTTTGAGGTTGATTACTTTTAATGTCAATGGAATAATTCCCTTCAAAATCTGATCTAACCACTTTTAATTTATCATTTTTATTGAAAACTTTTGCGTTGTAAACCGGTTCTCCTTTTTCGTCAAAAATTTTACCCGTCAAAGAACCTTGCGCTTTTACAGATTGATTTGAAATAAAAAAAAGAATCAAAAAAAATGTCATTTTCAACACATTGAAACACCCTAAAGATTTGAATCCAATGGTTTTGAGATGAAAGTTATTGTAAATCATAACATGAAATAAGAAACTGAATAATCTTTTTATTTTGGATTATTCTTTAATGATTTTATGAGTTGAATTTTTACCTGCTACAGAAATTGTAACAAAATAGATTCCATTTGGTAAAGCAGAAATATCTACTTGTTGGCTAATTTTCCCATCGGTAACGGTCAAACTTGATTTACCTAAAACAGATCCTTTGATATCTTGAATTTGGTAAAAATCATTGTTTGATTGCTCCTTAAGTCCAACTACAACAACATTGAAAGTATTTTTTGTTGGATTAGGGAAAATTGTAATACTTTCTTTGTTTAAGATATTTTCATTTACACCCACATTTGAAACTGGTGATGTATAAATCAAACTTGGAATTGATAATTCTGGTGCGGTTGGATTTGTAGCCACATATGTTTCGCTTCCGCCAGCTACAGGTGTACCAATTTGTATGTTTAATTCAAAATTCAAAACTCCATCCGTTGTAAATTGTCCGATTAAAACCATATTACTTGCAGTAACGCCCTGAACACCACCTAAAGCAGCAATTGCTCCTCCATTTGAAACAAAAGAATTTCCAGGAGTTTGATCAAAAATATCAGTAGAAGAACCTAGTCCTAATGAATTTGGAATTACTGGTGTACCTGGCATTAATCCGTCTTGTGCCCCTGTTCCATTAATTGGTAATCCGATTGAAGCATCAGCATTTTCTAAAACTCCATGCGCATTTCCAATTGAACCATCAGTATCTTCAGATTTCAAAACACCCATTTGTCCACTAGCACCTCCACCTACAGCAAGCCAAGAATCAATTAAAGTGGTGTTTTTACGTGTATTGACTACACTCGTATTTTGAGGAAAAACAGTTCCATTATTTGGGTCATTATAAAAATCAGTTGTTGTTGAAATTTTCAAAGTATGCTCTGAATTTCCAAACATTTGAATAAAATTATATCCATCAGCTAAATCTGCAAAGACGCGGTAAGTAACAGATCCAACTTTTAATGGAGAGGTAGCACCATTTGAATCTGCATTTAAAGAATCTGCTAAATCTGACACATAGTACTTTTCAACTACAATACCTTCAAGACCTTGTGAGTGGGCGAATGAACTTGCAAGTATACAAGCAAAAAACATTGTTTTTTTCATAATTTCTATTTTTTTCGTTTATTTTTTTTTGACTTTTTTGATGCACTCGAGTAGATTAATTGAGGCATCAAGATTTCATTGCCTATTGGATTTTTGGCAACATACTTTTGTATTTCTCCAGTTTTAGTTGAACCAACTTGAATATTTAATTCAAAATTAAAATCACCATTGGTTGTAATTTGTGCGATTAAGACAGTGTTTTTGGTTAGCGAATCAGCACCAACAGATCCTCGGCCTAAATAAGCCCAAGCACCATTTGTTGTTTTAAATTCAGAGCCTACTTTATTTTTAAAAACTACTACTGCACTATCGATTCCAAAAAAAGTTGGTCTAGGAATATTTTCACTTGATAGTAAACCATCTTTTTTGAGAATTGATACTTCTTTTTCATTAGCTCCAAAAAAGCCATTTAGATGCTTAATCGTTTCCAAAGTATCATCTGAGGATTGCAAGATGCCATAATATTTTTCTCCCGCAGCGCCAACTGAGAGCCATGAATCCAACATTAATGCTTTTTTCCCCAAATTTCGTCTTGCAATGGTATTTGGTATAAAATCACCGTGTTCTGTATCATTGTAGAAACTGGTAGATGTTGAAATTGTCAAAGGATGATTTGCATTTCCATAAGCTGCTTGAAATCGAAAATCAGGATTTAAATCTGCATAAATTCTATATGTTACAGTTCCTTTTGGTACACCATAATTTTGTAGCTCATTGTTACTCGCTTCATAATACTTTTCTACAATAATACCTTCAAGTCCTTGTTGACCGAAGGAATTTAACACAGATAAGAGACAAAGAATCGTAAAGTAAAATTTGTTCATACTTATTAATTGAAAAACGAAATTTTCTAAAAATTTGAACAAAATTACAGCATCAATCCTTCAACAAAATTAACAGAGTATTATCTTTGCATTAAAGAGTAAACAATTAAAAGACAGTATATTATAATTTTTATGTTAGTTTAGTTTTAAAACAAAAAAGGAAAATTCAATTATTCACATGATTATAATATTGATTTAATTAATTCACAACTTAACATTACGACGGAATCGATGATTAATTAAGGAAATCATTAAAATTAAGCTTTTTGAAATCAAACATTTAAGCTAAAAAAGATTCAATGTTAGAAGTTAATTCCAGTTGAAAAATTGCTTAATATTGATTAATGTGAATTTTAAAGTAATTTAATCTTGGTCGTCAAATAAAAACGAATGATAAAATCAAACTTTTAATTTCTTAATCGTTGGTAAGAAAATATTGATCACACCTATCAAAGGCAAAAAGGAGCAAATAAAGAAGACTTCTTCAATACTTGTCTTATCGGCCAATTTCCCTAATAAAGCGGAACCCAACGCTCCCATTCCAAAAGCAAATCCGAAGAAAAGTCCTGAAACCATCCCTACTCTACCCGGTAACAATTCTTGCGCATAAACAATGATGGCAGAAAATGCAGAAGACAAAATCAAACCAATCATCACTGCCAAAACAATCGTCCAAGTGAAATTAGCGTGAGGAAGCATTAAGGTAAAGGGAGCTACTCCTAGAATTGAAAACCAAATCACGTATTTTCTTCCAAAACGATCTCCAATTGGTCCACCAATCAGTGTTCCCGCAGCGATTGAACCCAAGAAAATGAATAGATAAAATTGAGATTGTTGTACAGAAACATGAAATTTATCAATCAAAAAGAAGGTGAAATAATTCGTCATACTTGCAGTATAGAAGAATTTGGAAAAAATCAGCGTCAATAAAATTATAATCGACAAAATGACTTTTGATCGGGACAAATCGTGTTTTTCCTCTTTCTTGATGTTTTTGTTATTCGCGCGCCATTTCAAATGTTTGTCATACCAAATGCCCACTTTCATCAAAACTGCCAATCCGATAAATGACGCGATGGTGAACCAAAGAATGTGAATTTGACCATAAACAGCAACAATTAACGCGACAAGCAAAGGTCCTATTGCACTTCCTGTGTTCCCGCCCAATTGAAAAATAGATTGCGCCAAACCACGTTTTCCTCCCGAGGCAAAAAATGCCAATTTGGAAGATTCTGGATGAAAAATAGATGACCCTATTCCCACTAATCCTGCTGATAAAAGCAAGGTGTAGTAACTCCAAGAAAACGACAATAAAATGATTCCTGAAAGTGTAAAACACATCCCAAAAACGAATGAATAAGGCTGTGGTTTTTTATCCGTATAAAATCCTACAAAAGGTTGTAATAGCGAAGAAGTAATTTGAAATGTAAATGTGATTAAACCAATTTGCGAGAATGTCAAATCATATTTCTGCTGCATCAAAGGATACATAGAAGGAATGACCGACTGAAGTAAATCATTAATTAGGTGCGCAAAGCAAATTGCAAAAAGAATTGGATAAACAGTCTGTTGACTAATTGATTTGTCACCCAAGCTGGCTTGTTGTTCCAAAGATTCGCTCATTTCTTCAATTTTTGATTCTTATTTTGGGGTAAAGCATAATTCGCATTTCGCTTGTTAAATCTGTAGAGTGAAATTGAAGCAAAGATTGCTCCGATAATAAATCCAACCAACAAATTAAACTCCAGAAATAAATTTTCTAGCGCAAACGTATATTTTATTGGAAATGGCGTTTTGACTTTCAGCATGTCTTCATACTGCTGGTTCAAACTGCTTATTTGAATAATCCAAAAAATAATTCCAGAAATGAAAATCGAAGTAATCAAAAATAATTTCTGTGTAAAAACTTTCAATTTTAGTAATTTCTGACTTGCAAAAACCATCAAGGGAACCAAAACGAAAGCAGCGATATAGAGCATTTTTAATTCGAATTCAGTTCCTATTTGTACGGTGGTAATTTCAATCTGGTTGAGCAGGGAAAATGAAAAAGACTGAAAAAAAGGATGTGATACAAAACCTACAAAACCTAAACCAATTGTAAAAAGCGATACTTGTAAATACAATTTCCAAGGGGAATCTTCGAATACATTGTTTGATTGTTTCAGTTCACTTTTCTTAGAAATTTGCTTTTTTTGCTGTGCCATCTTGCTAGCAAAATTACATTCAATTAAAAAAAGAAAGCTCAAAAAACCGTTAAATTTTATGTTTATGAATAAAATCAACTTTTATATTGGACTTGTTTTTAACTTCGTTAGATGAAAAAATCACTTTCAATATTTTTGTTTTCGATTTTGTTTTTGGCGGTTTCATGCAGTTGGACTGAGAAAAATGAAAATAATCTCTCTTCAAAAGATTTATCGTTCATCCGCAGTTTGGGCATTCTTGATACCAATGAAAAAATATTGCTATTCGAATCGAATGGTGGAATTTCAGGCTTGAAACAAAGTGGCAATTTTGTCACCGATAAACGGGTTGCGAGTTATTGGATTGAAAACAACCAAACAGAAATGAATTTTGCATTTTATACGCAAATTGATTCGATGAAATTAAACGACAAAACGACTGCGGTAACTTTGGCTTCTTCCTTCACCATTTATGCCCACGATAATAACACGTTTGAACTATACGTTGATGCTGACAGCGCACGCTTACATCAATTTTACAATCAAACTGTTCAGCTTTGGGAGAAAAATAAATAATCTATTATTCAATTTTACCATTGTTGAATCATTAATTGAAAAAAAATAATATTTTTATCCTAGTAATGAAACTATTATGCGATTCCAGTACATGCCTTTTTTGTGGTTTTTCTTCTCGATGGCGCTGGGCATTGTAGTCGCTGATTTATTTCCTTTTGATTTTTATATTTCATTTTTTGCGCTGGTAATTATTCTGCTGATTTTTGCTGGATTTCAAACCTTGAAGTTTAAAATTGATTCAACTGTTTTAAAGTTTCAATTCATGTTTCCTTTGTTGATATTCTTTCAATTGGGACAAACTTTGTACTTATTTGAAAATCCGAACAATGACATTTACCACGTTGAAAATCAATATTTGGTTGGCGACAAAGTAATGGTTGAAATTGAAGCTATTTCCAAAACGGCTGGAGTTTACAAAAAATGCGAGGTGGAGGCAAAATACATCATTCGCTACAAAGACACTGTTCCTACCAGAGGGAAAATTTTGATGTTTTTGGAAGATTCTACTTCTAAATTGCAGCGAAAACAAATTTGTATTGTCAACGCAGAACTGACGAAAATTGGAAACAACCAAAATCCTGGTGAATTTGACAGCCAAAAATTCTGGAAACACAAATCGATTCAAAATAGCGCCTTTGTTGCAGAAGATCAATTCATTGTGGTTGGAAAATCCGATTGGGAAATCATGGATCTATTCATCGGTTTGCGTGAAAAATTCGCATCCATTTTAGATACTTTCTTAAACGGCGATGAAAATGCGGTGGCCAAAGGATTGATTTTAGGAGACAGAAGTTCCATAGACAGTGAAATTACCCGCAAATTTGGAAATACTGGCGCGATGCATGTATTGGCAGTTTCAGGACTTCACGTGGCGATTTTAGTGCAAATTCTCACTTTGATTTTTGGACTTTTCTCCAAATGGATTTCCAAAAATCAAGCGCTGATTTTGGCGTTGATCATCGTTTGGATTTATTCTGCTTTGACAGGATTGTCTTCGTCAGTAGTTCGCTCAGCCTTGATGTTTACAGTTTTAGCTGGTAGCACTTTATCGGGCAGAAAATACAACGGATTCAATTCTTTGGCACTTTCCGCAGTAATCATTTTGGTATGGAATTCGCACTTTCTTTTTGACATTGGATTTCAACTTTCGTACTTGGCAATGGTGGGAATTTTCTTGTTTAACAAACATTTAAGCGTGCTTTTTTATACCAAAATCAAATGGATTCAGCTGGCTTGGGAAGGAACAATGGTTGGCATTGCAGCACAAATTATGACGGTGCCTTTGACTTTGTATTACTTTCATCAATTTCCAAATTATTTCATTTTAACCAATTTAGGATTGATGGTTTTCTCCTTTTTGGTCTTGGCACTTGGCATCGCGCTTTTTGCAGTTGCTTGGTGGAATCCGCTAGCGAAAACCGTTGCATTTTTGCTATTTTGGACGATGTTTGCCATGTTGTGGATCATCGATTTTGTAGATTCACTGCCAGGAGCCGTATCGAATGGATTTGTGCTGCAATTCTGGGAGGTTGCATTCCTCTTTGCTCTGATTATTGTATTTTATTGGAGTTTAATAAATCAAAAAATCAAAATTTTACGTCCTGTTTTGATCATTTGCCTTTTGTGGATTGGTCTGTTAGTATCGGACCGTTTTCAGAGAATGAATCACAAGCAAATTTGTTTTTTCCAAGCAAATGAACCCACTTTTATAGTTCAATATGGAGGTCAAAATTTCTGCTTTTACGCCAACAGAAATAAAAATCCAAAAAAGGCGAAATACGTTGCGGAAGCGTTTCAAAAAATATATCCAGGGAATTTGCATTACTTTGAAATCTCGTCAAGTAAGAAAACAGAAATTAAACTGAAAGGGGCAATTATTAAAATAGCACATCTTAAAGGTGGATATCAAATCCAATTGAAAAGAAAATCCTATTTCTTGGCGACAAGTGATTATCATGCAGATACCAAATCAGAAATTATCTATTCTCCATGGTTAGCAAATAAAAAACTCGAAAATCAATTGGCTTTTGGCTCAATTCAATTTGATTTGTAGTTGAAATTTACATTTTTTCCTTAGAGATCAACATCAAATATGGATCAAATTTGAGCACATATCGTCTCAATTCAGTCTTAATATCACTCACTCTTTCTACAAATTGATAGTCAACTAAATAGTAATCAACTTCATTTTTGGCAGTTGAAAATTGATCTAATCTATTAAAAACAGCACTCTCATAATTTGTATTCAAGCCATGAACTTCTGTTTTGGTCAACTCTCTTAAAAACAATTGTTTTTCTAAAGATCTATTTGTTCTTGCCAATTTCATCAATTTCAATGTATTGACGATAAACTGTTCTTTTTGGAATCCCAATAAGGTCCCAGCTTTATTTTTATAATATCTGTAGAAATCTTCCTCTTCACCAGCAGGTTGTTCAGAAAAATACATAAATGATTCATTCAAAACATAATAGCCATAAAAAGCTACTAAATTGGAAGGAATCGTGTAAGCTGTGGTAAATTCAACTTGTCGGATTTCGTTTTTAATATTTAGTGCGAAATTCCCCGACAAAACCTCTGCGCTTGTGTCAGTTTCTAAACTAAAAACATGTTCTTCCATGTACAAAATTTCGTTTGTATCAGTTTGACAAACCAAACGTTGTATACCAATTTTTTCGTCCAGATTTCTATCTCTTCGTCCAGATTGCTCCAATTGATATTTTTGCTCAAAAAGAGAATCTAATTTAATAAAGCTTAAAGGTTTAATGGTTGTCGTTTTCCCAAATGCAATGGAGCGATAGGTCTTTTTTTGGGGTTCAAATTCTGACTTTATCTTTGATTCAATAACTCTTTGACGCTGTAATTGCCGATCTTCAGGAGGAGTTTGAGGAATATATTCCAATCCACAACCACCGAGAATAGCCATCAAAGTAAACAACAAAAAAATAATTTTAGGCATCCCAAACTTTTATTTAAATCAAGTCACGAAATGTGATTCATTCAAAGGTAATAAAAAAACTAAATCTCAACAATCATTACACAAATATCATCGACTTGTTCTTCAATGCCTTTCCAATTAAAATGCGTTTTTTTGATTTCGTCCATCATTTCATGAATTGATAGATTGGCGTGTTGTTGAATCAACTGAATGAAATTGTTTCGTTTGAATTTTTTATTTTGTTCACCACCAAATTGATCTACATAACCATCTGAAAATAAAAACAGTGAATCTTTGGTATGAACTTCAATTTTATGATTTTCAAAGGGCGTTTGGATATCCGTTTTTCCTACTGGACGCTTAGTTGCAGTGTATTGAATTATTTCTTCGTTTCTCAATATCCACAAAGGATTATTTGCTCCTGCCCAAAACAAATGTTTGGTTTCAAATTGGATGCAAGCCACAGAAATATCCATTCCGTCAGCTAAATCTTGGTTTTCATTTTGCAAGTTTTTGTTCAAATAAATCGCGGCTTTTTCGAGTAATAATCCAGGATTTGGTTCTGTGAGTTCTTTCAATCCAGATTCTAACGCATTGAAGCACAAAACGCTCATCATTGCTCCTGGAACGCCATGACCGGTACAATCTCCAACTGCGAAAAATGTCCATTTTTGATTTTTAATTTCAATTTGTTGCACCCAATAAAAATCACCCGCTACAATGTCTTTCGGAGCATACCAAAGAGATGAGTTGGGCAAAGCATTCAGGAATGTGCTTTTGGATGGCAGCAATGAATCTTGAATGCGTTTTGCATAAGTGATACTGCTTAAAATTTCGCCGTTTTTAAACTCCAACATGGATTTTTGACTTTCCACTTCTTGGGTCCGTTCTGTTACTTTTTGCTCGAGAATTACATTTGCTTGTTCTGTTAAATCATTGAGGTCTTTTAAGCTTTTCAAGGCAGTTTCTCTTGTCGTTTTGTACTTCAAGACAATACCAATACTCAATAAAATCGCTTCTAAAGACGAGCCTATTTGCATTCCAAAATCGGTAATGAAGTTGGATGGAGCCAAACCGAAGTTTTTCAAAATAAAACCAAAAACGGTGATGGCAAGCACAGTGAAAGCAATCAAAAACAATTTGGCTTCTTGAATTTTTTCGCGGATGGCAACGTATGCGATTGGAATAATTAAAATGTTTAAAATCAAAGTAACACCATTGATTCCGATTACTGAGATTTGATAAAATATTTCGCCAGGAATTAATGAACAAATGGAAAAAACATAAGCGAAAAACAGAAAAAATCTGAATAATTTATGCGTTTTGGGAAGATTGATTTTGGTTTTCAAATAGCCCATGCAGAAATAGAGCAAAAAGAGTAAGCTTGTAGATGCAAAAAATGGATTTGTTCGGTCAACCATATAATTTCCGCCCCAAAAATAATAGGACCCAACACCGAGTAACGATATATTCAACATTCCAAACGAGAAAACATAAGACGCGTACCAAAGTGCATTTTTGTCTTTCAAGGCGAAATATGAAAAGAGGTTGAAAATGATAATGAACGCGATAATTCCGAAATAGATTCCGAAGTAAAGTTGTGTGTCGGCATCGTCTTCCAAGAAAAATTGAGTGGTGATCAAAGCCGGCATAAAGTGAAATTGTTCGCCTCCGTTGTTTGTTCGCAGTAAAAAAGTATCTGTTGCGTGTGGCAACAAATAGATTGGCATGATAAAATTTCGGTTGGCAATCTTTTTGTTTTCAAAAGGACGATTGTCACCTAATTGCGCGATGTTTTTCCAATTTGCAGTGGTTGATTTTTGATACAAATCAATTTCATCCATGTTTGGATTACTGATACTTAGCATCGTTTGAATGGTATCATTTGATTGATTGTTAAGGACAAAACGGAACCAAACATCATATTTAACAAAACCAAAATTGGGATATAGGTTGGGAAGATTTTGAAATTTTGAATGCGCTTTCAGAGCAGCTTTTAAATCATTTTCTTTGGTTGATTTCGTTTCCCAAAACCAAAAGTTGTTGTCGGTTAGTTCAATTTTATTTGGGTTTTTCAGATCAAGTTTTACCGCTTTTTGGGCAAAAGTTGTTGACGCGGAAATACCACAAATTGCGAGAACAAGGAGATTGGATAAATTTTTAGAAACCGTAAATTGTATTTTATTGATCCAGAAGTTCATCGTCTTTTTGCGTTGAGTTATTTTTAGCAAAAGGATTATAGAAAAATGAAAGTCCGACAATAAAAATCCCTGCAATGAGTAGAAATTGATTGAATGGTACACGATTCATTTTCAGAATTAATCCCACAAAAACCCCCACACTTCCGATCCAGTAGACTGGATTATTTTCGGAAGATTTATCAAATCTAAAAGAAATCAAATTCATGAGTAACGCGGTTCCACCAAAGATAATCATTCCGGTTTTCGCCAAATAGCGTGGGATAAAATTTCCACCATAATTTGTGAAAACGACAATTGCCAATAAAAAAGCGACTGCGAAACAAATTGAACCTAAGCGTTTAAACAACATAATCTTTCTTTTAAATAGAAAATGAGCAAAACACTTACGATTCTGAAAAACAAAAAGATTTCAGTGAATCGAAAAATTAATCTTCTCTTTTTCTGAATGGTTTTCTTTCTTCTGAGCTTGCGCTCGCTGGTCTATCACTGTTATACGCAGGTTTTGCGCCAGCAGGGTAAGGTCTCTTTTCAAAAGGTCTTTTTTCGAACGGTTTTTTCTCAAAAGGTTTCTTTTCAAAAACTTTTTTCTCTGGACGATTTCCTTTTGGGGAAGCAATTTTCACGTCTAATTTACGACCATTGATGTCCATTCCATTCAAGGCTTCAATCGCAGCAATTGCGCCGTCAGTCGTTTCCATTTCAACATAACCAAAACCTTTAGATTTTTTAGTCAGTTTGTCAAAAACGACGTGGGCATAAGTAACCACGCCAAAAGAAGAAAAGGTTGCTGTCAAGTCGTCGGAAGTAATTTCCCAATCTAAATTTGCAATAAAAATATTCGTCATCTAAAAATAAAAAAAGTAATCACCTGAATGATTAGTACCTAAAAAAGGCAAATATAAGCAATAGTGTTATGAATGTACAAATTTATTATTGTCTGGAGTTCATTTTTAAAAATAAATTGGAGTTGATTTTCGAAAATGATTCAAAAATGTTAAAAACAAAAAAAGCTTCAGATTTTTCTGAAGCTTTACTTTAAACGTAATTGCGGTCTGGACGGGTGAACGCACCAATATGTAAACTCCTATAAATCAAACTCTTAAAGTAAGTAAAATAGCCTTTGTTCACCGATATGTTGACCGAACGTTTTGGTCACTTATGAACGGTTTGACATTTACCTTCGTGACAAAGATAGTATTTTTTTAATGCTCAAGCATTTATTTCAGTACAAACTGATATAAATTGAATTAAATAAGGGCGGGTTTTTCAGTAGACTTGGAGTGTCTTAATCAATAATGAACTGCTTGACTGTTTCAATGTCTATTCCAACGTGTTGCGCGAATTCTTCAATGGTTATGAATTGATGGGATTGCTTATTCAGGTTTTGCCTGATTGTGTGGAGCAATCTCCTTGCGTATTTTTCACTTCTTCCAGTTATTCGCTGTACATCTTTTGGATAGACACATACTCGTTTGGGTATTTTCATACTCTATCTATGCTTTATCCATACACTATCTAGGAAGTATCTATCCAGTGCTTAAATGCAAAGATAGGATTTTAAAGCGGCTATAATTTATCCTTTTATGGACAATTATGTACGTTTCTTTCCACACGGACATAGGCATGGTGATAACGTGTTTTGACTGCTGTACTTTTGATTTATCTGATTGAACTCGCGAGGTAAAAAAGATAGCGGTTGAGAGGGTCTCAACTTTGAATTATTAATCAAAATACACTTTAAAAATGGCAAAGCAAATTGGCATTATTAAGTTGAAAGGTAAAATCGGAGATTTGTCTTTCTACAAAACTAAGGACGGTCACTTGGCGCGCGAAAAAGGTGGTGTTGATGCGGAACGAATTAAGAACGATCCTGCGTTTGAGCGTACGCGCGAAAATGGAGCTGAGTTCGGAAGTGCTGCAAAATCCGGGAAACTGGTGCGCGACTCTTTCCGAACGTTGATGATGCGTTCTTCTGATGGCAGGGTGACTTCTCGTTTGACGAAGTTGATGTCTGACATTCGTGCGCTTGATATGACAAGTGCTCGTGGTGAACGAAATGTGGCGGTTGCAATTGCAGATCCTGCAGCTAAAGATTTGTTGAGGGGTTTCAACTTTAACAACCGAGCAATTTTGGGAGCTGTGTTGTACAGACCTTTTGCCGTGAACACTGGTGCAGGTGAAATCGCAATTCAGGGACTTGTTCCGAATTTGCATGTGGCGTCTCCTTCTGGAGCAACACATATGGCGTTTACGGGTGCTTGGGCAAAAGTTGATTTTGCCACTGACACGTATAGCGTGGAATTGACGAACACGGAAAACCTGGTGATCGATGCAACACTAACAGACTTGCTTTTAGCTGCTGGAACTGCACCGACCGGAGCGGGAACTGATGTGTTTTTATTGATGGTGGAATTTTTCCAAGAAGTGAATGGCGTTCAGTATTCGATGAATAACGGAGCATACAACGCCCTTGCCATCGTGGATGTAGCGTAATCTTTTTAGACTATGGGACTGAAAAAACGATGGGATGATCTTTCTTCTGTGGGGGAACGCATCCAACAAGAAACACCGCCTTTCTTCAAAAAACTGCGTGCGATTGGATTGATTGTAGCAGCAATTGGGACATCTATTGTGATGGCACCGATTGCGCTTCCTGCCCTACTTACAACAATTGGGGGTTACCTCATCGTTGGTGGTTCGGTGCTAACAACAATTAGTCAAGCGACGGTTGAAGAAGGAGAATAAACAAAAGTATTAACCTTTAAAATTCAGAAAAATGGATACTGGAATTTTAGAAAATGGCTGCACGAACAGCGACTTTTTGTTGAACGTAAAAACCAAGAAAAACATTCGATTCAAACCAGGGGCTGATTTAACCTCTAGCGTGAACATCATGGATGTTAACTTGGATGAGGACGTAACAGAAACGCATGAGCTTTTGGGAATAAGCATTCGCTTAGGCTCAAAGACTTGTCCGAAAGTTGATCCTGTTGTAGCAAGCAACTAATATCCATTGAAAAAACACTATGCAACACACACACGATCATACCACAGCTTGGGGAACATTGTCGGGAACTGCTTTGACAGTTTTAGCGACAATTGATTCCATGGATATTTTTAAAACAGTGGTTCTGGCCATCATAGGTGCCAGCGTGAGTTTTAGTGTGAGCATGTTTTGGAAATGGGTTTGGCGGTTCCTTCGAGCGCCTCAGGAACCAAAAGAAAAATGATTTATTGTAAAATGTTCAAATGCTCTCGGGAAACCGGGGGCATTTTTTAAATCTTAGAAAAAATGGAAAATGTAATTGATGGTGGATGCACCAATTCAGACTTTGAGTTGAATGTAAAAATGAAAACAGTGCGCTTTAAGGCAGGTGCTGAATTGAGTTCGAGCGTGAATAAAATGGATGTGGATTTGGTGGAAGATGTCACAGACACGCACGAAATTTTAGCAATCAGTATAGCGATGCGCTCGAGAAAGTGTAAACAGAAAGTAGAAGTTTAACCTGCCCTGGGCGATGAGCCCAAGGCAAAAAAAGAAGGTCATGGAAAAAGTAATTGACGAAGGATGTACCCATTCGGATTTTGTGTTGAATGTGAAAAAGAATACCATTCGGTTTAAGGCAGGTTCGGAGTTGAGTTCGAGCGTGAATAAAATGGATGTGGATTTGGAAGAGGATGTCACTGATACACACGAAACAATGGGAATCAGTATTGTGCTTCGCTCGGAGAAGTGTATACAGAAAGTTGAAGTTTAACTTGCCCTGGGAGAAGAGCCCAAGGCAAAAAAAAAGGAAGAAATGGAAAATCTGAAAGAAGGAGATTGCACAAGCTCCGATTTGATTTTGAATGTCAGGACCAAAAGAGATGTAACACGTTTTAAAGCCGGTGCCGAGTTAAGCGGTAAGGTGAATAAAATGTGACCGTTGATGAGGATATCACCGACGAAGCACAGGAATGGAAAATCACGCTGGTGCTGACATCGGAACGATGTTCAAAATAAGTAAACAGAAAAGCAAAACGCCACCTCATCGGGTGGCGTTTTTTGTTTGTATAAAAGAATTATGGTATTTATTATTTTATTGAACGGGGAACAAATTTGCGATGTGGCGGATTTAGTAGCAGTATTTTTCATTTTACCTTAAATGTTTATTAGAAGCAGAATGTTTCTTTTACCACTAAACCCGCCATATCCGCAAATGTGCTTGTTATGGGCTGGTTATTCTTTGATAAATATAGATCTCCCTATAGTTTTTTGGTCAGTTGACATAACGATAATATTATATAATCCAGTTGTCCAACTTGAAACATCAATTGTTTTCAGGTTGCTTGCGTTTTCTGTGGTGAAAACAACCTGCCCTAAGGCATTTGAAACAATAATTTTACTTCCCGTTTCTTCTAAATTTGAAATGTTCAAAATAGCAGATGTTGGATTTGGATACAATAATATGTAATTTATGTTACTCAATTCGGCTATGGAGGTAGCAAAATTATTTGCTACAATTAACAGGGCTTCATCACATTCATTGCTTTCACAAATTCTATATCGGATGGTGTCATTACCGCTGTAGTTTCCAGTTGCAGTATAGGCAATGTGATTACCGCCCATTACAAATGCACTCCCATGTGTTGGTCCTTGAACAATTGTTAAAACAGGAGCAGTTGGGTAAATATCATTCATCAATACCATAATCATTTGTTGTGCCGTTGTTGATACTGTATGAAGGTCATTTCTTGCGTAAATATTTGGATTTACAACAGCCGTAAATCCATCAGCAAAACCACCACGAACCAATAGTGTATCCTGATTAAAAATGGTTGTATCGGCTGTATGATGACCAGCAATATATGATTTGCCTGTTTGTTTGTCAAAAAAGTAATCCTGTGAAAACTCATAAGCTTCTGTCCCAAAAGCATTAATAGATAGTAAATCACCGGAATTGCTATAT
>CANHQP010000054.1 GCA_947462925.1 Flavobacteriia bacterium | reverse complement strand
TTTTACAAGACCCCTTGTCAAATGCACAACCAAAATAAAATCAAAATAAAAACCTATAAAAACAAATATCCCAGTAAACACGTGTTTACTGGGATATAATTTATTAATTTAGTCTTTAATAATCTGTATCGCTTATTTAGGACTAGTCACTATTGCTTTTTCGCTTACTTATTAATTAATTCAAACAAGGCGTTCAAATTAGGAGAAATGATCACTTCGATTCTTCTATTCTTCGCTTTATCAGCTGGATCAACTGGGTGAAATTCAGATCTGCCGGCAGCCATTAATATCGCTGGATTGACTTTTGTGTTTGCAGTCATAATTTCAACTACGGCTGTTGCTCTTAAAACAGATAGTTCCCAATTTGATTTTGGATGAGCTGTTGCTACTAATTTATCAGTATCGGTATGTCCTTCCACAATTACTTCTAAATCAACTTCTTTTTCCAACACTTTGGCCAATTCAATAATTGCTTTTTTCCCTTCAGCTTCAACTGTGGTGCTTCCAGAATTAAAGAGTAATTTGGCTTCTAAACTAACATAGATTTTTCCGTTTTTCTCCACAACCGTCAAACCTTTATTTTCAAAACCGCGCAAAGCACTAGCAACTTTGTTTTTCAATGATTTAACCGCTTCATCTTTGCGTTGCATCATTTCTTCCAGTTCATTTACACGTTTTTCTCTATCTTCTAACAATTGTTGTTTGGATTTTAATTCACCTTCCAATTGATTTAAAACTTCTTGTTTGCGTTGTAATTCTTCGTTTTTCCCTTCTAAATCCGATTGTAAAGCCCCCGTTTCTTTGGCACCTTTATTTCGTTCTTCCTCCAAACGTTTTTCATAAGCCAAATTTTGCAAAACCATTTTGTCGTATTGAGCTTGCACCATTCTATGATTCTGCCCCAATTTACTCGTATCCGCGCGCAAAGTTGTAACTTCACTCAACAAAACATTATATCTGGCTTCAATATCCTTGGCTTTGCCCTCATTGGTAATAGAGTTGTTTTTAAATGCTGCCAATTCTTCGCTGCAAAGTTTTTCGCGTTCAACTAAATCATTGTATTTTTTAGCTGGAACACATGCTGCTAAAAGTCCAAAAACTGCACTAAAATATAAAACAGGTAATTTCATGTCGATTGCTTTGTATAAATTGATGTAAACTTGAAAATGAAAAGTCAGATTCAACTTCATCACCAACAAATATCGCAAGAAGTAAGCTCCGATTTACCATAAATACATGGAGTTTTAAACAAGTAAAATTTGATAAAGACTTAATTGAAAATGAAAAAGAGATCTTGCTTCTACTTTAGTAGAAAAGTTGGCGATTAAATTAAAATAGAGGACAGCTTGTTTTATTGGTGTTTTCAGTCTTACAAGAGCTAAAACTTAATGAAAGTTCGTGTGTGAAATATTCATTTCTACCAAGACTTGAAGTGACATATTCAAAGGAATATCCAATTGAAAATTGCTCTTTCAACTTGAAATTCAAGAATGCCATGACAGCATCTGTATTTCGATATCCCAAACCAACACCAAATTGATTTCTTAAATCTACCAAGACATTCAAATCAGCAGAAACAGGGCCTTTAGGTGGAATCCTTAATATTGCGGAAGGAAGTAAAGTCACACCCTCTTGAATCGCCCATCTATATCCACCATTTATTATCGTGTGAAAATTAAATCTTGATTCGTTTGAAATACCTTGCCAACGACTTTTTGTTAATTGACTCAAAACCAATCCAGCATAATAATTTTTACCATTCCACCAAAAACCGACTGTGGCGTCAGGTGAAATAAAAGAATTACTCTCATTGATCAACGGATCTGAAACCAAAGTGGTTGCTTTTCCTTTGTCATAATTAAACTGTTGAATTCCAGCTGCGATTCCGATTGACAATCGTGTATCTCTCGAAAAATTGAAGTGACCAGCATAACTCATGTTAAATCTCAACGCAGTAAAAGGACCAAATTGATCTCTGTCAAATTTGATTCCCAAACCTTGTCTTCCACTCAAGTATTTTTTCCTTTTGGCATAAAGAGGAACAGAAAAAGTAAAGGCCCCACTAGAAGGAGCACCCTCTAATCCAAGCCATTGCGTTCTGTAAATTGTTTTAATTTCCGTGCAAGTTTTGATTCCTGAATGCGCTGGATTTATTGCCAATTGATTCCAAAACCACTGAGAATATTGGGCTATTTGTTGAGAATTTGCTTTAAAACCCAAACAGAAAACAAATGTTATTAAAACTATAAATCTCATCGAATCATTGTTAATGAACCTCTGATTGGTTCGGTGAAATCTGGATCACGCACTTCAATAACATAGAAATATACGCCTGCTTCTAATAATTTTCCTTTGTGTTTTCCGTCCCAAGCTTTTTTGGCATTGTAGCCAGTTGTTTGAAAAATCGATTGTCCCCAACGATCATAAATCTCAACAAAACAATTAGAATACTGTTCTAATGAAGGTATTTCCCAAGTGTCATTGTAACCATCTCCATTTGGTGTGAAGGTGTTGGTTATTGACAATTTATCATTTACATAAACTACCGCTTCATCAGTTACCGTGCAAGCGCCATTTGTGGCTGAAAGATAATAATAGGTGGTTTCATCTGGTTGCGCAATTGGGCTCAATAAACCCGGATTATTAAGTGTAAAACTTGGTGTCCAAAAATGTGATGATTCAGAGGTGGAACCTTGTAAAACAACTGATCCTCCTGCATTAATTGTAAAATCAGGGCCTGCATCAACAGTGATTGTAACAACTGCAAAAGGTGCAGAGGTATCGGCAATCTCAACAATACAATATTCAAAGCAAGTCGTTGTCACTGATAAAACATCGCCATTTTTCAAAGCTGAAGTCTCAAAATCATTGCTTTGCGTCACTGCTACCAATTGATCATTGATATACCAATAATAATCAGTTGTATCTGGACAATCACCTGCATAAGCTGAAAAAAGTTGCGGTTCACCTGCACAAATCAAGTTACTTGGAACAAACAAAGCCAAACCTGGAGGAATTCGTTGCACACCATTTCCTGAAACTGAAATATCCATGGTTGCTTGCGCTGGAATAGTTGCTGGAGCATTTGTTGCGCCATTGACTACAATGTAATAAGTTGTATTTGGTAAAAGTCCTGTAGCACTCAACACAAAATTACCAGCTGCTGCAAACTCACAACTCCCTATTTGCGTGTATGTTGAAGCATCACAAGGCGCAATTGCTTGAACAATGGTGGCTTGCATTTCGGTACCTTGGTTGGGAGCAATTTCTATTGTAACATTATTGAAATTCACATTTACATTACCTCCTAAAGCATTGGTTTCAAATTTCATCCAAATGGAATTGGTTGGTGTGAAGCAATAATTAAAATCATCTTCGCAACCAGCGCAAAGCGTTTTGGTAGCATCATAATTGGTAACATTTTCTACCACCAGAGGGCAAAGGTAGAGCGCATCACTACAATTATTGTAAATTGGCTGTGCAAAACTTTCCTTTGAAAGCATGCAAAACACTATTAACGAAAGATTAACAATTAGGATTCGAAACATTCTTAAGCCCTTTATTTTCGGTAAAAGTAAACAATTTTATTGTGACAAAAATTAACAAAAAATAAGATTTTAGATCAAAATCAAGATTTATAGCTATATTTTTATGAATTTTGGCACAATTATCGACTTTGGTCGACAAATCAAAAACAACGCGTTATGAAAAGAATTATTACACTCGCATTTAGTCTTTTATTTGTTTGCACCCAGCTTTTGGGACAAGGCAAACTCATTTATGAACAAGATTCTAGATGGTTTTGGGGACTTAACGTTGGTTCAACTTGGCAAACAACTGATGTCAAAAACCAAAATGATTGGGGAGTAGGTCTCACAATTGGAAAATCTTTCAACTACAACTATGGAAAAAAGATCAGTTTCGATTTACGAGGTAGATATTTGTATGGCAATTGGTATGGCCAGGATGTTGACACCACTGGTTTTGATAAGACAAATGAAGCTTTAAGTAGTGGAATGACAAACTATAAAGATGGTATTGGTTATTCTGTATTAAATTTCAAAACTGAAGTACATCGTTTGGCTCTGGAATTGGTAATACATGCGAATGGAATCAGAGAGCGTTCTGGTTGGGATCCCTATATTTTTGGTGGAGTTGGTTTGACATGGCATGAAACTTATGGAAATCAACTAGATGGAAATGACACCATTACAGGTGGAAAATATGCCTACGACCAATTATTAGGCGATTTTTCTAAACCAAGTTTGAATGCCATCCAAGATGGTAGTTATGAAACAGCACTTGACGGAACTACGAAAGGAACTTTCAGAGTTGGTTTTATGCCAAGTTTAGGATTCGGACTTGGATATCAAGTGAGTCCAAGATTCTCGCTTGGATTAGAACACAAAACTACATTTACACGCATAGACAATTTTGATGGCTATGTAGATGCAACTAGCAAACGACCTAATGATTTACATCATTATACGAGTTTTTATTTGAGATTTCAGATGAAAAATAGACGTAATTATGTCGAAGATAATCCAAACAGTTTACACAATTTACCGAACTACGAAAACCAAACTAATCAAGGTTCAAATCAACCTCCAGTCGTAAACTTCACTAATCCTTCTGTTTCTGGAATGACAGTAACTCAGCCTAATTTCACAATCAGAGCTGAAGTGAAATTTGTTGATGGAAAACAAAATGTTACTTTCAGACAAAATGGAATAAACACTCAAAACTTTACTTATAATCCAACAACAGACGTTTTAGAGAGCAATGTAATTTTAGTAACTGGACAAAATGTTTTTGAAATAACGGGAGTAAATGGCGCAGGAACGGATGTTGAATCGACAATTATCATTTACAACAAAGTGAATGAAGTTGCGCCTCCAGTGGTAACTTTTAATAATCCACCAACAAGTCCAACTACGATAACAAATCCAGCGTTTAGTTTAATCGCTACCGTGCTTAATGTGCAACAAGCAAATCAGATTACCATGACTGTGAATGGTCAATCATATCAAAATTTCAATTTCAATCCATCAAACAACGTGGTAACTGCGAATTTGAATTTGACCATGGGAACAAACATCGTTACTGTCACAGGTACAAACATTGCAGGAACAGATGTTGAGTCAACTACTTTGATTTACAATGTAGTAAACGAACAATTACCTATAGTAAATTTCACAAATCCTTCTGTATCTGGAACAACAGTTACTCAGCCAAATTATACTATTCGTGCTGACGTGAAATTTGTCAATGGCAAAGAAAACATCACTTTCAAACAAAATGGAATTTACAATGGTGCATTTACTTACAATGCGGCCACAGATCGTTTAGAAAGTAATGTTGTATTGACTCCAGGACAAAATGTTTTTGAAATTATTGGAACAAATGCTTTTGGCACCGATCAAGAAACAACGATTATAGTTTACAATAAAACAGAGCTTTTGCCTCCACCAGTTGTAACCTATACTAATCCAGCGACAAGTCCTTACAACACAACTTCGCAAAATTTCCCATTGACGGCCACCGTTTTGAATGTGCAACAAAGCAATCAAATCACCATGAAAGTGAATGGTCAAACATTTACAAATTTCACTTTCAATCCTTATAATAGTTCGGTGAGTGCGAATTTAAATTTGGTTTTTGGCTCAAATATCGTTGTCACCACTGCCACCAATAATGCGGGGACAGATTCTAAAACAACTACCATCATTTACAAACCTGGAGTAATTGAACAGCCACCTGTAGTTTATTTTGTCGATCCACAAGTAAGTCCTTACACCACCATAAATTCTACTTTCCTTTTAAAAGCAGAAGTATTGAATGTGGCAGGAAGTCAAAATGTAACGTTTAAGCAAAATGGTTCTGTCAATCAAAATTTCACTTTCAATAGTTCAACTCACGATTTTCAGAGTTCTGTGGTTCTAACACCAGGGCAAAATGTGTTTGAAGTCATAGGTACTAATAACGCTGGTACAGCGCAAGCAACTACAATCATTATCTATGAAAGACAAGCTCCAAAACCACCGATTGTAACAATTACAAATCCTTCTACAAATCCATATACGACAGAAAATAGCACTTTCGCATTGAGCGCAACGGTATTAAATGTATCTGCGGCAAATCAAATCGAAGTCACTTTCAATGGCCAAACGATGTCTAATTTCACTTATGTAAATGCTAACAATTCGGTATCGGCTTATTTGAATTTGGTTGAAGGAACAAATACAATTTCTGTAAGAGGAACCAATAATGATGGAACTGATATCAAACAAACTGTTATCATTTTTAGAAAACCAGTTATTCTTCCTCCTCCATTGGTGACATTTACTGCACCAAATACGGATCCATTTACATCAGACGTTGCAACATACAATGTTTCTGCATCTGTTTTAAATGTAGCAAATTCTGCTGGCGTAAATGTTAACGTCAACGGTGTAAACATTTCTAACTTTAATTTCAATCCATCTACAACCGTTTTAACATTCGCAGTTAACTTGATAGAAGGTGCAAATATGATTGTTATTACGGGAACAAATACTGTCGGAAGTGATTCAAAAACACACACAATCATTTACCGCAAACCACAAACGATTGTTCCTCCAATTGTTACTTTCCAAGATCCTATTTTAAATCCATTGACAGTTTTCAATCAGACGTACAATGTGAAAGCACGTGTGCAATATGTTTCTGGTCCACAAAACATCCAATTAAAAATTAATGGAGTTACTTCAACCAATTTTACTTATAGTAATTCATCAGAAGTGATGGCATTTACAACTAGTTTGATTGTTGGAGCAAACATTATTGAAATCACTGGTACAAACACAGCTGGACAAGATGTTAAAACGACCACAATCATTTTCAAAATGCCAGATCCAATGTTACCTCCAACGGTAACAATCACAAATCCTGCGACAAATCCGTATGCTTCAACTGTTCCAAGTACACCAATTACAGCAACTGTATTGAATGTAGACGGATCACAAAATATACAAGTATTGATTAATGGAAATGCTTTCAATGCTTTCACTTACAACACTGTGACAAAACAGTTAACTTTTACCATGAGTTTGAATGAAGGAATAAATTCATTGGTAATTACAGGAACAAACAATGCTGGTCAAGCGAGTGACAATAGAACAATTAACTACAAAAAATTGGTTGTTCAAAGTCCGCCATTTGTTACATTCATCAATCCTTCAGCAGCAGGAGCAACAGTTACAAATGCCAGTTATGCTGTTAAAGCGAATGTAATTAATGTTGACAATGTTTCTCAAATTGTTGTGCAACAAAATGGTTTAACAGTCAATCCAAATGCATATTCTTTCAATGCTTCAACGAAAGAAGTGTTATTCAATACCAGCCTAAATTTTGGGAACAATACGTTTACAGTAACAGGAACAAATTCTGCAGGAACTCACAGCGCTAGCACAAATATTATTTACCGTGTTCCAGTAGTAGCATGTGACAAACCAGTAATTACTTTTATTGCCCCTAGTGCTCAATCTCTTGAAGTATCTTCAAATACTTTTGTCTTCAGCGCGCAGGTTGATAACATTGCAACCGCAAGTCAAGTGCAAGTTTTTGTGAATGGTGTTGTACAAGCAATTTTAGGTTCTTACAACGCAACTACCAAAGTCTTTAGTCAAAACATTGGATTGAGCGAAGGACAAAATACAATTGAAGTGGTAGCTACAAATTCTTGTGGAGTAGAGAAAAAGAACCGCATGATGATTTTCAAACCAGTTGCGGCACCTTGTTTAGCTCCAATTGTTCAGAGAATCTTACCAAATATTGAAGCTACAAATACGCAAGAAACAAGTATACAAATCAAAGCAAGTGTAATCAATGTTGCGAATGCGAATGAAATTGTATTAAAAGTAAATGGAGTTGCTGTAGCTGCCAATTACGACTTAGCAACTAAAGAATTGTCTGCTACAGTTACCTTAAAAATGGGACTAAATAGCATAGAGGTTCAAGTCAGCAATGAATGTGGGTCAGGAAGTACTTCATGGACAGTAACAAGAAGAGAATGTAAAAAACCAGTGATCGTGTTGAATTCATCGACAAATGCAAATAATAGTTCAACATTTGCAGATGCTTTTAGTTTGAATGCTAGCATTACAGGTTTGTCTCAAGGTTCGACAATTACTGTCACTCAAAATGGAAAACAAATCAATTTTGTGTTCAATCAACAAACGAGTACCCTTGTTTTAGATCGTCCCTTAGAAATGGGTGCAAATGTTTTTGTGATTACTGCAACCAATGAATGTGGAACAACTTCCTTAACTATTACAGTAACAAAGACAAAAAATCCAAATGCTGTACCGCCAAAAATCAATATTACAAATCCAGCAACAACGCCGTACAATACAGAAATCGGTGCGATGAATATTCAAGTTAGCACCCAATTTGTAACTGCAGCAAGTCAAGTTTCAATTACAGTAAATGGTACGCCAACAAATTTCAATTTCAATCCATCAAATGGTTCGATTACTTTCAATCAAACATTTGTGACTGGAAACAATGTTATCATTGCAACAGCTGTAAATAATTACGGAACAGCAACTGATACAAAAACGGTTATTTACAAAGAAAAAGTGATTCCAGCGCCGGTAATAACAATTACTTCACCGGCAAAATGCCCAGCAATTATGGCCCCTGGCATCGCTACCATTACTGGTTTTGTAACAAATATCAACAATCTTAGCGAAGTTACATTTACCATCAATGGCAAACCGGTAGCGAATGTGAATCCTGTATTAAGCAATGGAAATTTGAATTTCTCATTCACCGTAAATTTAGGTGACGGAAGTAATTCAGTAAATTTTCAAATCAATGCAGCTAATGCAGGAGGAAGTGATGTTGAATCTTGTCAAATTAGTGTTAAAGCCCCTTGTTTGGCTCCAACTGTGCAACGCATCCTGCCAAATGCAGAGGTAACCAATACACAAGAGTCATCGATTCAAATCAAAGCAATTGTAAATAATGTTGCCAATGCGAATGAAATAACTGTCAAAGTAAATGGAACAGCTATTGCAGCAAATTACAACGCTACAACGAAAGAATTAACGGCTTCTGTCAATTTGAATTTGGGATTCAACACCATTGATATTACGGCAGCTAATAATTGTGGATCAGCAAAAACAAATTGGTCGGTTACACGAAAAGAATGTGCAAAACCAGTAATTGTTTTGAATTCATCTTCTGCTGCAAATAATAGTTCAACATTTGCCCAAGCTTATGGATTAAATGCAACTGTAACTGGTTTGAATCAAGGATCAAATATTACAATTACACAAAATGGTAAAGCTGTTAATTTTGCTTTCACACAACAAACGGGTGTAATTGTTTTAGACCGACCTTTGGAAATGGGAACTAATACATTTGTGATTACAGCTACGAATGGTTGTGGATCAACAAGCATGACGATTACTATTACCAAAACTCCAAATCCGAATGCTTTTCCTCCAAAAATCAAAATCACAAACCCAGGCACAACGCCTTTCAATACGGATAATAGTAACATGAACGTTCAAGTTACTACCCAATTTGTGACGGCAGCAAATCAAGTTTCAATCACTGTCAATGGTACAGCTGTAAATTTCAATTTCAATGCTTCGAATGGAAATATCACATTCAATCAAAACTTTGTAAATGGAGACAATGTGATTGTTGCAACTGCTTCCAATGGATTTGGTACTGCTTCTGATACAAAAACCGTGATCTACAAAAAACAAACACTTCGCGCACCACAAATTTTCATAACATCACCTTCCACTTGTCCAGCGAAATTCTCTCCAGGACCAATCACTGTGACTGGTTATGTTACCAATATAACCAATGCGAATGAAGTAACATTTAAAGCGAATGGAAACACTATTCCAAATGTAAGTACTTCAATAAATAATGGTATGCTTACTTTCACTTTTACCATTAATATTGGAGAAGGAAATAATGTAATCAATCTTTTGATAAACGCTTCAAATGTTGGAGGCAGTGATTCCAAAACTTGTGAGTTTTCACTTGAGCCAGTGGGACGTCCAGGAACACCAAATCCAAATATAAAACCAAAAACACCAGGAACACCAACTCCAACTCCAAAACCTTCTACAAGACCAGTAATTAAACCATGATTTAGGATGTAAATTAAGAACATCAATATTAAAAGCGTCTAGAAATAATTCTAGACGCTTTTTTGTTTGTGAAATATTTGACACAAAAAAAGCGGCTCAAAATGACTTGAACCGCTTTTTCTGATAATCAACCTAACCACTATTCACTGAAAAAAGCTATAAAGCTTTGACTTTACTTCGTTAACAGTACAAAGGTATTTTAGAAATAAATCTAGTCAAATTCATTTTTTTATGATTCTTACAATCAAACAAAAAACTAAAAAAATTCAACCACAAAAATTAAATATTTACCGAATAAATCGACCATTTCATATATAAAACGAATGAAAACGATGTTGGAATCCTAAAACAGATTCTAAAGTTTTTACCTATTGAAATTTAATAGAAATTAACTTTTTAACTACTTAAATACTGCTTTTGACATGATTTGCATTCCTGTCAGCATTGCAGAAAAATCTATGTCAAACTTTGGATGATGAACACCATGAGTAATTCCTTTGTCTGCATTTCTTACGCCTAACCTAAAAAAGCAAACGGGCACTTTTTGTGAATAAAAAGCAAAGTCCTCGGCTGTCAAGCGAATTGGTAACTCCTCGACCCAATTTTCTCCTAATAAATGTTTTGCTTTGTCACGTAACTTCATTGTTGTTGCTGCATCATTTGACAAAAATGGATAACCTTTACTAATTTCAACTTCAATTGCACCACCCATAGATTCGGTAATCATTGTAGCTTGTTGTTCTATTAATTTCCAAGCTTGAGCACGCCAATTTTCATCCATCGTTCTGAATGTCCCCTTCAGTTTAACTTTAGACGGAATGATATTGGTATCTCCCAATCCTTCAAAGTAACCAAATGTGAGCACACAAGGTATTTTCGGGTCACATTTTCTACTCACAATCTGTTGCAGGGAAGTTACTATGTTGGCGCCTATTAAAATTGGATCAACACATTGATGCGGCATGGCCCCGTGGCCGCCAACACCATGAATTGTCATGTAAATCTCATCGCAAGAAGCCATGTATATACCTTCCTTGAAACCAACTTTTCCTGCATCCATTTCTGGAAAAACATGTAAGGCATACATTTCAAGCACCTTTGGGTTTTCAAGTACACCAGCTTCGATCATCAATGATGCACCTCCTGGATTTTTCTCCTCACCTGGTTGAAAAATCAATTTTACAGGGTGAGGCAAATCTTCTTTCAATGTTTGTAAAATCTCAGCTACTCCCAGCAAAATACTTGTGTGTACATCATGTCCACATGCATGCATTACACCTGGATTTTTAGAAATGTAATCCACTTGATTTTCTTCCAAAATAGGCAACGCATCTAAATCAGCTCTTAGCGCAACACAAGGTTGATTTTCAGTATGATTATTTCCTCGAATGATGGCTACAACTCCCGTACCTGCAACATTTTGTTGGTGTTTAATCCCTAAAGTTGTGAGTATATTTGAAACATATTTGGCAGTTTCAAACTCTTGAAACGACAATTCAGGATATTGATGTAAATGAATTCTATATCCGCAAACCTTATCAAAAATTTGAGCCGATAATTCCTTAATACTTTCCTCAATATGCATTGTTTCCATTTTCATTTTTTAAATGTCGTAACCAATCGAAAAATATCCTATTGGTTTTTTGTTGATTTGAAAATTTTCAATTCCCCAACCAAGGTCAAATCTAATAAAATAACCAAATACTTTTGTTCTCACACCAGAACCAATTCCACCAATAACCGGTTCTCGAGAGTTAATTAATTGAATCTCCAAGGGTTTAGAGTTAATAGACAATGTATTAAAATGATTATCAGCAGAAAATGGTGTTAGTCCAGTCCATGAGCAACCTGCATCAGCAAAAATAATCCATTGAAAAGTGCGCAAAAATTCATTTCGAACTGCATGTTTTGACAATACTTTAAACACAGGAATACGCAGTTCAGTATTGAATACAAAAAATGAATTTCCATTTCTAGCGTTTTGATTGAAACCACGTAATGGAGTTGCTATCGTTTGAAAAAAATAGTTTTGATTGGAACTCAATGCTTGATTTTTATCAAAATAAACATCTGGACGAATAGTCCAATTATCAACACCGCCTAAATAGTAAACAATTGGCGCCGAGCCAACACTTCCAGCTCCTGCTAATCGATTGACCCAAGTTATGCCTTTGAAAATCGGCTTCGAATTTCTGATATCTAAACCAAAATTAACCAGCCAACTAGAATTTTTATTGGCAATTAATCCTGTTTCACCAAATACTTTTGAGCGCCATCCTTGCCAAGTATTTAGCTCTGTAAAAGTGGAATTATCCCAAATAATTTCTGACTTTATTCCGAATTGATGAAACAACATTTTTGGCATTTCCAAGGTTGCTTTATCAGTAGCCAAAAACAGTTGTTTATCATATCTGTATCCAACAGAATTACGCCATGAAGTGGTTTCATTGATTGGAAGAGACAATTTATACTTCAATTCATCCACGGTCCATTTGGTAATATAATCGTTCGAATTAATACTAGAATAAGTTTGTCTATAAATCGAAACTTGGTGATCGAGTTTAAATTTGTTTACATCAATAATTCCAAGAAATTCTCCCGCATTAAAGTTGGTTGGAATACGCATGGCTCCACGAATACGGAAATCTTCAAAAAAGTCAGTGATTGTTGAGCGAAATAAAATACTGAGAGGAGAGTTATTATAGCTAGAACCGGCACCTCCAAAACGTTGGTAGGCAGCATTCAAAAAACCATTATTTACCTGAACTAGAACCAACTCTTTAGAGAAATTTGTCTCATAAAGTTTAATCTCTGGAGTGACTGCTTTAACACTAAGTGAATCTTTAAATAAAGTATCTGCAAATTGTTGTTTTTTCAAAGCCAATTCCAAAAAAGCGTATTCCTTTTTTCTGAAAAATGTCAATGGTACATCTTCAATCACTTCTTTTGAAAGTGGCGTTTGATAACTTTTAAATCGCCCATTTTGAAACACTTGAAAAAATAACTGAGTGTTGTTATTGACAATTTGATAATCTAAAATAGAAGTTGAAAAATTGTAAATTGGTGCTGCAATTGTTTGATATTGGTAATGAATTAAAGTATCAACAAATAGAATCGAGGAATCTTCATGTGCCAAAAATAGACTCATTGAACCAGATCTATCAGAAAGGAAAACATATTGATTTTTGTCTAAAATTTGTGGTTTTGTTTCATTTTCAAGAGGAGTATTCGTGATTCTATCACAAATCCACAATTTACTTTTCGTTTTTTTATTTTTCTTCAACGATAAGGTAAAAACATCGAAACTTATATTCCTATTGTGATTTTTCAATTCTACATCAAAAATAGTATCACTCAATCTATTAGAAATAAATACAATAGACTCATCTGTCAAACCAAACGAAGGGTCCAGTTCGTCAGAAATATCGTTGGTAAGTTGTTCTAAGTTATTACCCGCAATAGTTAATATATACAAATCTGTTTGTCCATTCTTAACTCCACTTAAAATAATTTTTGATCCATCTATTGAGAAATCAAATGCTTGTACTTTATCGAGTTGAGACATCTTTTTACTGCTGAAATCTTTATTTTGCACATCATAAAAAGCAAAATTCAGTCCACCTGAGGATTCATAAAAGAGCGCAAGCAATTTTCCTGATTGATTCCATTTTAGAACAAAAGATGAAAAATCTTGGAGTCTATTTAATTTAACTCCGGATGTAAAAATTTTGATTTTTTCAAAAGTGGTGAGATCATATAACCATATTGTACTTTTTCCCTCATAAAAATCTACCAAGGCCATTTTTTTGCCATCAGGTGAAGGCATGAAATTTTTATAAACATGATTTTTGACTAAACTCATGTTGAGTTTTTCGAAAGGAATATCATTTTGTGCTGTTAAATCACCTAGATAAATTTTCTTGTAATAATTTCCAAATTCCGGCAATAATTCTTGGCTATTTTGCCCGATAACGTACTGTAACGAACGATCAATGTGCTGAGCGATTTGGGTCATTTTTACGACTTGAAACAATTTGTCTGTTCCATACATTAATTGAATATAATTCCAAAAAGCATGTCCCGCTAGGATTGCATCTTCGTCACTGAGTTTAGAAAAATCATCTAGTCGTCCTGTTAAAAAAGCGTCCTTCATGCGTGCGTCGAATGAGGTATTCCAAGGTTGACCATAAAAAGAAATGAATCCATTTATAAACCACGCAGGATGATTCGAAAGTGGATTAGCCAGCAACACATCTGACCATTTTTCGCCATAAAGCATTTGATTCAATAGGTTTTCTGCCAACATCTTTTTGATTTGGATTTCCAATTCAATATGGGAAGATTCGTAAAAAATCAATGACTTTGATCCAACTAGCAATGAGGATTTTCCAATTGTTTCACCTTCTTCCCTACTCGATCCGATATTGCTTTGTCGCAAATCAGTAAGCGATTTAAAAAGGACAAACTCCAATTCATGGCTAAATCTAAAATCAAATTGGCTTTCTAAATTTTCAATTTCGGATTGAATTTTTTGAGCAACATAATCCACCATTGATTCTTCTTCCGCGTAGAAATAAATTTGATAACCTTGAAAGTCTTGTGATTTCCATTTAAACTTTTTATCAAATTGCAAGGTGTTCTTTCCAAATTCTTGTTGACTTCCAGTATAAAATTGTGCATTCATTCTAACAGAATAAAGCAAGACAATCGCACATATAAGGAAGTAACGCATGGTTGAAATTACAAAAATAATTCATCTAAATACCGACCTTTGGAAGTTGGCATATCAAAATGCAAAAGCACTGAAATTGTTTTACTTATATCAATCAATTCCGCTGGCTGATCAATTACTCGGTCTTTAATAACATCAGGACTTAAGACCAACAAACTAATGTGTTTACAACCTTCGCACTTGTCTCCGTGGGATTTAAAACCATCTTTACGTCCATCCAAATGCCTTCCATGATCATTGGTAATAAACAAAGTGGTTTTGTCTTTCATTTCTGGATTTGATTGAATTTCGTTCCAGATTTGATATGCATAATCGTCGCATTTTTTCAATGCTTCGAGGTAACCATTCCAATCATTTTGGTGGGCGATTGCATCCACGGCCAATAAATTGATCAATGTTAAAGTGGGTGTATTTTCAGCAAAAACCGCTTTTGTCTTATTGAAAGTTTGGGCATCAGAAACATAATCTGCTCCGTTTCCTTTTGCTCCACAATAGGTAGAAGGCATATATAGACTCCACCATTTTTTGGCTTTGGTATTTGCCAAAACCTCTAACTTCCCTTTACTTGCAATAATCCATGCCTCGGATTTATCGGCATTTTGAGATTTCAAAAAATATTGAAACATGGATGGATTTTTCGGCAAATGCTTTCCCGAGTTACTGATACTCTGGTAAACTCCTGTTGTCATCGCTGTGTGGCCAGAAATCGTGTATGTTGGACCATTGTTTTGAAAATTGGAATAAAAAGTTCCTTCATGTTTCAAAATGCGTCCTAATTTGGGAATATACTGGCACGTTGAATCGCCAAATGTTTCAGAAAAGCGTGGTCCATCTATCACCAATACCACAACGTATTTTGTTTTCAACTTTTTTTCAGGCATTTTATCCAAGGGCTGAAAAGATGTTGTTGTGAAAACAAAAAGCAAAAAGCTAATGAAAAGCAAAAATCGTTGAATCATTCGATTGGTATTTATACAAAAATAAGCAAAGAGAATGAATTGTAAATTATTGACTTATTATTTGTTATTAAATGAAAAAGTGACATCAATCATTTACTAAACTTGCTTGTAAACATTTGTTCCCGCGTGAATGTTATATCTTTGCATTGCGCTATATCGATCAAACCCACAATTATTTTTAAAAAAACGCACAAATGACAGGTTTAAAAATAGGAGGTGTTCCTGAACATTTCAATCTTCCATGGAGATTAGCAATTGAAGAAGGCAAATTAAAAGATATTGGACTCGATTTGCATTGGAGTGACATGAGTGGAGGAACAGGTCAAATGATTCGTGGTTTAGAAACTGGGTCAATTGATGTTGCAGTCCTGCTTACTGAGGGAATCACCAAAGCTGTACTCCAAGGGTTAGACGCTAAAATTCTGCAAGTTTATGTCACTTCTCCGCTGCATTGGGGAATTCATGTTCCATATAAATCTGACATCAAAACAGTGGATCAATTGGAGGCACAAACTTTTGCTATTTCACGTGAAGGTTCTGGTTCTCAATTAATGGCTTATGTGAAAGCAGATCAAGAGGGTTGGAATATCTCTGATTTGAAATTCAACGTGATTGGCGATGTTTATGGAGGCCTTTGGGCACTAGAAAACAATGAAGCACAAGCTTTTTTGTGGGAAAAATACACTACTTTCCCTTACTGTGAACAAGGAAAGTGCAGGTATATTGATGAAGTGGTTACACCTTGGCCTTGTTTTGTAGTTGCTGTAAGTAACAAAGCCTATGCAAAGCACAAGGATTTACTGGATAAAATGTGTACAGTTGTCAATCAACGTGCGCGAGAAATTAAGAAAGATGAAAACACCGTTGAAATCATCAGTTGGAGATACAATTTGCGTTCAGGTCAAGTAGCCAATTGGTTGATTGAAACAGATTGGAATTACGACGGAATCGAATATCCTTTGGCTTTTGAAAAGACTGTGAAGTACTTGTTGAAATTAAATTTGATTAACGAAAATGAAGCATTTGATTGGAGATCAAAATTGTTTTTTAATTAATTCAAAATCTTATGAAAACGAAAAAGGGTCGCAAAATTTGCGACCCTTTTCAATATATTATAATTGCTATTTTCTTAAATTCCGAAAGCAGTTTTCACTTGGTCAACATAATCTAATTTTTCCCAAGTAAACAATTCAACTTCTACTTTCAATTCATTCGATTTTCCAGCGTTGAAAACTTTCGTTACCACTTCATTTTTTCTTCCCATGTGACCATAAGCCGCAGTTTCAGAATAAATTGGGTTTCTTAATTTCAATCTTTTTTCGATGAAATAAGGACGCAAATCAAAAATTCCTTCAACGATTTTAGCGATTTCTCCATCTGTCATGTTCACTTTCGAAGTACCGTAAGTATTGATATACAAACCACATGGTTTAGCAACACCAATCGCATAAGAAACTTGAACCAAAACTTCGTCGCACAATCCTGCAGCAACTAAGTTTTTAGCAATGTGACGTGTTGCATATGCTGCAGAACGGTCCACTTTACTTGGATCTTTTCCAGAGAATGCACCACCACCGTGAGCACCTTTTCCACCATAAGTGTCAACGATGATTTTACGACCTGTCAAACCTGTGTCTCCGTGAGGACCACCGATTACAAATTTTCCAGTTGGATTTATGTGGTAAATAATTTCGTCTGTAAACAAACCTTGCAATTCAGCTTTCAATTTCGCTTTCACACGAGGAATAACAATATTAATGATATCAGCTTTGATTTTTGCTAACATTTCAGGCTCAGAAGCGAAATCATCGTGTTGTGTTGAAACTACGATAGAATCAATTCTTTGTGGCACATTGTCATCAGAATATTCGATTGTTACTTGAGATTTAGCATCTGGACGTAAATAACCGATTAATTCTGGCTCATTATTTCTGATGTAAGAAAGTTCTTGCAAAATTTTGTGTGCCAAATCCAACGCCAAAGGCATGTAATTATCAGTTTCTTTGGTTGCATAACCAAACATCATCCCTTGGTCACCGGCACCTTGATCTTCAGGATTTGAGCGGTCAACACCTTGGTTAATGTCTTCAGATTGATCGTGAATTGCAGAAAGTACACCACAAGAATTTGCTTCAAACATGTATTCAGCTTTCGTGTAACCAATTTTACGAATTACTTCACGTGTAATTGATTGTACATCTAAATATGTATTTGTTTTCACTTCACCAGCTAAAACAACTTGACCAGTTGTAACCAATGTCTCACAAGCCACTTTTGATTGTGGATCATAAGCCATGAAATTGTCAATCAGCGCATCAGAAATTTGATCCGCTACTTTATCTGGATGTCCTTCAGAAACAGATTCTGATGTAAATAAATATGACATGCTTTGATTCTTTTTAAGATTATTAAGGGGACAAAATTAATCAAATAAATTCAAATAATTAAAATGAACAAGGGATTTACATTTTTTAAAAGTTTTCAACCAAAAAAAATAAATTGGGAAATCCAATTATATCAGTACTTCGTAAATCAAATTAGCTCCTTTATGATGGGTTTTTCTTCATTCACTTGTGAATAAGTATCCGTATTAAAATTTTGTTAACTAATGATGATTTAATATATTTGTTTTTATGATTGAGGAAAACGCAATTAACCCGAAGTCTAAAGAAATCATTCTTAAAAAATTAAATAATCAAGAAAGAATTCATATCACTTCAGGGAAACGCAAACAGACTACACAAAAAATACTAATCACATACTTAATTATAAGCTTTGGATCAGTACTTACTTATCTAATTTTACATGGTCTAACATGGAAAATTTCCTTTATTTTTGGAGCGATAGCTTTGCTGTTTATTCCTTTTTTAAGTTTTCTTAAACGGGTTTCTGATATTAGTATAAAAGGTGAACATATGATGGTTAATCAATTTAATTATCCTTGCAAGGTCACTTCAATGAAAAGCATCAAAGATGTGAAAACCAGAAAATTTATGCGTTTTACTTGGACAAGCTTATCTTTCAATATAGATGGAAATCGGCAAAAAATCATACTTTTAAAGAAAATCAGGCCTGACGGTAGTATCCCAGAAGTTTTGATCAATTTTCTTAAAGACGCTGCCTGAGTTAAGTTAATTGACAAAGAAAAAAAAGCAAACCATAAGCCGGGTTCTGTATCTGCTGTAAACAGCATATCTATCATTTATCTAGTTCCGAAATCACTCTCGGAATCCATCGACCCACCCTCTGAGTTGGACGAGCAGCCCTTTCATCAGTCTTTCAACCAACATCCCCAGTTTACATGGTCTTTCAGTTCGTGAGGTTTACCTTGCCTCCGATGTTGCCACCTGAGCGGTGAGCTCTTACCTCACCTTTTCACCTTTTCTCTCGATAAATCGAAAGTAGTTTTCCTTTCTGTGGCACTTTCTGTTCCCAAATCCTTGAAGAAATGAGACCTTCCCGTTAGGAAGCACGATGCTCTACACTGCCCGGACTTTCCTCTCTTCCAATATAAAATCAGAACAGCGATAGACTGGTTTGCTTTGCGCAAAGGTACGATGAATTTGTGATATTATTATTCAACATGGATTCAACCAAATAAATCGTTGATCTTGACGAAATAGTTCTAATTTTGTTTAACTAAATATCACTACATGTTACGAAATAATCGTTTTTCAAATATTCACGTTATAAGTTTTATTGCATTATTGCTTTTGTTCCAATTTTCAAGTTGTGACCAAACGCCAGACAGTGCGAAAATCAATCAAGAAAGTATTCAAGGAACTTGGCTTTTACGCAGTATGGTTGGAAGAAAAGTAGAATCAAAATCTGACGACGAAATGATTATTGCAGCAGAAAGCAACGAATTGGTGCGCAGAGGTTACAGCTTGTCGTTTTTTGCAGATTCCAAATTCACTGATATTCGCGGAAACGGTGATTATGATTTCGGAAAATGGACATTAGATATTGATTCAAAAACAATAACACTAGATGGAAACACTAACAAAACAGCATTTTCCTACAGCTCAAAATTTGAAAACAAACATTTAGTAATTGAATTAGTAAACGAACAAACCGACGAAAAATTGACATTTGTAAGAATCGGAAAACCTTTGAAGAATTTCAAAGAAGATCAATTCTATTTGGCAAATAACAAATGGAGAATCAAAGCGAAACATACTGAATCAGAAGAGGAATTGAAAGAACGAATGGCGAACTACATCAAGCATGTGGCTTACATTTTGAAATCTTCAGAAGAGCGAAAAGAAGGAACAATTTCTTTTACTTTTACTTTGGGACCTGTGAAAATCTTGAATGGTGGTATTGGAATTCACATTTACCGAGATATTTCTGAATAATGAAAATCCACTTTTCTAAACGATGATCAATGCTTTCGGGCTTACCAAATTTACGATAAATACCTTGAAAAAAGTGTTTACAACGGCGCTAGTTCAGGCGATTGGGTGCGTGATGATCGCTTGATTTTGGAAAGTATCTATACTGATTTCAAGTCAAAACCAATTCCTCAGTAACTGAAAGAAATCTAATTTTTTGACCCTTTTCAGCGAGATTTTTTGACTTCGAAGGAATCCATGAGGTTTTCGCAATAAATTCTTCTGATTTCGTAATTAAAGAATTATCTTTGCATTTCAAATTTTTAAAAAATGATTAAAGTAACTCTTCCGGATGGATCGGCTAGGGAATATGAAAATGGCGTATCCGCAATGGATGTTGCCCTAAGTATTTCTGAAGGATTGGCGAGAAATGTTCTTGCTGCAAAAGTGAATAACGAGGTAGTTGATGCTACCCGAACGCTTCCTGGCGATTGCACCTTGAGTTTACTGACGTGGAATGATGCTGAAGGTAAATCAACCATGTGGCACTCTTCTGCGCACTTGATGGCTGAAGCAATTGAATTTTTGTATCCAGGTGTGAAATTGGCGATTGGACCTCCAATTGCGCAAGGTTTTTACTACGATATTGATTTCTTGGACTACACAATCGTTGAAAAAGATTTGGAGAAAATCGAGCAAAAAATGCGTGAATTGGCGAAAGAAAAATTGACTTTCGAAAGAAAAGAAGTTTCTAAAGCTGACGCATTGGCTTATTTTACGGAAAAACAAGATCCTTACAAGTTGGAATTGATTGAAAACTTGGAAGATGGTCAAATCACTTTCTACACACAAGGAAATTTTACAGACTTGTGTCGTGGACCGCACATTCCAAACACTTCGCCAATCAAAGCGATCAAATTGTTGTCGATTGCAGGTGCGTATTGGAGAGGTGATGAGAAAAACAAACAATTGACGCGTATTTACGGAATCACTTTCCCGAAAGCTGCTGATTTGACCGAACATTTGGAAAAATTAGAAGAAGCGAAAAGACGTGATCACCGTAAATTAGGTAAAGAACTGGAATTATTCACTTTCTCTCAACGCGTTGGACAAGGTTTGCCATTGTGGTTGCCAAAAGGCGCTGCATTGCGTGAACGTTTGGAAAATTTCTTGAAAAAAGCACAAAAAAGATCAGGATACGAGCAAGTTATTACGCCGCATATCGGAAGTAAAGAATTGTACGTCACTTCTGGTCACTACGAAAAATACGGAGCGGATTCTTTTCAACCAATCAAAACACCTGATGCAAATGAGGAATTTTTGTTGAAACCGATGAACTGTCCTCATCACTGTGAGATTTTTAAATCAAAACCAAGATCTTACAAAGATTTGCCTGCGCGTTTTGCGGAGTTTGGAACAGTTTACAGATATGAGCAAAGTGGTGAATTACACGGTTTGACTCGTGTGCGTGGATTTACGCAAGATGATGCACACATTTTTTGCATGCAAGAGCAAGTGAAAGACGAGTTCAAGAAGGTGATTGACTTGGTATTATACATCTTCAAAACATTGCATTTCGACAATTTCAAAGCGCAAATTTCTTTGAGAGACCCAAATAATCCTTCGAAATACATTGGAAGTGATGAAAATTGGGAAAAAGCGGAAAGTGCAATCATTGAAGCAGCAGCTGAAAAAGGATTGCCAACGATTGTAGAGTATGGAGAAGCAGCTTTCTACGGACCGAAATTGGATTTCATGGTGCAAGATGCACTTGGAAGAGAATGGCAGTTGGGAACAATTCAAGTAGATTACAATTTACCAGAACGATTTGAATTAGAATATACAGGAAGTGACAATCAGAAACACAGACCAGTAATGATTCACCGAGCGCCTTTTGGTTCGATGGAAAGATTCGTTGCAGTTTTGTTGGAACATTGCGCGGGAGATTTCCCACTTTGGTTGGCTACAGAGCAAGTTGCGATTTTGCCAATCAGTGATAAATTCAACGAGTATGCAGAAAAAGTTTCAGAATTGCTAAATAATTCCGATATTCGCGGATTCGTTGACGATAGAAACGAGAAAATAGGTAAAAAAATTCGCGATGCTGAATTGAAAAAAATCCCATTTATGTTGATAATTGGGGAAAAAGAAGCAGAAACGGAGTTGGTATCTGTGCGTCAAAGACTTCAAGGCGACTTGGGATCGATGAGTGCTGATGCTTTTACTAAAATTGTCGAAGAAGCTATCCAAAATGAATTAGCAACAAATGCTTAATTAATTGAATGAGAAAAGAACCAAGAAAAAGATTTACGCCACGTCAAGAGACTGAGCAACATCGAATTAATAACAAAATTACTGCAAGAGAAGTACGTTTAGTTATTGAAGGTGAGGAACCACAAGTTTTATCAACGGCAGATGCAATTCGCATGGCTGAAGAGCAAGAAATGGATTTGGTAGAAATTTCGCCAAATGCAGTTCCGCCGGTTTGTAAAATTTTGGATTACCGTAAATTCTTATACAACCAAAAAAGAAAGCAAAAAGAGCTAAAAGCGAAGCAAAGTAAAATCGTCATCAAAGAAATCCGTTTTGGACCAAATACAGACGAACATGACTTTAACTTCAAATTGGCGCATGCTAAGAAGTTCTTGGAAGAAGGAAGTAAAGTGAAAGCTTATGTTTTCTTTAGAGGAAGAACGATTGTGTTTAAAGACAGAGGAGAAATTTTGTTGTTGAAATTCGTACAAGAATTAGGCGATTTAGGTGTATTGGAATCAATGCCTAAATTGGAAGGAAAACGAATGATCATCATGATTAATCCTAAAAAAGGAAAATAATTGATTGGTTTTGCCAATTGAAAGATGCTATATAGAGGTAACACTTTAAAAACGAAGAGAGATGCCAAAAATGAAAACTAAATCCAGTGCAAAGAAGAGATTCACAATCACTGGAAGCGGTAAAATCAAAAGAAAACACGCTTTTAAAAGCCACATTCTTACGAAAAAAACAAAAAAGCAAAAGAGAAATTTGACACATGCAGGATTGGTTCACAGTGCTGATGAGTCTAATATCAAATTGCAATTGTGCATGAAGTAAGACTTTCAAGTCTTAAGAACTTTGTGCCAGGTTCAGTAGTTTAACCCGGTAAATGAGTACACAAGCCTCCTGTAAAAGTGGAGCACTCTTTATTAAAAAAACAAAAAATTATGCCAAGATCGGTAAATCATGTTGCTTCAAGAGCTCGCAGAAAGAACTTTATGAAGCTTGCCAAAGGTTACTTTGGAAGAAGAAAAAATGTATGGACAGTTGCTAAAAACGCTGTCGAAAAAGGATTGCTTTACGCCTATGAAGGTCGTAAACAAAAGAAAAGAAACTTCCGTTCGTTGTGGATCACGCGTATTAACGCTGGTGCTCGTCAACATGGAATGAGCTATTCTCAGTTTATGGGCGCTTTCCACAAAAGTGGAATGGAGTTGAACCGTAAGGTTTTAGCTGATTTAGCAATGAATCACCCAGAAGCTTTCGCAGCTGTTGTAAAAGCTGTGAAAAAGTAAGCAAAGAATTTACTCTGTATAGCATTACACCCGTCAATTATTTGGCGGGTGTTTTTTTTTGTTTTGATATTTTAAATCACTACTGTCCGATAAAACTTTTTTAAAAGCGGGATTTCCATGATGGATTTCCCGCTTTATTGTAATTTAGTTTTTGCGAAACAATAATTACATGAATAAAAGTACTCACTTTTTTGGACAATCGGTTTTCGGACAGCTGATTT
>CANHQP010000053.1 GCA_947462925.1 Flavobacteriia bacterium | reverse complement strand
GAATTTAGATTTACATTCAGCTTCATTCGGATAATTATTGAAAAATTCTACTAACTTCATATTACTAATTTTGTACAAAGTTCGTGTTGGTGGACGTAATCTAATTATGTTCTACTGGTATAGTTTACGATATGCATTAAAAATTAAAAAAATAGTTTTTTAATTTTTAGATTTTTTAAATAAGTTCAACGATAAATTTTCTTTTGAAATTAATTGATTATTAAACAAGTATTTCGAAATTACATCGCTACCTTAGCAAGGAACTCCAGGTAATTTTAACTTACTTTTTTAGTATGAAAGCAGCATCAACTAGCAAAAAATCACCTGAAAAATTCGACAAGAAAGAAGGCACATTTCCAGTAGTTGCAATCGGCGCTTCCGCAGGAGGTTTAGAAGCCATGATAGAATTTTTGAAATTTCTTCCCGCAGATACTGGAATGGCATTTATTTATGTGCAACATCTCAGTCCAGATCATAAAAGTTTGTTGACCGAAATTTTGTCTAAAAAAACAAAAATGGTTGTCCAAGAAATTGACGACATGGACAAAATCAATCCGAATAATGTATTTGTAATTCCTTATAACAAAGGCATTGAAGTTACAGATGGGCACATCAAATTGATTCCTCGTTCAGAAAGTAGTGCGGCCATTTCAATCGATATTTTGTTTTCATCCTTGGCAGAAGCGCAAAAAGAACGCGTAATCGGAATTATTTTGAGCGGCAGCGCAAGTGACGGCACGGAAGGAATGAAAGCCATCAAAGAATTTGGAGGATTGACTTTTGCGCAAGACGATTCTGCAAAATTTACAAGCATGCCACATTCTGCGATTGCTGCTGGAACTGTTGATTTTATTTTGTCTCCAAAGGACATGGCATTAGAATTAGCCAGACTAAGCAAACAACCTCTAGGAAACAATAGAGGTGTAAAAAATGGCGATGAAGATTTGATAGAAAACAATGACCCTGAATTAATAAATATTCTGAATCAATTGCATATTTCAACGGGTGTTGACTTCAGCGTCTATAAAATGAATACCATCAAAAGGCGTATCATTAGAAGGATGTTTTTGTATAAAATTTCATTGCTTAAAGAATACGCTAAATTGCTTACAGAAAATAAAGAAGAAATCGATATTCTGTATCAAGATTTGTTGATAAATGTTACCAGTTTTTTCAGAGATACAGAAACACATGAATATTTAAGAGAAACACTATTTCCAAAATTGCTTCAGCGCAAAAAAAATGGAGATTATTTGAGATTGTGGGTTCCAGCTTGTGCAACAGGAGAAGAAGCGTATTCACTGGCCATCATGTTGCTTGAAATACAAGAAAGCAAAATCACCAATATTCCAGTACAAATTTTCGCAACAGATCTAAGTGATCATGCGATTGCGAAAGCGAGGATTGGAATTTATGCACAGCAAGAATTGGAGACGGTTTCTCCCAAACGAATTCAAAGATTTTTCACCAAAACGGAAGGTGGTTTTCGTGTAAACAAAGCAGTTCGGGACATGTGCGTTTTTGCACAACACAATATTTTGCGAGATCCACCTTTTTCAAGATTGGATTTCATTAGCTGTTGTAATTTGTTCATCTATTTCGATATCACCGCACAGAAAAAAGCAGTGACAACCTTTCATTACGCGCTAAACGATGATGGATATTTGATGCTCGGAAAATCAGAGAATATCAGTCATTCGCCCAATCTTTTTATAGGGTTTAATAAGAAATATAAAATATTTTCAAGGAAAGTAAATGCTGGAACGAGAACTTTGCCCGTTCTTTTACCTCGATATGCGCAACAAAATTTTGCAGATAAACCCAATTCAGTTTCAAATAAGAATAAATTGAACCAAAATATTTCAGTTGGTTTCAGTGGATTAGATCATGCAATTGATACCGTGTTGGTTTCAGAATTTATGCCAGCCAGCGTGGTCATCAATCACCAGATGGAAATCATTCAATTTCGGGGAATTACGGATTTATTTTTAACGCATCCGAAAGGCAAAGCGACGTTCAATATTTTAAAAATGGCTCGACCAGAAATTGCATTTGAATTGCGCAATTCTATTTCAAAAGTCATCAAATCAAATATTCGTGTTCGAAAAACTGGCATTGAATTGAAAATAAATGGGGAAGTTAAAATCATCAGTTTGGAAATTGTTCCATTGGAAATTGAGTTTGAAGAACCCCTGATTTTGGTATTGTTTAGCGAACACGAGCAGATTGCAGTATTTTCAAATAATGAAAAGGGTGAAAGAGATTTTTCTCTAGCGAAAGATCGAAGAATCCTAAAATTGGAACAAGAATTGGCTGCTGCGCATGCGGATACTTTGATGTTTGCACAAGAACAAGAAGAGTTTACTGAAGAGCTTCAAAGTGCCAATGAAGAAGTGGTTTCAAGTAACGAAGAGTTACAAAGTGTGAACGAAGAATTGGAAACTTCAAAAGAAGAAATTGAATCTGCCAATGAGGAATTGACCACAACCAATCAGGAATTGCAAACGCGCAATGATTTGCTTTTTGAAGCGTACGAATATTCTGAAGCCGTTTTTGCAACGATTCATGAATCAATGATTGTTTTAGACAAAAATCTTCGTGTCAAATCTGCAAACAAGACATTTTATAAAGTGTTCAATGTCAAGAAAGAAAATACTGAAGGCTTACTTTTGTATGAGTTGGGAAATAAACAATGGGATATTGAACGTTTGAGAAAATTATTGGAGGATATTTTACCAGGAAACAAACATTTCCATGATTTTGAAATTACGAATACTTTTCCACTGATTGGCAAGAAAACGATGTTGCTCAATGCGCGGAGAATCGTTCAAAAAATGAATCATGAGGAGTTGATTTTATTGGCTATTTCCGATGTTTCTGAACAGACGATTGCCTTGAAAAAAATCGAACAAAGTGAACAAAGATTTCGCAATTTGGTAGAACAAACAATTTACCCCATTTTAATTTTAAAAGGCGATAAACTCATTTTAGAATTAGCCAATGATCCACTTTTCAAAATTTGGCATGTTGGCAAAGAATCATTGGGAAAACCATTTTTGGAGATACTTCCAGAAATGAAAGATCAACCGTTTTATAATTTGTTGTTGGATGTTTATAAAAACAATACGACCCATTTTGGAAATGAACAACCCGCGCATTTTAAGCGTGAAAATGGTCAAATTGAAACATTGTATTTCAATTTTGTTTATCAGCCATACAAAGAAGAAGATGGAAAAGTTTCTGGCGTAATCGCTTTTGCTTCAGATGTTACCGAGCAAGTTTTGGCGAGATTGAAGATGGAAGAAAATGAAAAAGAACTTTTGCAAGCCAAGGAATTTGCTGAAAATGCGGTAAAATTCAAGCAGCAGTTTTTATCAAATATGAGCCATGAAATAAGAACGCCTTTGAATTCCATTTTAGGATTCGCAAATGTCTTATTGAAAACGGATTTAGATGAATCTCAGAAGGAGTTTTTAGAAGCAATCAAAACAAGTGGACATTCTTTAAACTTATTAATCAATGATATCCTTGATTTGGCGAAAGTGAATGCGGGCAGAATGAAATTTGACTTGCAACCATTTGAAATTCGCAGTTCGATAAAATCAATTCTTTTTTCCTTTGATTTTAAAATTAAAGAAAAGAATTTGAAGCTTTTAACAGAATTTGACACCAAAATTCCAGCGAAAATTGTGGGTGATTCCGTGCGATTGAATCAAATCATTTTAAATTTAGTTGGCAATGCGGTGAAATTTACCAATGTAGGAAGAATCAAATTAAAAGTCACGCTTTTAAATGAAACGGATGACAATTTAAACATTCAATTCAGCATTTCAGATTCAGGAATCGGCATTGAATCAGGTAAAATAAATTCTATTTTTAATCTCTTTGAACAGGCTGAAATCGGTACTGCAAATTCTTATGGTGGAACCGGTTTGGGATTGGCGATTGTAAAACAATTGATTGAAAATCAAGGTGGAAGTATTTCTGTGAAAAGTAAAATTAATGTTGGTTCAACATTTAGCTTTGTCCTTCCTTTTGCAAAAAAAGACATCCAATCTGAAGACAAAATTGAAATCCCAAAGCAAGATTTTGAAATTGTAAAATTGCGCATATTGGTGGCTGAAGACGTGGCATTAAATCAATTATTAATCAGAATTATTTTGGATGATTTTGGTTTTGAACATGAAATTGTCGGCAACGGAAAATTAGCGATTGAAGCAATCCAAAATAACGATTATGATCTCGTTTTGATGGATTTACAAATGCCTGTAATGAATGGTTTTGAAGCCACAGAATTTATTCGAAAAACGTTGAAATCGAAGATTCCAATTATTGCATTGACAGCAGATGTTACCACCATTGATGAAGTAAAATGTCAGAAAATAGGAATGAATGGGTATATTTCTAAGCCGATTGATGAACATTTATTGTATCGAAAAATTGTTGAATTGACGAAAAAGAAAATAGAGTAAAATGACAAATTGAAGTTTATTTAATAGACAGATTTTACTAAATTAGCTCATTCAAAAGCTTTTTAATATAATGAGTAACAACAGCAATCACGACGAACGTTTCGCCAAAATGATTTTCGGATCTGTATATCCACTTTATTTGGCGAAAGTCAAAAGAAAAGGCAAAACGAAAGAAGAGTTGGATCAAATTATTTCGTGGCTGACGGGATTTAACGTTTCATCCATTCAAGAAATGATTGAGCGAAAAGTAACTTTTGAAACTTTTTTCCAAGAAGCGAAAATCAATCCAAATGCGAAATTAATTACCGGTGTTATTTGCGGTTACAGAGTTGAAGAAATTGAAAATCCATTGACACAACAGGTTCGGTATTTAGATAAATTGGTTGATGAATTGGCCAAAGGTCGGAAGATGGAGAAGATTTTGAGAGAAGAATAAATGAATATTTTTGGGAATTTTGTATTTTAGTCAAATTCTTGAAGAATAAAAGTTTAAGTATTTGAAATACATCCTAAATGAATAAAACAATTTATTTCGACGAAGACAAAAATTCGATTCGCTATTCTCAAATAAAAAACATCGAGGCTGAAATTCAATTCACTGGACTTGGTGTAAAATATGTTGCTTCGGGTTCTGAAATTTACCATGCAAACGGCAAGAAATTCATTGTAAAAGAAGGTGAATACATTATTGGAAACGATTTCACATCTTCTATCGTCAAAATTGACCAAGAAGAAGCCGTTCATGGACTTTGTATCGATATTTCATCTCAAATTATATCTGAAGTTTCTGAATTTCACGATTTGTCTGGAACGGATTTAAAAGAGTTTTTGCTTTCAGATCAATTTTTTGTCAATCGATACAATGTTAAAAATACCACTTTAGGATACACATTGCAGGAAATTAATCGAAAAATTCAAAACAGTACAATCCGAAATGATTTGCAACGAAATGAATTGTTTTACAGTCTTGCTGAATCAATTGTGACTGATCAAAGGTTTATTTTTGAACACTTAAGTAAAATGGATTTCAAGAAAGTATCTACCAATGAGGAGATTTTTCGCGCTTTGCTCAGTGCCAAAAATTTTATCGATGAAAATCTTTTGGAAGAACTTTCTTTAGATCAAATTTGCTTGCAGGCTGGTTTGTCTAAATACCATTTCATTCGATTATTTAAAAATACCTTCGGAATTTCTCCCTATCAATACCTCAAAAGAAAGCTACTTGAATTGGCAAAAAAAGACCTGATTTCAGGAAAAACTGTTAGTGAAGTTTACGCTATTTATGGTTTTTCAGATGTGGCCGCTTTTTCGAAAGGTTTCAAACAACAATTTGGCATTGCGCCAAGTAAATTGAATAAATAGCAATTTTTGACAAGTTTTATTTATTTCAAAGATTTTACTTTGCTTTAAATAAATACTTGAAAGCATGATTCAAAAGTTAACATTATTGCTATTTCTTCTCATATTTTCTATTGCAGCAATTGCACAATTAGAGAGAAAACCTTGGTTTGGTGCACAATTTGAATTTGTTACGGAACAACAAGTTACGGGGTGTAAAATTGTTCGTATTGTTGGCGGTACGAGTCTTGAACTAAAACTCCTACCAGGTGATATTGTTACCAAAATTGGTAATAGTACTTTGAAATCTTCAGATGATTTTGTACAACAATTCACAAGGTTCAAAACGAATGAATCAATTCAAGTAACGATTATTAGGGACAAAAAACAATTGCTTTTAACCTCAAAAGTTGCTGGTCGTCCATTAGAAACTGATGACAACGCTGAAGTAATTTATGATGAAGCAGCATACAAAAGCGGACAGTTACGGGTTATAATCAACAAACCTTTTCAAAAGGAAAAAATGCCTGCAATGTTGTTTATTCCTGGATATACATGCAGTTCTATCGATGAATTGCCAGATAATCATCCTTACAAACGAATTATTGATGCCTATGTCGATGCCGGTTTTGTGACTTTGCGAATCGAAAAAAGCGGTTTGGGCGACAGTAAAAACACACCTCCGTGCGAATCATGTGATTTATTAGACGAAATTGAAAACTTTGAAGTTGGATTGAAAAAATTGAAATCACTTTCTTATGTTGATACCAATCAAATTATCATTGTTGGGCATTCGATGGGCGGAATTATTGCACCTGCAATCAGTTCAAAAAACAAGGTTGCTGGAGTTGTTGTTTACGGAACTACTGCCAAATCTTGGTTCGAATATCAAATTGAAATGTATCGCGTTCAAAATGCTTTGGAAGGAATGAATCCGATTGAAGTGGAGCAATCCGTAGTTGCGCAGTATGATTTAAATTACCGCTATTTCGTGAAGAAAGAAAAATTAGAAGATATAGCCAAAGATCCCAAGGCAGATAGCGTTTTGCGAAATGCTTGGATGTACGACGGCAAAGGAAAAATCTATGATCGAAATGCAGAATATTGGCGACAAATTCAAGACTTTCCTCATTTGCAAAATTGGAAAAATACCACTGCAAAAGTTTTGGTACAATTCGGAGAATCAGATTTTCAAGCATTCTCAAAAGCCGATCACCAACAAATTGTAAATACGGTAAACTTTTTTCATCCTGGAAATGCGACTTTGAAAACTTTCCCCGAGACAGACCATTATTTCGCCAAATCAGGAACAATGCAGCAAGCATACGATAAATTTTCAGAGGGAAAATACCTGCAACTTTTCGATGAATACAATCCAGAAGTAGGCAAGTCGGCGGTAGATTGGAGCAAAGAAATTTTAAAAAAGAAGGATACAATTCCAGTAATAGAAAAAGGTTGGAGAAAATTAAATACAGTCAAATATCCGGGAAAACAAGATGATATCACTTTCATCAATGAACGTGAGGGTTGGTACATCAATGGATTTGGAAATATTTACCATACCAAAGATGGCGGTTCTAATTGGGAAAAACAATTCGAAAAACAAGGAACATTTTTTCGTTGTGTGGCTTTTATTGATAGTTTGAGAGGATTTGTTGGAACGGTAGGAACAGATTATTTTCCAAACGTAACCGATACTATTCCCTTATATGGAACAGTTGATGGCGGCAAAACTTGGACACCAATTTCATACAGTGGACCTTATGTAAAAGGACTTTGTGCGATAGATGTTGTGAAAGAACAATTTATCAATCATGGAAAAATAGATTTTAACTACCACATTTATGCAGTTGGTCGCGTTGGTTCACCAGCAAACATCTTGGTTTCGCATGATAGTGGAAAAACATGGGAATCTGCGCCAGTCAAAAAAGGTGAAATGTTGTTTGATATCAAAATGTTTGACACTAAAAATGGAATTGCATGTAGCGCGAGTTCAGCTGATGTCAGTCAATCAAATGCATTGATTTTGAAAACCAAAAATGGCGGAAAATCTTGGAAAAAAGTATATCAATCCAAACGCCCATTTGAAACGACTTGGAAAGTATCTTTTCCCTCTAGAATGGTTGGTTATGCGACAATTCAGTCCTACAATCCAGACGCTAAAGTTGGGCAACAACGCATTGCGAAAACCGTCGATGGCGGCAAAACTTGGAAAGAAATCAATTTGGTTGAAGACGCAACTGCCCGAGAATTTGGAATTGGTTTTATAGATGATAATCATGGCTTTGTTGGTACCATGTCTTCAGGTTTTGAAACCAAGGATGGAGGTTTAACGTGGACCAAAATCAATTTGGGGACCGCTTGCAATAAAATACGAATTTATAAAACAGACCTAGGAAAAATCTATGGATTCTCGATTGGTGTTGATGTTATGAAATTAGATTTTTGACCGCAAAATTGTTTGAAAATTAAATCTTTAAACTTTGAGCTATGAATTCAAAATTCAATAAATTTATTTACATTGCATTTCTTTGCTTGGGAACTTATCAAGCCATTTTCAACCGCAATTTTTTGGAAGCTGCCAGTTCATTTGGAATTGGTTTGGCATTCGATCCATTCGACACAACTGTCACCTGGAATGAAAGACCTTTGTGGCAAAAAATCGTTTTGTTTTCACATTTGGGAATCACAGCAGCCATGTTCGGTTTTGGAATTGGCTTAAATGATAAGTAACGTGAGATCTTTTTTTGACAATGAGATGAAGTATAAAAACTTAAAAATGAAAGTACTAATTTGTAGGTTTTATTTTAATAATTCAGCAATATCTTTTAATTCTAGAAGTAAAGCATATTCTTTAGCAGTTCTTCCCGCACTGTCTTTGATTGTTTGATCTGCACCATTTTGAACCAAAAGCTTTACTAGTTTTTTGTTTTTAGATTGCACAGCAAATATCAAAGGTGTAATATTGTTTCCTCCAAGAACATTGACGTTGGCTTTGTTTTCGATTAGCAATTCTACAATGTCAAAATTTCCTTTGTAACAAGCACCAAGCAAAGCTGTTCCTTCTGGGGAATCAAAATTTACCTTGGCATTGTTTTTTAATAGAAAATCTACAACTTTTAGTTGATTTCTGTAAGTGGCAATAATTAAAGGAGAAAATCCATTTTCATTCACTGAATTTACTGTGTCAGGATTGATTGCGTGAAGTTCCTTCAATCTTTCTAAATTTCCTGATCTACAAACATCAAAAATATCTTGAGACCAGGAAATTGAACTTATAAAAATTAAAAAGAATAAAAGACGCATTAACGGATGTTTATTTTCTTGGTACTAATTGTTCCGTTGGAATTTCTCAATTGAAGCATCAAAACAGCATCTTTAATGGTAGAAAGTTCTACATTAATTTCTCCAAGTTGATTTGTTTTTGAAATCAATAACTGCCCATTTAGACTGTAAATGTTTAAGTCAAAATTTAATCCAGAAGTACTTTGAATTCTCAAAATTTGATTGTTGTCAACTTGAATTAAATATGGAATCTCATTTTCTTCAATTCCGCTTGTTGAAGCCGCAGTTATAAAATTCCATGTTGAATTGTCTGTAAATCCAGCAAAAGCATTTCCAGCAGCATCTTCGATAGCCCCACTAGGAATTGTAACATAATAATCTGTGGCAGACAATAAGTTGCTTGATGGATTCAAGGTGATTCCTGCTCCTGAAATACTTACCGCGGCAGTGGTCACATCGAACGATTCAACTAAAGCATCACTTCCTAACAAACGCAATTCAACCAATCCAGAACCTGCAACGATATTTTCATTGAAAGTTGCTGTAAGATTAGTCCCTACTTGAACTCCAGTTTGATTGTCCGTGGGAGCAAATGGTGAAGCAGTAAGTGCAGGAGCTGTCAAATCTGGTGTTTGCCAAACTAAATTCGTAAATCCTCTGTTGGAATTACCATGATAAGCTAGTACAAAAGATGCACTTGACGCTTTTGCCCAAATAACATTAATACTTGCGTCTGAAAAATTTAAAATTTTGTCCGTTCCATCACCAGTGTTTAAAGGTCTTGAAACAACTAGCGTTCTTGTTGCACCGTTTGTTGTATTGGACACCGTGGTCCAATTCTGTCCAGCGTCTTTGGTTACATTTGCCGCACTTTGGCTTGTAAGTCTGTAATCATATACAGCCACAGGATCGTTTACACCCGCTTTTCCCGTGGTATAGATAAACGGATCAGCATCAGACATTGTCATACCAAAACCACATGCAAGATATCGATCTGATGGTCCTTGAAGTGTGATTGTAATGGTTGAAGTTGATTGATCCATCGAAGCTGCAAATGAAAGCCCTGCGCCAAGTGAAGTAGTTGGAATTGTCTTCGTTTGCGCATATGCAGCTGAAAAACCAAGGAATAAGAAACCTGTAAATAAAATATTTTTCATTGTAGAAATTTGTGATGTAAAAATAACACTTTCTAATAAATTTTGTTTGCCTAAAAGTTATTTTTTTAAACTCTTATACTGAATGACTAAGAAAGTGATACATTTAGCGTTTGAATTTGAATACAAAAGAATTAACATAATTATGAAAACTGCCCAGAAATATTTCGACCTTCTTTCTTTAATTACAAATGATGAAGAACTAAGCACGTTTCTTTCGAAGGAAATGATGGAAGCTGAAAATAATTTACAATCTTTTTTTGATAAACACAAAGCAGCACATTTTACAAATCGAGGAATAAGCAATGCGGATAATCCAGATTTGGTTTTGTGCTATTTATTGGATAAGCTGGAAGAAAAGGAATTTTTGTGCGAATTGGATTATAAGCCTGATTCAGAGGAATTAAATTATGCTCTAAAATTGCTTTCCAAAGGAAAAATTAGAAAAGATTTGTTTTCAGATGAAGATGAAGAAGATGCACATGGCATGTTTGAATTAATCTTTGATGCTGAAGATTATTTGGAAGAACTAGATTTGGCAATTGTTCAATTTCCAATCGAAAGTGATAGTCATCCGATTGCATTGGTTCCTTTGGAAAAATTGGAAGATGCTCAAACGTTGATTGATGAACTTTTTGGATAGTTTATCCCTAATTTAGATAAAAACAACTGTTAGTTGTTAAATACAACTAAAAATAACTAAATTACAACCATGGATATAGGTGTTTTTGAAAGCTATAGTTTTCATCTGCAATAATTTTGCGGCATAGAAATTCAAAAATTGTAATTATGGAAATCAAATCAATTGGCAACAAAATTGCCGAAGCTAGAAAGAAAGTCAATCTGTCTCAAGCGCAATTGGCTGAACGTTTATTCATCAGCGCACAAGCGGTTGGAAAGTGGGAGCGAGGCGAATCAATTCCCGATTTAATCACTTTTATCAGACTCGCGAAGACGGTGGGGGTAGATTTGAATTATTTTTCGGACGATTTTAAATCTACTGTCGAAGAAACAACAGAGAAAATTCCAAAAATTGAAGTTGAAATTCAATCAGATGCACCGAAGCAATCCAAAAATAAACTGCGCTGGAACATGTCAAGCGGAAATTGGGTGGAAGCCGATTTTTCTGGATTGAAAAATTTGCAAGAAAAATTCAGTTCTTCCAATATGAAAAAGTGTAAATTTGTTGGTTCTGAGTTGAATGGCTTGCTTTTGAAAAGCAATAACATCGACGGTTGTGATTTTTCTAATTCGGAAATTAACCATAGTCAAATCCAAAATTCAAATATTGTCCACACGAATTTTAGCGATTGCACTTTAAAGGAAACAACATTTTCTGGTAGTTTCATTATGGATTGTGATTTTTCAAGTACAGATTTGTCTGGCGCTACTTTCAAGTACGGTGGAATTCAAAAAAATCCAATGAATAATGTCGTTTTGAATCAAACCACCTTCAACGCGATGTACATTGCCGATATCGATTTCCACGGAAATGTGGAAGATTGTTATTTTGAAAATTGTGATTTCAAACGCGTTACTTTTCGGAATGCAATACTGAAAAATACATTCTTCAAAGGTGGAAGTTTGAAAAAAATCAAATTTATTGATTGCCAAGCAGATCGATTGACTTATGAATTTTTGAGAAGTGGCAAAGCAGATTTGAGTGGGGTAGAATTGTTGAATGATTGAGTTCAGTTTCTAATTGTCTCGTAATGAATCTAAATATCAATATTGTAAATAAGTAAAACTTTATTTGTTAGATTAAACTAACTTTATTACTTTTACCGATAAAAGTAGTATTTTGAGAGTAAAATCTTCATTGCGAAAAATTATAATAACTTTCATTTTTGCATTGATAGTTCAATTTTCAATGGCGCAAACATCGACTATTTCAGGTAGAATTACTTCTGAAGGTTTGCCTATTGAAAATGCAAAAGTTGATTTAGTTGGAACAAATTTTAGCGCAACAGCAGATTCATTAGGAATATTTGTCATACAAAAAATACCAAATGGAAGCTATAAAATTCGTGTATCCTATTTTGGTTTTAAAACTGAACTACAAAATGTAACGGTTAATGAGGAAGAAAATAAGGTTGTCAATTTTGAATTAATTAGTTCGCAAAACAACATTGAAGAGATTGTAGTCACTGGTACATTAAAGGAAGTGAGTCGGATGGAATGTCCAGTTTCTGTGGAAGTATACACGCCCCTTTATTTTAAAAAAAATCCAACGTCAAACATTTTTGAAGCACTTCAAAATATAAACGGAGTTAGACCGCAGTTAAATTGCAATATCTGCAATACTGGTGATATACATATAAATGGTTTGGAAGGTCCTTACACAATGGTACTGATAGATGGTATGCCAATTGTCAGCAGTTTATCTACTGTCTATGGTTTGTCTGGAATTCCCAATTCATTGATTGAGCGCATTGAAATCGTAAAAGGCCCTGCTTCGTCATTATATGGAAGTGAGTCTGTTGGTGGATTAATAAATATTATCACAAAAAAACCGCAGAACGCTCCACTGCTCTCTCTAGATATTTTTGGCACCACTTGGGGAGAGTACAATCTCGATTTAGGTTTAAAATTAAACGCTGGAAAAAAAGCATCTGTTCTTACAGGGGTAAATTATTTTAATTTTCAAAATAGAATTGATAATAATAATGACAACTTTACGGACATGACTTTGCAAGATCGAATTTCTGTTTTTCAAAAATGGAATTTCCAAAGAAATCACAACCGAATTTTTAGCATTGCTGCAAGATACATGTATGAAAATCGTTGGGGCGGAGACATGCGTTGGGAAAAACAATTTAGAGGCGGCGATAGTATTTATGGAGAAAGTATTTATACCAAGCGTTGGGAGATTTTAGGGAATTATCAATTACCAATGAGAGAAAAGTTAATGTTTTCATTTTCATACAATAACCACAATCAAGATAGCAGATATGGTACTACAATTTATGACGCGCAACAAAATATTGCATTTTCTCAATTGACTTGGGACAAAAAGATTGGAAAAAATGATTTTCTTCTGGGTGCTGCTTTGCGCTATACTTTTTATGATGATAATACTGCTGCTACTGCAACAGCTGATACTGTAAATCAACAAAATCAACCTCAAAATATTCTACTACCAGGACTATTTGTTCAAGATGAAATTACATTAAGCAGCAAGCACAAGGTTTTAATGGGTTTGAGGTATGATTATAATTCCATTCACGGAAATATTTACACACCAAGGATTGCCTACAAATGGACTTTAAACAATAATAATATTCTTCGCCTAAATGCTGGGACTGGCTTTAGAGTTGTGAATTTATTTACCGAGGACCATGCTGCTTTAACTGGGGCAAGGATTATAGAGATTAAAAACGAATTAAATCCTGAGCAATCATACAATGTGAATCTGAATTACATCAAAAAGATTTTTGTAAAAAATAGAACATTAATTTCATTTGATGCTGCTATATTTTACACCTTTTTTAACAATCGAATTGTGGCCGATTACGAGACCGATCCCAATAAAATCATTTATGATAATTTAAAAGGATACGCTGAAAGTAAAGGTTTAACTTTAAATATGGATGTTGCTTTCAGCAACGGTTTAAAATTAATCGCAGGAGGGACATTGATGGAAAATACTTTAACAAGAAATGGAATTACAGAACAACAAATTTTAACTGAAAATTTCACTGGCACTTGGGCAGTTTCATATAAAATTAAAAAGGTAAAATTAGCATTTGATTATACAGGTAATATTTACAGTCCAATGCGCTTGCCCTTGCTAGGAGAATTAGATCCTCGAAGTCCAAATTCACCTTGGTGGAGTATCCAAAATATTCAATTGACTTATTCGGGGTTAAAAAACTTTCAAATTTATGGCGGTGTGAAGAACCTATTGAATTGGACACCAAATAAAGGAAATCCTTTTATAATTGCGAGAGCAAATGACCCTTTTGATAAAGATGTTCAATTTGGAAATAATGGACAGGTAATTGCAACGGCAAATAATCCAAATGCATTGACATTTGACCCCAATTATGTTTATGCTCCAAATCAAGGAATAAGGGCTTTTTTAGGTTTGAGATATAATTTCAAATAATACCAATGCAATCACATTTTACTTCGCTGAAATGCTTGTTAAATAGTTGTTTGTTTGCCAAAAAAATCACATCGAAGGTAGAATAATTCTATTAGATCATTGATATTGAGTGAATAACTTTTAAATTGTCTAAATTGTTATCACGAAAGTGAAATATCGAATTCACAGCAATATACTTCTCTGATAAAGTGAGATTTTACAATCCAAATTTCGACAAATGACACTTCACGCCGAAACAAATCCGTAAATCCTACAATTCATTTCCAATATTGTGTAAGAACTTTCAATCACCTATTTCGGACCTTTGTGTTGTTGATTGAAGTTTAAGAATTGATCGTTCGGATAACTCAGCTTTATCATTTTTTATCTAAAATCATTTATCCTAAACAAAACAAAATCATGCAAATAGAAATCGGAATTACGGATAATAACCGTCAGCAAATTACCAATAAATTGTCCATCATTTTGGCAGATGAAACCGTTTTATACATCAAAACAAAAAATGCCCATTGGAATGTCGAAGGTCCAGATTTTTATGACAAACATAAATTTTTTGAAACTCAATTTGGTCAATTAGATGAATTGATTGATGCTGTGGCTGAGCGAATTCGTACAATTGGACATTATGCTCCTGCAACATTGAAATCTTATTTAGATTTGACAAGATTGACTGAGCAGACGAGTGAGAAAAATGACAGTCAAGGTTTTATCAAAGAATTACTGGAAGATCACCAAAGTATCATTTTCAATTTGCGCGAACACATCGTCATTTTTGCAGACGAATTAAACGACATCGGAACGAGTGATTTTATTACTGGTTTGATGGAAACACACGAAAAAATGGCTTGGTTTTTACGTTCACATTTAAACAAAAACAAATGTTGATCGACTACGACTACAATTTTTTAGGAATGCATCTTGGTTGGTGGTTCTTATGGGGAATTTTGCTCATTTGGATTTTTGTAGTTCCTTATGATTTACCTGGACAAAGAAACAAGAAAATTTCTCCGCTTGAAATTCTGAAAAGTCGCTATGCTTCTGGTGAAATTAGCTATGAAGAATTTCAAGAAATGAAAAAATATTTGTAGGCATTTCAAAATTCTAATCAAAAAAAATATGTGTTTTTCAGCAAGTGCAAGTTTTACAGCAGGTGCTGTCTTAAGCGTTATTGGTGTAGTTTCGATTACCAAAACAAAAGATCCTTCACATTTGCTCTTTGCTAGCATTCCATTGCTTTTTGGGATGCAGCAAATAGCAGAAGGATTCATTTGGGTTACTTCGCCAAATCCTGAATATGAGCAAATTCAAAAACTTTTTACTTACGTCTTTCTGTTTTTTGCGCAAACCCTTTGGCCGATTTGGGTGCCTTTTTCCATTCTGCTTTTGACTCCAAAATTGTCGAGAAAATTTTCGGCTAAGGTTTTGGTTTTTTGTGGTTTGGTCGTAGGAATTTGTTTGGCTTTTTGCTTGGTAAATTTCAATGTAAGCGCTAAAATTGTGGAACAACACATCGTTTATCTACAAGATTATCCCAAATCTTTTAGGATAGTTGGAATCATCTTATACGTTTTGGCAACCATCATTCCGCCATTCTTTTCGAAAATCAAATACATGTGGTTGTTAGGCACAACGATTTTGATTTCATACATCATCACCGCCATATTTTATGACCATTATTTGCTTTCAGTGTGGTGCTTTTTCTCTTCAGTAATAAGTTTGTCGATTTATTTAATAATCGCTGAACTTGGGAAAAAGTCTGCAAAAAAAGATTTATTTGAAATAGAAGATTAATAAATTGATTATTTGACGTTCTTCAAAAATGCGATCGTAATTGCATTAAATTCTTTGGGTTGATCGACATTGACTACATGACCACAATCTGAAATCACGTGCAATATTGAATTTTTATGGTCTTTTACCAATTTCGAAATCGAAGGTAGAAAAAGATGGTCTTCGGCGCCCATGACATACAAGGTTGGAATTTTCGATTCGTTGATGCGGAAAAAATGCAACAATCCATTGACTTTTGAAACCAAATTAAACCAGCGTTTGAATTCTTTTTGATACAATTTCTTGGCTTCATTGATAAATAAATTGCGCGATTCACGGTGTTTTTTTTGTGGCATAATGACCAAAGCAAACAATTTGTATAAAAGTAAATAGGGTAGAACTGATTTCAATAAATTGCCTGTATGCATCAAAATTTGACTTTTGACATTCAATTTCATCACTGCGCCGCCCATTATCATCGAAGAAACCATGCCAGGAAATCGTTCTGCCAATTCTCTGATAATTATTGTTCCCAACGAAATGCCGATAAAATGTGATTTTTTGATTTGTAAGTGATTCAAAACTTCAATCACATCATTTCCAATCGAATCAAAGGTGTAATTGCGTTTGCTTTTACCAGATTTAGAGGCTCCATGACCTCGCAAATCAAGCAACAATACATTAAAATCTTTCTGAAAATCACGGATTTGCTTGTACCAAATCGAGCTACTTCCTCCAGCGCCGTGCACAAAAGTGACCCAAGGAGCATTTGTTTGGTGGTGATATATTTGATAGTTTAACACGTTACTGTAACACTCAAATTGTTATTATGTTTTGATTTCAGCGCTTTAATTCTCCTAAAAATCTAAAAACCCTCAATCTTTTCTAAAAAAAACTGAGGGTTAATGTTTGATAACTAAAACTTAAGCTAATTGACGCAGATAGTTTATTAAATTAGGGAAGTTTTTTTTCAATCAATCCATAAATGAGTGATCCTATTAGCGCACCGAAAAATAGTAATATTCCGATTTGCCATTGATTGCCAAGTAAAATAAAAATGGGTGCAGAACACGCGCCGCTCAATCCCCAACCAATGCCAAAAGTCAATCCGCCAAAAATGTTTGATTTCCATTTCAATGGTTTGGGTTTAATGGTAATTGGATTTCCAGTGATGGATTTGATTTTGAATTTTTTTATCAGAAAAACACTTAAAGAACCTGTAGCAATAGCTGATCCAAGAACACCATACATGTGAAATGAATCAAAATGAAACATTTCTTGAATCCTAAACCACGAAAACGCTTCTGTGGCAATGAGGATTGAACCGAAAATAAAACCGATGAGAATCGTGAGAATTGTTTTCATGCTAAAAAATAAAAGGAATGACTAAATAACTGACCAATAAACCGCCGATAAAAAAAGCAATTGTTGAAATCATCGAAGCTGGCGCGCCTTGTGAAATTCCCATGATACAATGTCCTGCAGTGCAACCATTGGCATACCTTGCGCCAAAGCCAACGAAAATTCCCGAAACTAAAAAGTAAACTGCGTTTTTAAAATTATAAATGTCGTGAGCAATAATGCCGTATGCTGTTTGATTCGTCTGGATTTCAGGCAAAATGAAATGCGAAACAATTCCCGCCAAAAAAATGCCAATAAAAAGTTCAAATTGCCACTGATCTAAAGTTCGATTGTAATTGTGTTTTTCTCTTGTACTAGCAAAAAATGATAGAATGTATTTGTAATTGGAAGATAATCCAAATTGTCGTTCTCGTAAAATCAATAAAGTCGGAACAATCAAGCCAATCAAAGGTCCAGCAATGTACCAGGGTAAAAGTGGATTTTCCATTATTCAAGAATTAATTCCGTGGTGTTTTGCAAAGTAAAATATTGGATTTCTGCCAATTCTACTTCATTTGGCAAAATAATCAGCGAGATTTCTTTCCATTCATTGAAATCAAATTTTTCCAATTCAGAAAATACAATCCAGCCGATTTTAAACGAATATTCGTCACTGAAAAAACTTTCATCTTCTTGTATCAAGTCAATCCTCGACAAATCAATTCTATTTTCTGATCCCAAATAAACGCGAACATAGAAATTGGAAGTGAAATTCACTTTTCCTTCTACGGCAGATTTTCGATACTCGTATTTGTAATCATAAACCAAGGCAGAAATGTCGGATAATACCGCACTGGCAGTTGGAAAACTTCCTGCTCCTTTGCCAATAAACAATTGTTTGTCAGAAAAAGCAGCTTCCACAGTTATGGCGTTGAATTCATTGTTCACCTGATAACAGAAATTATCTTGCTTCACAAACTGAGGTGCAACAAATCCAATGATTTGATTGTCTATTTTTTCTGCTCTGGCGAAAAGTTTGATTCTATAACCTTTTTCATTCGCATATTGAATATCTCTTGGCTTGATATTTCGAATTCCGTTGTTGAAAATCGAGTTGCTATTTACATGAATTCCAAAAGCATGTTTGATCAATATCGACAATTTGTATTTTGAATCAAATCCATCAACATCAGATGTTGGATCTGTTTCAGCAAATCCTTTTTCTTGTGCGATTTGCATGGCTTTTTTATATGAAATTCCTTCGTTTGCCTGAGTTAAAATGAAGTTGGTTGTTCCATTCACTATTCCAAGAATAGACGAAAGTGTATCATTATTGTAATACTCTTCCAAATTTCGAATGATTGGTATTGATCCTGCAACGGCTGCTTCATATAGAAATGAAACATTGTTATTATTTGCCAATGCTATTAATTCATTCAGGTGTTCTGCAATCATTTTTTTATTCGCAGAAACAACATGTTTTCCATATTTAAGCGCCGTCTTCACAATTTGATACGCTTCCTCTGGGTCATTGATAAGTTCAACAACCGTATTGATTTTCAGATCGAGTAAGATCGTTTGCTTATCAAAGAAAAAGTTTTCGGACGGAATGGAACGCTTTTTTTTTGGATTTTTCACCACTATTTTACTGATTTTTATATGGCTAGCTTCCGATAAGTTGAGTACGTTATAAAGACCACTTCCAACCACTCCAAAGCCAAATAGGCCAATATTTATTTCCTTGTTCATTTGTATTTTTTTTAATTTCTATTGGTTTTTTTAAAATTTTAAAGCATTGAATGATTTTTTGATGTTCTACCAGAAAACCATCGTGACCGTAGATCGAATTGATTGTCAAAAGCTGTGAATTTGGAATGTATTTGGCTAAAAATTCCTGCTCCGAAATCGGAAAAAGTATGTCTGAATTAATGCCAATCACCAGGGTTTGCGCTTTGATTCTAGCCAAGGCATTTTCGATGGAAACTCTTTTTCTACCAACATTGTGCGAATCCATCGCTTTGGTTAGTGTGACGTATGAATACGCATTGAAACGATTTGCCAATTTCCATCCTTGATACAATTGATATCTACTGGCTAAAAAATCACCTGTTTTTTCATCATTTTCATCTTTTTGCGAGGCCAAATATCCATCATACGAGCGATAACTCAAAAGCGCGATACTTCTCGCCGCAAGCAAACCGTCATAACCACCATTGATCTTTTTTTGCGAATAGGTAACGTCAGCTTGAATTGCCAAACGCTGACTTTCATTGAATGCAATGCCATAAGCAGAATGTTTTGAATTGGTCGCAATCAGTACCAGTTTTTCAAAAACCTCAGGTTGGTCAATTGCCCATTCCAATGCCTGCTGTCCGCCCAAAGAAGCACCGATCAACAAATGGATCTTTTCAATTTCAAGTTCTTTTCTGAGGGTTTCATGCGCTTTTGCCAAGTCGCGAATTGTGATTGCTGGAAAATCATTGAATAATTTTTCTCCATATTGATTCGCTGTTAATGGTCCCGTTGTTCCATAGCAAGATCCAATGATATTGGAGCAAACGATAAAATGCTCACTCGGATTGAAATACGCATTTTCACCAAAAACACCTTGCCACCAGTCAAAAACATCACTGTTTGCCGTTAAAGCGTGACAAACCCACACAACGTTGCTGCGATCTGCATTTATTTTTCCATAAGTGTGATAAGCGATTTGGAGTTCTTCCAATTCTTCGCCATTTTCTAAAGTGAATTTCTCTTGAAAGTTGAAAAGATGATAATTTGACATAATCTGTTGATTTAAAAGGACTCCGATTGATCGCTCAGCCGAAGTCCTTTACCCTAAGTTAAACGATTTGTAGTTTTCCTGTTTTGATTTTTTCGAGCGCTTGTTGTAAATCTGCTATGATGTCTTCAACATGCTCCGTTCCCACAGAAAGTCTTAATAAACCAGGTTTTACTCCTGTTTTCAATTGTTCTTCTACTGATAATTGTTCGTGTGTTGTTGCTGATGGATGAATAATCACGGTTTTTGAATCGCCCACGTTTGCCAAGTGTGAAACCAAAGTCAAAGAATCAATCAATTCATTCGCATCTGTTGGTTCGCCTTTGATTTTGAATGATAAAACACCTCCAAATCCTCGTTTCAAATATTTTTGCGCATTTCTGTGGTATTTAGATGAGTTTAATCCTGGATAATTGACATATTCAATTTGCTCATTTTGTTCCAGCCATTCAGCGATTTTGAGCGCATTTTCAACTGTTCGATCAACCCTCAATGACAATGTTTCCAATCCTTGAAGAAGTAAAAATGAATTGAAAGGAGAAATTGCTGGACCAAAATCTCTCAATCCTTCGACGCGTGCTCGGATGGCAAAAGCGATATTGCCAAATGGTCCATTTTCACCAAAAACTTCCCAAAATTTCAAACCATGATAGCCTTCCGATGGCTCTGAAAATTGTGGAAATTTCCCATTTCCCCAGTTGTATTTTCCTGCGTCCACAATCACACCGCCGATGCTTGTGCCGTGACCGCCAATCCATTTGGTAGCAGAAGCAACCACAATATCTGCACCATGTTCAATTGGTCTGAAAAGATAACCTGCAGCGCCAAAGGTGTTGTCGTAAACCAGCGGAATTTCATATTGTTTAGCAATTCGCGCAATCGTATCAAACTCAGCGACGCTGAACTCAGGATTTCCAATGGTTTCCAAGTAAATCGCTTTGGTTTTGGAATCAATCAGTGATTCAATCGAAATAGGATCAACACCTTCTGCCAATCGCACTTCAATTCCCAATCGCTTAAAGGCAACTTTGAATTGATTATAAGTTCCGCCATATAAATGCGAACTAGAAACGAAATTGTCTCCTGCTTGCAAAATGTTGTTCAGCGCGATGAACTGTGCAGCTTGACCTGAAGCAACAGCTACCGCAGCAACACCTCCTTCTAAAGCTGCAATCCTTTTTTCAAAAACTTCAGTTGTTGGATTGGTCAATCTGGTGTAAATATTTCCAAATTCTTTCAATCCGAAAAGGTTGGCACCGTGTTCAGCGTTCTTGAAAACATATGAACTTGTTTGGTAAATCGGCACAGCACGTGAACCGGTTGTTGGGTCAACTTCTTGACCAGCATGCAATTGTAAAGTATCGAAATGATATGTTTTTTCTGACATAAAATTAAATTTTAAAATAAATAAAAAGGGATATGCTAAAAGTTGTGATACAGAAATCCCGGGCCCTGGGAAATTGCGCCACTTTAAAAAAGCCTTAAAAGAAAAAAGGAATTAGCAGCACATGCAACAACAGCACATACAGCAGCAACCCAAAAGGTTGATAGAATTAAATCGAGAGATTAAATTCAAATTTTGATTTGATTTTTCGGTGTTAAATAAGAAATGTAACTTCTTCATTTTTCTACAATTTATATTCTCCGAACATTCGGATCAGGATTTGGCACCTGTTTTCCAATTCGTGATAAACGAACTTTTAGTTGGTTGCCAGAGGATCATCGAGCCTGTCTCTTACCTCTTCTTTATAAAATTAGAATTCACCGCTTGTGAATTGTTGGACAAAATTATGTAAAAGTTTTAATGTGATTCAACAAAAAAAAGATTTTTTTTTGAAATATTATTTTTTTAATCGATAATTTAGTTTTAATTATCTCTATTTCAGGCGTTTAAATTTGTTAAATTTTTATTGGATTTGTTCAAATTTAAATAGATAATATTATTCAAGTTTTTTTGTTAGGTTTGAAACAGCTGAATTCAATTTGACATGTCTAAATTCTACTTACTATTTTTAATTTCATTTTTCATCAATTTCGTATTTGCACAAAGGCAGATCGATCCTCAAACATTCTTAAGTCAGCTAATCCAAATCAAATCTGATTTTGGGCAGGAGCAAAGTGCGATAAATTTCATTGAAAATTGGGCACAAAATGAAGGACTTTACACAACAAAATTGAACAATGGTAAATCATCAGACAACATCATCGTATCCATTTTTCCACTCAATTTGCACAAACCAAATGTTGTTTTTACGAGCCATTTGGATGTTGTACCGGTTTCTGATACAGTCAATTGGAAATTCCCACCATATTCGGGCACGATTCATCAAGACACGATTTGGGGCAGGGGAGCGATAGATTGCAAAGGTTTGGCGGTGATGCAATTGTATGCTTTGAAAAAATGGAAAGATTCGATCAATCAAAAAGATTTTCCTTACAATATTTCGTTTTTAGGTTTGGTCGAAGAGGAAAACAAAAGCAACAATGGCGCTGCATTTATTGCAGATCGATATTTGGATACTTTGAATCCAATGGTGATTTTTGGCGAAGGCGGCGCGGGTTTAGATCATGTGTTGAAATCGGATCCTAATCAACCGATTTTTGGCGTTTCAGTTGCTGATAAAAGTTTGCTTTGGTTGAAATTGGAAGCCAAAAGTTTTGGTTTTGGTCACGGAGCTGTGCCTTCAGAATTGTATGCCAACAAACGTTTAATCAAAGCTTTAATTAATTTGATTGACGAAGAAAAGCACTTCGTTTTCAACGATTTGGTGAAAAGCATGTTCCACAATTTAGGAGAACTCGAAGGCGGAACGAGGGGATTTTTCATCAAACGCATTTATTGGCCGATTTTCTGGCCTTTGGTGAAAAAGAATTTCCGCGAAGGACAACCCTTTCATGCCTTGGTCGACAATACGATTTCAATTACCAAAATCGAAAGTTCGTCGACAGCAACCAACCAAATGTCAGACAAAGCAGCGGCTTATTTGGACTGTCGATTATTGCCTGGCGCGGACGTCGAGAAATTCATCAAAAAACTCAAACGCACCACCTTGTTTCGTGTCGATTTTGAAATTCTATACCAAGGACCCGCAGCGATTAAAAGTCCAGAAACCATTTTCTTCCAAAAAATGTGCGAAGCCATCAAAGAAGTTCACCCCGGCGCAGCGACAGTTCCCATCTTATTCCCAGCCTCCACCGACAACAACTTTTTCCGCCAAAAAGGCATCCCAGTCTACGGAATAATCCCCAGCCTATTGAACCAATCCCTTTTCGAAAGTGTCCACAACCAAAACGAACGCATCGGAGTCAATAACCTCCAAAAAGGAATCGACGTGTATTATCATTTCCTAAAATCTCTCCCGCCTAAAAGATTGATTTGAAGAAATGAGGAATCAAAATCTTGGCGCGAGATATACCAAAAACTCCTTGCAACGGTTTTTAAACTGTTGCGAGAATTCGCGATAGTCGAAGGTAAATCATGGTGCCGGTAGGTACCAAATATGGGTAGCAACGGTTCGCAGAACCGTTGCGATATAAAGCGATTATCGAACGTTTTTGGCGTGTATTTTTGATTCAAACCGCGGAGCAGACACAACGTGAAATCATGACAAAAACCCAGCGTAAATCTAGGTTCTAATGTTAATTTTCAATCGGACAACAATTCGGCCATTATGCAGTCAACGCCAGAAAATAAGTTGAATGAAACGCAGTCAACGCCTTGTTTGAGCTCAGCCTTCGGATTTTCATTTGAAAATCAGCTAAAGGCATGGTGCTAGAGGTACCAAATATTAATAGCAACGGTTTTTAAACCGTTGCGGAAAAATACAATAATCGAACGTTTTTGGCATGTGTTTTTGGTTCAAAAACCATGACAAAAACCCCTGTATAAATTCAAAAAAATACGATAAATTGACAATTAAATGACATTTAAAACAACCATAAACCTTAGCTTTGCTAAAAAAATTCTAGCAATGTACACAAGACCAAGAAGAAACCGAAAAAATGCTGTGATCCGTTCCATGGTTGAAGAAACCAAATTGGGCGTTGAAAACTTGATTTATCCCATTTTTTTATTGGATGGAAAAGGCATCAAAACAGAGGTGAAATCCTTGCCAAACAATTTTCGTTGGTCTTTAGACATGCTGATTCCTGAAATTGAAGCTTGCATGAAATTGGGCGTAAAAACCTTTGATTTATTCCCAGCCGTGGACGAAAGCTTGAAAGACAAAATCGCTTCTTACAGCTATGCTTCTGATAATTTCTATTTGGACGCCATTCGCAAATTGAAAGCAGAATTTCCAGAAATGGTGATTATGAGCGACGTTGCAATGGATCCATATTCTTCCGACGGTCACGACGGTTTGGTGGAAAATGGCGAAATCGTGAACGACAAAACTTTGCCAATTTTAGCGAAAATGGCTATTGCACAAGCGCAAGCAGGTGTTGATATCATCGGACCGTCAGACATGATGGACGGACGCGTAGGTTATTTGCGTGAAGAATTGGACGAAGCAGGTTACGAAAACACGAGCATCATGTCGTATTCCGTGAAATATGCGAGCGCGTTTTACAATCCGTTCCGTGACGCATTGGATTCAGCTCCAAAATCTGGCGACAAAAAAACATATCAAATGAATCCTGCCAACAAACGCGAAGCCTTACTAGAGGCCGAATTGGATTATTCTGAAGGCGCAGACATGTTGATGGTCAAACCAGCATTGTGCTATTTGGACGTCATTCATTTGTTGAAAGAAAATTTCAATATTCCGATTACCGCTTACAACGTGAGTGGCGAATGTGCGATGGTTTATGCCGCAGCGCGCAACGGTTGGTTGAATTACGAGCCAGTGATGTACGAAATGCTACTCAGCATGCGCAGAGCCGGAGCAGACGCTATTTTGACCTATTTCGCAAAGGATTTTGCGGAGATGGTGAAGAAGAAGTAGTTTTCGACGACCAAAATTTCGGAGAAGAAAGCTAGAAGGGCTCAGTTCAACTTGGTTTTACACCTTTTTTTTTATTAGCTTTCTGATCATTTTTGTCAAAACTTGCAAAATTGTGTCATTTTGCTAAATTTGTTTGTAAAAACAAGGAATAAAACGCTAATAAATTAGCACTCATTTGATGAAACAGGTTACCATAATTATTTTCATTTTCGTTTCAACCCATTTCTTTGGACAAACTTCTGATAAAATTATTTCGGATGATTCAATACCAAAGAGGTTTAAAAGTTTTTTAAATACAATCTGCGAAGAAGAAAGTGATACCCTAATATTTAGTAAGGATTCATTAACAAAATATAAAGTTAAATGCATATCGTAAACTATACCAGTAGAACATAATTAGATTACGTCCACCAACACGAACTTTGTACAAAATTAGTAATATGAAGTTAGTAGAATTTTTCAATAATTATCCGAATGAAGCTGAATGTAAATCTAAATTCAAGGAAAT
>CANHQP010000052.1 GCA_947462925.1 Flavobacteriia bacterium | reverse complement strand
AACTCCCGTTAAGGGTTTTCCACTCTTTACGCTGGCAACCAGGTCCTTTGAGAATTGCTCAAAATCAAATTTTGTGTCCATTTGTCAAAAATATCTTTTATAATTAAACCTAAAAAAAATATTTGACACAGTTTAATGAGCATACTCTTTTCCTCCCCCTTAGTCCCCCTCCAAAGGGGGAAATAGATCTGTCTAATGTCTAATGTCTTCTGTCTAATGTCTTAAAATCCTCTCCATCACTCCATCACTCCATCTCCTCCAACATCCCAAATAAATCCTCAAACATATAATCCGCTACCACCAATTTCGGATTAGGCGAATGCGTTTTTTCTGGTACACAAACCACTGTCATTCGTGCAGCTTTTCCTGCGATGACACCGTTGATGCTGTCTTCGATTACGAGACATTTTAGAGGATTTACCGCCAACATTTGTGCTGTTTTGAGGTAAACTGCTGGGTGTGGTTTTCCGTGCGTTTCGTGTTCTGCAGAATGGGTGATGTTGAAATATTCTTTGATTTTCAAGGTTTCGAGCACGCATTCAATCAAGACTTGGTAGGATGATGTCGCCAAGCCAATTTTCAAGCCTTTGGATTTGAAATATTGCAATGATTCGATGACGCCAGGCAAAGGTTTTCCGTCGCGACCCAACAATTCAACCATGCGATTGACGATCATTGCGAGCACTTCGTCTGGTCCTGCGCCTTGCCACGGGGCTACTTTGTACCAAAATGAAATCACTTCGTCCAAGCGCAATCCAACTGTAAGTTCAAAATCTTTGCGGGTCAAGTTGCAACCGACCGCTGAAAAAACTTCTTCCATGGCGATTTTCCAAACGGGTTCGGAATCGATGAGAACGCCGTCCATGTCGAAAATTACGGCTTCGAATTGAGAAAGGTTAATTTTTTTTTGATTCATTTTAATTACTTTATTATGTTTTTTGTCATGATCCGTCAGCTGACGGATGCACGCCAAAAACAAATTTATCTCCATTTTTTACACGATGGACTATGTCCATCGCTACCCATATTGGATGCCTGACGGCATCATGATTTTAGTTGGGTTTTTAATTCAACTTGATCTTGTACAAATTTCCGCCACCGATTACTTTTTGTTTTTCGTCGGCGATGTAGATTGTTTTGTTATCTCTTGTGGCAATGGCTTCTTTTTGGGTGTAAGGCTTGAGGTAAATTTTCTTATGAAATTCAAATTTTCCTTTTTTGAATTTGTAAATGATCATGCGGTTGTAAGTCAAAATATAGCAATATTCGCCACAAATCGCTGAAGCGGTTACTGCATCTTTGAAGAAACCATTTTTGCCTAAATACAATTCTGAGCGTTTGGTCAAGGTGTATTTTCCGGGTTTGGTGGAAACTGCATATTGAAAACTGCGCCCGTCAAAAGGTTTTGCGCGACATTTCGTGAAGATGTAAATCGAATCTTTGTAATAAGCAATTGCTTCAGCGTCGAAATGCCAGTCTTTTTCTGCAGTTGGAATTTCCTTTTGCTCTGCGTAATCAATTTCTATTTCTTCCGCTTTTACTTCTTTCTTTTTCAAGATATTCCAGGTGGAAACCTTGTAAATACGCAGTTTTTTGCGGGAATTGTTGTTGTTGCCGATATCGCCAATGTATAAATGTCCTTTGCCGTCTGCGGTGATGTCTTCCCAATCGTTGTTTTTCGCTTCCAATACCTCTACTTGGTGGATTTTCTGTCCTTTGAGATTCAAAAAATACAGAATCGGCTCGTTTCCGCTGTCGTTGTGACCCACCAAAACAGTGTCGTTCAAAAAGCACAAACCTGAAATTTCTTTCATTGAATCGGGCAATTTGGCGACTTTTTCCAGCTTTTGAGAAAACGAATTTCCGGCAAAAAGTAAGATAATAAGGAGTATTTGAATCTTCATGCAGTATCGTTAAGATTCAATTTCATTGTTTCTGAAGGCAGAAGGAATCAAACTTGGAATCACTTTCAAGACCATGGGCAACAACAAAGCGCCTCCGGGAAGTAGAAAGATCGCCAAGGCAGGCATCGATTTTGCCAAGTCTAAAAATTGCGTTTTTACCTTTTCTTTCTCTTCTTTGGTCAATTCTTGCGTAGTAGATTTCTTGATTAAAAACACCAATTCTTTGCTTTCTTTCAATTCTGCGGCAAGCTTGTCTTTGTTTCTTCCCAAGATTTTGATCCATCTTTTTGACAAACTTCCGTACATTTTTTCATACATATTGCTGTCTTGTAAAAAGACAATTTGCTCCGTATGGTTCAAGATAAAACTCTCCATCAGAGCCAATGCTTCTTCCATTTCGATGGCGGGAATTTCCAAATGTTCACACAATAGTTGGATGAAATTTTTCTCCTCAGCTGTGGCTTCGTGGGTTGCAAAAATGGTCAGTGCAGAGATGTCTAATAAGAACCTTTTGAAGAGCCAAATGTTGGTTAATTCGGGAGAAAAATCCGAAAAACTTGCCCCGTTTTTGAACTTCGAAATGGCGTATTCTTTGCGGTCATCATCGAAGTGTGCGGAGGCCAAAAAGACGTTAAAAATCTTCTTTTCTTTCTCTTCTAATTCGCCATCAGAATAAGCAGAAAGTGTCAAAGCGATCAATGCATTTAAAGCATATTCTTCGTATTTTGATTCCATCATGACTTGGTTTGTCAAGAGAAATTCTTCGAATAAAATGATGTCTAAATACACAAATGAGTTGCTCAAATAATTGACCCAAATCGCATTTTCAAGTAAATTTAAACGGACGTCTGTGCGCTTCGCCAAGATGTTTTCTAGCTTGTCGATGTTGCTTTCTTTGATGAAAAAAGTGAACATTCTTGACAAAGATTTGGTGCTGTGATGACCGTAAAAATCGAGCAAGGAATCTGTAAATTTATCGAAATCTTTGACTGGATCTCCACCGTTACTTGCAAAAATAAAAAGGTGCGATTCGAACAAAAGCAACTTCAATCTTTCTTCATTTGTCCAGTTTGAATGAGCCAAAGAATTGCAAAAAAGAAGCTCAGAAGCATAACCAAAAACGATCCCTGAACGGTTCAAAATGAGGTGTTGAAAATGGTCTTTTTTGACACCTTCTGGTTGTTCAATAGACACCTTTATCACTCCTTTTTGAAGTAAATTTTTGTACTTAGAAATCCAACCTTTTGAACCTGGTGACAGTATCATTTCTTTGATTCTTAAACACAAAATTACGGAATAAAAACGTAGGATAAAAAATTCATTTTTTTATTTGAAATTGATTTCAAAATCCCAGTTTATTAATTCAAAAATTCAGCTGAAATTTAATTCTTATTTGGATAAACATTTCCCTTTTTCTAGTTAAAAATGATTCGTTTTTTTAATGCTTTTTGAAGTTCAAAAATGACAAAGTTTCTCCGTAACTTTAGCATCGAATTATGAAAGCAGAAGACATCAAATTGAAGTTGCAATTACTTCCAGACAAACCTGGAATTTATCAATACTATGATATCAATGGTGTGATTTTGTATGTCGGAAAAGCAAAAAATTTAAAGAAAAGAGTCACTTCTTATTTTGTAAAAAATCACGATAATGCCAAAACGAGAATCCTTGTTCGGCAAATTGAAGATATCCAATATTTGGTTGTAGATTCAGAATTGGACGCCTTACTTTTGGAAAATAATCTGATAAAAAAGTATCAACCAAAATACAATATTGCGCTCAAAGACGACAAAACTTATCCTTGGATTTGTATCAAAAAAGAAGCTTTTCCGCGCGTATTTTCAACCCGCAATTTGGTCAAAGATGGATCTAAATATTTGGGTCCATATCCAAGTGTAAAAGTGATGCACACCTTGCTCAATTTGCTCAAAGAAATTTATCAATTGAGAACTTGCGCTTTGGATTTATCGGCTAAAAAAGTGGCCGAAAAAAAGTATAAAGTTTGTCTAGAATATCATTTAGGAAACTGCAAAGGACCATGTGTTGGAAACCAAAGTGAAGCCAATTACCAGGAATATATTGATCAAATTGAATCTATTTTAAAAGGAAATATTGGCTCAGTTTTGACTCATTTACGCAAAATTATGCAAGAATTTGCGGAAAACTATAAATTTGAGGAGGCGCAAGCAATTAAAGAAAAGATTCAAACACTGGAAAACTATCAGTCTAAATCAACGATTGTTTCACCGACCGTTGACAAGGTGGATGTGATCACTATGGTGGAAGATGAGAAGACCGCTTTTGTAAATTATTTCGTCATTAGCAACGGAGCAATCATTCATGGATTTACCATCGAGGTGAAGAAAAAATTGGATGAAACGGATGCTGAAATTATCGCTTTTGCATTGCTCGAAATGAGGGAAAGATTCAACAGTCAATCGAAAGAAATTTTGATTGAAAAGGAAATCGATTTAGAGATTCCTGGACTGCAATTTTTTGTTCCACAAAGAGGCGATAAAAAACACTTGGTTGACCTCTCGATTCGCAATGCGAAATTTTACCGTTTGGAAAAATTGAAACATGAAAGAATCAAAAATCCGGAAGAGCACACGGATCGAATTTTGAGTCAACTTCAAAAAGATTTGCGCTTAAAAGAACTGCCGGTTCACATCGAGTGTTTTGATAATTCCAATATACAAGGTACGAATCCAGTTTCTGCTTGCGTGGTGTTTCGAAATGCCAAACCGAGCAAAAAAGATTACAGACATTTTAATGTAAAAACGGTTGTCGGTCCCGATGATTTTGCATCGATGGAAGAAGCGGTCGGAAGAAGGTACCGAAGAATGTTGGATGAAAATCAAGCCTTGCCGCAACTCATCATTATAGATGGTGGAAAAGGACAATTGGGTGCTGCATTGAAAGCACTCGAGACTTTAGGTTTGAGAGGTAAAATTGCAATTATTGGTATTGCGAAAAGATTGGAAGAAATCTTTTTTCCTGGCGATAGCATTCCAATCTATTTGGACAAAAGATCGGAGTCGTTGAAGGTGATTCAACACCTCAGAAATGAAGCGCACAGATTTGGAATTACGCACCATAGAAATCGCCGAAGCAAAGGTGCATTTGTTTCTGAGTTGACGAGCATCGAAGGCGTCGGTCCGAAGACACATGAAGAGTTGATGAAGGCATTCAAAACGGTGAGTAAAATCAAAGAGGCAAATCTTGAAAGTTTGTCGAGTGTCATCGGTCAAGCGAAGGGGAAAATCGTCTGGGAATATTTTCGAGGAAGTGAAAATTCCGAGTTGGAATAAATTGTAATTTTAGATAGATTTTTAAATTTCATTTTTATGAAAAATCCATTTTATTTTTTGTTCTTCATTTTGATTTTTTTGACAGCCTGTAGACAAGAGCCAAAAAATGCTGTTGAGAAAACTCCTGTCGATGAAAATGAAAAATTAATTTTAATTGTCGATACAATTCGGAAAATCGAAAAAGCAAAAATGGGGCAAAAAGACCAATTCAAAAACCAAAAAAAATCCCTTCCACTTCCTCCTCCTCCTCCCTCAGATTTTGATGAAAATGAGTCTTCTTTTTTAATTAAAAATATGGACGATGGTACACCTTCTGGAATTGTTTATAGTCCTGACGGAATTCAAGAGGGAGATGTCGTTCAAGAAGAGCCATCGACAAGACCAAATTTAAGCGCAAATCAGCAAGACGAACCTTACACGATTGTAGACGAAAATGCAGAATTTCCAGGTGGCAAAATCAAGTTTGATGAATACATTGAAAAGAACATGAAGTTGACTTCAGAAATGGAAGTCGGTGGGAAATGTTATTTGAGATTTGTGGTTGGCTTAGATGGAAGTATTTCGAATGTGCTGATCTTAAAAGGCGTCAATGATTGTCCAGATTGTGACAAAGAAGCCAAGCGTTTAGTTCAAAACATGCCTAAATGGACTCCAGCAAAAGTAAAAGGGAAAGTGGTAAAATCATATTGCGTGGTTCCGATAAAATTTTTGATGTAATTGGAGCAATCTTATTTCCGTTTAATCAATCAAAACTACAGCTTACTCAAAATTGAACAAGTTTGTGAACCTTTTAACAAAGTTTTCGTCTAAGGCTTAATTGAAGATTCGTTTTCAAGGATTTACCCAATGTTGGATTTAAATCACAAGCATATGAATTCTGATTTTTTGCATACTTCCTCCTTAAAGACGTCATCTATTGAACAAGTAAATGATGCTTTAATCGTATTGCGTCATTTCATTGAATTGAATGAAAAGTTGCTTCCGATTTTGTTAAATCTTTCAGAGAAAAAGGTTAAATCAGCCAAAGATTTTGCTGATATTCAAAAAATTAGAAATGTATATGAATCTTATCATTTCGATGTCAAATCTTCTCAAATTTTAATGAATTCTTCTATTCTAAGCTACATTCAAGGGGCATATCAATCCATTATTGAAAATGCGGAAAGTTTACACGCCCAAGTCAAATTGATGTTGTTTGAGAAGGAATTAATCAAATTGAAAAAAAATTGGAATGCGGTCATTAGAAACTAATAGGACTTTTCGAATTTGATGGCTATTCAAAATTTGGCAACAACCTATCCAAAATCTTTACTCCTTCCACCGCCGAATAAGGCAATTTGATGAAATCATCATTAACACTTAATTCTTCACATTTGGGATCAATCACAATTTTGGCAATTTCATTGGGAGCAACAAAGGCCAAACCTGCCGCTGGATAAACTTGAAGAGAAGTTCCTACAACGACCAAAATATCTGCTGTTTTGCAAATCTCGGCAGCACGTTCAATTTCAGGTACCGCTTCACCAAACCAAACCACATGTGGACGAAGTTGAAATCCATCGTCACATAAATCTCCCGTTTTAATTTCGTTGCCTTCAATCGGATAGAATTTTTTATCGGGATTTGGGCCTGAACTTTTCGCCAAACGAATATTTCCGTGTAAGTGAAGCACATTTGTACTTCCTGCACGTTCGTGTAAATCGTCTATGTTTTGGGTAATAATGGTGACTTTGTACTTTTTTTCGAGTGCAGCAAAATAGAAATGAGCTACATTTGGATTTGCTTCAACAACGGCCTTTCTCCGCAGATTGTAGAACATTTGCACTAAATCGGGATTTTTTTTCCAAGCTTGAGGCGTGGCCACATCTTCAATGGCATAGTTTTCCCAAAGTCCATTTGAATCGCGAAAAGTTTGGATTCCACTTTCAGCGCTGATTCCAGCTCCAGATAAAATGACAAGATGTTTCATTTTCTGCGTGAGTTATAAATTTCATTGCAAAATAAGGAATATTTGAACAGAAAAGATTTCAAATTTTAACGTAGAAAAAAAGTTTGTATTGATTAATATCTTAGTTTTGGGTTGTAAAGTTAAATACTACAGTAGAGATGAACATTTGCGCCTTGCGCTTCATTTAAGATATTTATGAAGCAAGGTTTTGATTAATGCTTTAATATTAAATATTCATTTCAATGCGATTATACCCAATTCAGCGCAGCCAAAAACCAATATCCTTAAGTGCATTTTTGCTTCTTGTATTCATGTTCTTATGTTTTGAAGGTTTGAAAGCCCAAAAACCCACGAGAGCAGAAATCAAGTGCAATGAAATCAAGGCTTTAATTCCTAAAAAAATAAACACAGCTGAAAAAATGAGTATTCAGTTTTTAGATGAAGGAATAGCCAAAAGTGACCAAGAAGTAATAGCGAGGTCGAATTACCTGCTTGGTTTGATTCATTATTACCGTTCTGTTTATTATATCTCGAATAAGTATTATGCTGCCGCATTGCAAACTAAATTTGCCAATCAAAACTTGAGTTTTAAAGAAGCCTGTTTAAACAATATGGGCATTAATTACGAAATTCAAAACATGCTGCCCAAGGCGATTACTGCCTACAATGAATCGTTGAAAATCGCTAAGAAATTAAAAGATTCTACGAGTATCTATGAGTCGATGATTAATTTGGGATTATTGAACGCCAAAGCCAAAAAATACAATTTGGCCTTGTATAATGTCAATGAAGCAATCAAGTATTTTGAAAGGCAAAACGACAAAGCGAACATGGCATTGTGTTATGAAAACTTGTCATTTATTTCAACAGATTTTCACAGGCATGAGGAGTCAATTGTTTATTCAAACAAAGCATTGGCATTATTTATTGCAACGAAAGACGAGTTTAAAATAGCCTCTTGCTACTACAATTTGTCTCTCAATTATTTATTAAACAATGAGCCTCAAAAAGCAGAAATCTTAATTAATAAGGCAAAAACAATCATTGATAAATTTGACTTTAAGGAGGAATTGGCAATTAAAATTTACATTCAAGTTGCCGAAATTGAAATTGAAAAAAACAATTTTGCGGATGCTGAAGCGAATTTGAAATCAGCCTTGCATCTTTGTCAAATCTCAGGAGCCAATGAAAACATCGCAACTATCTATGCCTCGTTCTTGAATCTATATGCCAAATCAGGAAATTATCAAAAGTATTCAAACATCAAAAAGAAGGCTGACAGGGAAGAAGATTTGAATACCCAACTTCAGTCATACGCGAGAGTTGATGAATTGAGAGAATTGTATCAATTTGAGGTAATTAATCAAAAAATCAAAAATCAAGAAAAAGACATCAACGCAAAGCAAGAATTACTGACAATTTCAATTTTTGTGATGCTCGGGTTTTTAATCGTTTTAATCGTTTTGATGTTCATGTATATCAGAATGAGAAACTATACCAAATCCTTGTTTGAAAATATCGTAGAACATACAGCTCAAGACACCTTGATTAACGAATCGATTACAGATTTACATTCTAGGAACAAGTACTTATTTTCGCTTTTCAATCAGATTTTGGTTTTCATCAAAGATCAAAAGAACTTGGATGACATCACCATTCAAGAAATAAGTGAATTTTTGGCTGCCGATGAGAATGATATCGCGAATGCAATTTCACTTTTCGGGAATAAAGATTTTAAAGCCTTTTTGAACAACTATTTTATCGATCAGATTTGCAAGAAAATCATTAAAAAAGGAAAAAAAATCTCCATTCAAAAACTCATTTCCGACTCTCCATTCAAAAACGAAAAAGAATTGCAAAAGTATTTCAAAGAAATTACCGGTTTGTCAGTGGAACAGTTTATTGTTTACAGTGAGCAGAAGTTGGTGAGTGAAAAGACATGAGACAATAGACCAAAGACATTAGACTGGAGACAATAGACAGAAGACCAAAGACATTAGACAATAGATATTTGACTTAAGATAATTTTAACAATCCAGGAATCTAATAATCCATAAATCCAAATCAAGTCTAATAGTTGCGCAGCAACGGTTCTAATGTCTAACGTCTAATAGCGCTGCGAGTCTTTTTTACAGACATGAGACAATAGACCAAAGACATTAGACTGGAGACAATAGACAGAAGACCAAAGACATTAGACAATAGATATATGACTTAAGATAATTTTAATAATCCATAAATCCAAATCAAGTCTAATAGTTGCGCAGCAACGGTTCTAATGTCTAACGTCTAATAGCGCAGCGGTTCTCTAAAAACAATATTTGGTCAATTCAGAAAAAAAGCATATCTTTGACGCGTATTTAGGAACAATAAAAGAGCGAGGGGATATAAAGTCCCCTCTTTTTCTATCCAAATGATTAATAAAGAACTCGTAGTAAAATTGGCACAAGAGCGCATAGACGAACTCGATAGAGGTTTGTTTATTGTCGATGTATCTATTTCAAAATCAATGGTTATTAACCTTGAGATTGACAAAGAAAACGGAAACGTTGCGATTGAAGATTGTGTGTCTGTTTCACGAAATGTTGAGCACAATTTGGACAGAGAAGAGGAAGATTTTGAACTCCATGTTTCTTCTGCAGGATTGGATAAACCATTGCGCGTTTTGCCACAATTTCTGAAAAATGTTGGTCGAGAAGTAGAAATAGTACTTGTCAACGGAACAAAAAAAGCAGGGATTTTGAAAGAAGCGAGCAACGAAAGTCTGGTTTTGGAAACAACGCGACAAGAAAAACCTGAAGGCAAAAAGAAGAAAGAGACCATTGTTGAAGCGGAAACACTTCCAATGTCAGAAATAAAAGAAACAAAAATTGTTATCTCATTTAAATAAGTAAGCAATGAATAGCTTAGAATTAGTTGATTCGTTTTCGGAATTTAAAGAATTAAAAAGCATCGATAAACAAACGATGCAACACGTGTTGGAAGATGTTTTCCGTGCGATGTTAAAAAAGAAATTCAATACCGATGAACATATTGATGTTATTGTAAACATCGAAAAAGGTGACGTTCAAATCTTTGTGAACAAAGAAATTGTAATGGACGGTGAGGTGGAAGATGAATACACAGAGATTGCGTATTCTGATGCTATTAAAATTGAGCCTGATTTTGAAGTAGGTGAAGAAGTATCTGAAGAGTTCAAATTTGCTGATTTCGGAAGAAGAAACATTTTGTCATTGCGTCAAAACTTGATTTCAAGAATCTTGGAATTAGAGAAAGACAACCTTTACAAAGTGTACAAAGAGCGTATTGGTGAAATCATGACTGGTGAGGTTTACCAAGTTTGGAAGAAAGAAATCATGGTATTGGATGATGAAGGGAATGAGTTGATCTTGCCTAAATCAGAACAAATTCCTTCTGACTATTTCAAAAAAGGAGAATCTATTCGCGCAGTGGTTGCGAAAGTGGATATGCGTAACAGCAGTCCAGTGATTATTCTTTCTCGTACAGCACCAGAATTTTTGGAGCGTTTGTTCGAATTGGAAGTTCCTGAAGTTTTTGACGGTTTAATTACCATCAAACGCATCGTTCGTGAACCAGGAGAAAGAGCAAAAGTTGCTGTTGAATCTTATGATGACCGCATCGATCCAGTTGGAGCTTGCGTTGGAATGAAAGGATCTCGTATTCACGGAATCGTTCGCGAATTGCGCAATGAAAATATCGATGTAATCAACTTTACTTCGAATTCTCAATTGTTTATTCAAAGAGCACTTTCTCCAGCAAAAATTACTTCAATCGAAATTTTAGAAGAAGATAAAAGAGCGAAAGTTTTCTTGAAACCAGACCAAGTTTCTTTGGCAATAGGTAAAGGAGGAAACAATATCAAATTGGCTACTAAATTGACAGGATACGAAATCGATGTTTACAGAGACGGAGAAGTTGATGTTGATGATGTTGATTTGGAAGACTTCGCAGATGAAATCGATGGCTGGATTCTAGATGAATTGAAAGCTGTTGGTTGCGATACTGCTAAATCTGTGTTAGAAATGACTGTTGAAGATTTAGTAAATAGAACTGATTTAGAAGAAGAAACTGTACTTGAAGTTCACAAGATTTTGAGAGCAGAATTTGACAATTAATAAACCAAACCAACTTACCCGAAAACAACTAAATAACTACAATATTACAGTAGGAGAGAATAAAAAGTATGGCCGGAAAAACACATAGATTAGGCAGAGTAGCAGGTGAATTGAATGTAGGAGTTTCTACATTGATTGACTTTTTGAACTCTAAGGGAATCAAGCAGGATGTAAATCCTAATTCGAAACTCGAGGAAGGACACTACGAATTATTGCGTCAGCAATTTGCCGATGATCAAACATTAAAGGAGCAATCGAAGCTCACTTCAGTGAAACGTGAAAAACGTGAAACTGTAAGTCTGCGCGACCCTAAAGTTGATGAAAAACCACAAGACGACGAAGACGATTTCGACATTTCGATGTTGAACCAAGTCAAAGAAAAACCTGTGGCTCCAAAAGTAGAAGCTCCCGTTGTTGTGGAAGCTCCTAAAGAAGAAGTTGCGCCTGCAGCTCCAGAACCAACTTCGCAAGAACCAGCAATGGAAGAGGGTGCGAAAACGTTGGGTGGCGGAGACGTGCAAGTACAAGTTTTGGGTAAAATTGATTTGGATAAAATCAATTCAAAAACACGCCCAGACAAAAAGAAAAAACAGGATTACGTTAAACCAAAATACGAAGCGCCAAAGGCACCGGCTAAGCCTGCAGCAGCTCCAGTAGCGGTTAAACCTCCTGTTGTTGAAAAAGAAGAAGTTACTCCAGAACCACCGAGAGAAATCGAAACGATTCGCGTGGAACGAAAAGTGCTTTCTGGACCGACCGTTTTAGGAAAAATTGAACTTCCAGTTGAAAAACCAAAAACTCCGGGTGCTGGAAGACCTGATGAACCGCGTAAAAAACGCAAACGCATCAAGAAAGTTGATCCAACAAAACAAGGAAACGCAACCCCAGCTGCAAACGATCCGAAAGGTGGAACGCCAGCGCCAAAAATCAGAAAACACTTAGGAAATCACAAACCAAGTGGAACTGGAGGTGCAGGAGGATTTGCAAAACCAGCGGCTGCGACTGAAAAAGACATTCAAAAAGAAATCAAGGATACTTTAGCAAGACTTTCCAACAAAGGAGGAAAATCTAAAGGTTCTAAAAATAGACGTGCTAAAAGAGACACTTTTGCTCAAAGAAGAGAGCAAGAGCAAATGGAAGCCGAAATGCAAGAAAAAATCATCAAGTTGACAGAATTCGTTACGGTTTCTGAATTGGCTTCGATGATGAACGTAGGACCAACACAAGTAATTTCTGCTTGTATGTCACTCGGAATTTTTGCATCAATCAACCAACGTTTGGATGCGGAAACGATTCAAATTGTGGCAGAAGAATTTGGTTTTGAAACTGAATTCGTCAGCGCTGAAGTTCAAGAAAGTATCAATTTAGTTGAAGACAAAGAAGAAGACTTGATCGCTCGTCCGCCAATCATCACGGTGATGGGACACGTTGACCACGGTAAAACATCTTTGTTGGATAAAATCCGAAATGCAGATGTAACATCGAGCGAAGCAGGAGGAATCACGCAACACATTGGTGCATATTCATTGACTTTGCCAGACGGAAGAAAAATGACTTTCTTGGATACACCAGGTCACGAAGCCTTTACAGCGATGCGTGCTCGTGGTGCACAAGTAACTGACGTTGCAATTATCATTGTAGCGGCGGACGACGACGTGATGCCACAAACGAAGGAAGCAATTTCTCACGCACAAGCAGCAGGCGTACCGATGGTTTTTGCCATCAATAAAATTGACAAAGACGGAGCAAATCCGGACAAAATACGCGAACAACTTTCTGCCATGAATATCTTGGTAGAAGAGTGGGGCGGACCTTTCCAATGTCAAGAAATTTCTGCGAAGAAAGGATTGCATTTGGAAGAATTGCTTGAAAAAGTATTGTTGGAAGCAGAAATCTTGAATTTGCGCGCCAATCCAAACAAAAATGCATTGGGTACAGTAATTGAATCTTCTTTGGATAAAGGAAAAGGATATGTAACCAACATTTTGGTGGAAGAAGGAACGTTGAAAATTGGAGATGTTGTATTGGTTGGTCGTCATTATGGACGTGTGAGAGCGATGCATGATGAGCGCGGAAAATCAGTGAAAGAAGCAACGCCAGCAGCACCAGTCTCTATTTTAGGAATTGGCGGTGCACCAAGCGCGGGAGATAAATTCCACGTATTGGATGACGAGCGTGAAGCGAGAACAATTGCAACCAAAAGAGAGCAATTGTACAGAGAGCAAGGTTTGCGTACAACGAAACACATTACATTGGATGAAATTGGTCGTCGTTTGGCGATTGGTGATTTCAAAGAATTGAACTTGATTGTGAAAGGTGACGTGGATGGTTCTATCGAGGCATTGTCAGATGCATTGTTGAACTTGTCAACTGAATCGATTGCAGTTAAAATCGTTCACAAAGGTGTTGGAGCAATCACAGAAGCAGATATCAACTTGGCGTCAGCTTCGGATGCGATTATCGTTGGATTCCAGGTACGTCCATCAGTTGCAGCGCGTAAATTGGCTGAAGCAGAACAAATCGATATCCGTTTGTATTCTATTATCTACAAAGCGATTGAAGAGATCAAAGCGGCGATGGAAGGAATGCTTTCACCAGACATTTTGGAAGAAATCACTGGTTCGGCAGAAATTCGCGAAACTTTCGATATCACCAAAGTGGGAACTATCGCAGGATGTTTCGTATTGGACGGAGTTATCAAGAGAAATTCGAAAATCCGCGTGATCCGCGATGGAATTGTGGTTCACACAGGAACATTGGGTTCATTGAAACGTTTCAAAGACGATCAAAAAGAAGTGAAACGAGGATATGAATGTGGTTTGAACATTGACAAATACAACGACATTAAAATTGGCGATGTAGTGGAAGCTTTCGAGGAAGTGGAAGTTGCAAGAAAATTGTAATCGTCGAATCCCAAAATAATTCAATCCCGTTCATTCATTTGAGCGGGATTTTTTGTTTAATTTGTAATTCATTCAACCCATCGAAATGAAGTTTTTCAGCGCCATATTTCTTTGTTTGTTCTCCTTTCATTTGACCGCGCAAATCGAAAACGAAGACTCCTTAGATCTCGTTGAAAACAAACCATGGCTCAACTTCCTGCAATTTCCCGATTCTAACGCCCAAGCGCATCTTTTCATGGCAAATTGGCAATATACCTATGCGCCGTGGGGAAAAATGATGCAAACAGGCGGAATGCAAGCAAGTTTTGGTATCAATGTGGCGCGTTTTTTTTCAGATCAGTTTGTGTTGGGTTTTTGCGTGGATTTGAAAGCGGTCAAAGGCTTGAACGTGCAACATTTTTCGCGGGAAGTGAGAGAAGATTTCAATTCCAGTTTCAACAGCACTTACAGTTCGCCAGCCGATTCAGCGCGGGCATATACTTTCCAAGAAGGAATCAACGGCAGCACGACGCACGACTTTTTGGGCAATTACATCGGCCGATTTGGCATCGTGTTTTCGCCCTTTCCGCAAAAATACGGCGGATTGATGTTGAGCGTCAAAAGGGGATATTGCGATTTTCCAGTTTTTGGTTCGTATGGAAATTCGTATTTGGGCAACGGCAAATCGGAGAACATTTTGTTTCGCACCAAAGCCAATTATTCCGTGGAACTGACGATGAAACCTTACACTTTTTTCAAAAACGGCTACGTGCGCACCAACGATTTACACTGGAAAGACCTGCTAAAATCAGCAGTGATCAGTTTTTACTACGAGCGCCTCAACATCCAAAATGGCACTTTCGACGGACTGCGCCTCGACCAGATGGTGAACGCCGATTTCATCGCCAAATATGGCATCGATCATCGATTTGGGTTGAAAGTTGGGTTGGCGTTGTATTGAGGAAATCTTTGGTCGTTTTGATAAATTAAATGAATATAAAATGAGTTACGACATCGCACTTTACCGCATTGAAACAAAAGAAAAAGAGGAAAAATCAAACGATGAAAACTTCTTTGACAAGGAAGACGCATTCGTGCCTTTTACTGCGAAACAATTGCAAGAATTAAAAGATAGGTTGTTGGATTATGCGTATGAAATATCAAAAGAAGATGAATTTGGTATTCATTTTCATCATGACGACGAAGACTTTGGCAAAGTACTGTTGACCAATGAAGCAGTATATTTTACAGCAAGTTGGAATGAAGACTCCATTTTTGAAGTAGGCATGACCGCTTCTGAATTTACTGACACAGGAGAATTTTCGAAATATGATTTCCAAAATAATGGTTGGGAAGAGATTTAGCAATTTTTTCATTTTTGGGCGCCTTTTCCGTCTGCGGCTGCAAGTCCGCGCGGTAAAAACCGCTGTGGGCTTTTCGCCTTCGCCGGGGCGTGTTGGGATTGCTGCATCGATATGTAGGTGAATCTTTTAGGATGTTTGAAATAATTATTATATTTGAGGCTGATGACTTTTTGGACCTAATGAAACACATTTTAAGTGTATTAGTTGGACTTTTGAGATATCTACTTTAGAATTAAAAATATTAAATTATGAAAAATTTAGCTGAGCTTTTTAAACAACTATACCTGCATGTAAATTAAGTAAGCTGAAAAATTTAATCAATAGAAAAATGAAGACAATAACAATTTTACTCGTGAGTTTAGTACTATCCACTACTGCATTTTCACAAAAACTCGTAAAAGATTATTATGACTGGGCAAAGACAAAAATTAAGAGAGAATACTATACAGATGCTTACGGTGCATTGAATGGTTCTTATAAAGCCTATTCCGAATATGGTGGAATAATGAAACAAGGTCAATGCAAGAATGATGGTCCTATTGGAAAATGGATAGAAAATTATGACAATGGTAAACTACACTATATAAAAATTCACGACACTCCAGGAACTTATGATTTTCAAGTACAAAATGGAAAAATTATTGCATACTATGAAGATGGTAAAACCATTAAATATGAAAGAAACTTCAAAAATATGGAACTTGATGGTGTTTGGAAGGAATATGATGAAAAAGGCATATTAACCAAAGAGGGTAAGTATGTAAATGGTGTTTTCGAACCAACGGGAATAACTAAGATAAAATATGAAAAGGAACAAGAGAAGCAGAAACAGTTGGAAGCAGAAACACTATTAAAGAAAACGGAAGAATATAAAAAGATTATTCCAGAAGCAGACAAGGCACTGCTACTAAAAGATTATAATAAAGCATTGCAATTGTATAAATCCGCATCCGACCTCCTGGCGAATGAGAAATATCCTAAAACCAAAATATCTGAAATAGTAGAAACATGTCATACAAATAGTAAATTTTTTCAAGATTATATTAAGTCTCAATATGATAGTTTGGAATTAGACAAGGTTTATTTTGCGAACAATATTTCTTTAAAAACGATTAAAGATGGTTATGGTTGGACAGTAATAATTGATGAAAATGGCTTGTCTAGAAAACTGTATGATGTCACTGATAATGGCACTAAGTATAATTTCGAAAAACCTTGGGAGAATTATAGTTGGGATAGAGCTAAAGCTTGCTTTGAAAGAAATAAGGGAGTTTATAGTCCGATACAAATGATTATTACAGAACAATTTTTTCAATACAATGACTTATTAGAACAAGAAGAAAACAATGTTAAGAAAACAAAATACTATTTCAGTTTTGACAATGTTAATAATTCATTTTATACTTACGATAAGACAACTTTTTTTAGTAATCTTTCATTAAGTAAAAAAAATTATAATCTTGCTAAATCAATGACTGCATTAGAATCAAAGAGAACTCAAATTGAAAGAATTCAAGCTCAGAACAAGAAAAAAACCTTGTTTTCTAAATTTCAACTTGTTTACAACGATTTTAACTTAACGTTGCAAAACAATACTGATTTCGCAAACATGGCGGGTAATATTAGGGAACTCAATTTATTTCTTGACAAAGTAATTGATGTATATTCGCAAGACACAAAAGAACTTGAAAAGCAATTAAAGAATGCTGATACTGTTGAGTCAATAAAATCTATCATTTTAAAATAATTTTGGAACAATAAGAGTAAGTAACAATAATATATTTTGTTATTGAATTTAAGCAATGAATGGTTTTTTGAAGTAGAGAAATGAAATAGTATTTGGAATTCGAGGACTTAATTAGTGCATCCCATTACTTTACCTGTTTGTAAACAGTATTAAGTGATTCACAGGATAGATAATTGCTAGCTTCAATTTATTATTCTCCTTCAAACCCACCCAAGAAACCCATTTCATCGGCACTTACACCGTTGCGGCCAATGATCCGTCTCAAATTCAATTGCGCATTGAGGCAGACCACACGTATTATTTCCAAGATTTCTCCGTGGCGGATGCGAAAATTGTGGCGAAGGGAAATTGGAGCGTCAAAGGCAACAAAGTGATTTTAACGAAAAGCGATGCTGCACAGCAATTTCACACCGTTTGGTCATTTGATGAAGCTGGAAATGTGGCGAAGTCGCGCAAAGGGCTTTCGTTTTATCGTTTGAGTAAAACTGTGAAATAGAAAAACTTGCAAGGCGCGCAACTATTCAAAAATAGCTGATATTTTTGTGTGTGTATTAAATCGCCCGGTAAGAAATTGAAATTCGGAATCCTTTATTTGTTCGTAGTATTTTTTAACCATCGCGCGTGTTGAAAATGTGATAACTGCAAAACCCCAACATCTAATCCATGTTAAATTCCCCTAAATCGAAACAACTTATACCATACTTTGGTATATTTGGTTAAAATTAAAAGTTATGTCAAAAAACACATCCATATTACTCGGAGATCATTTTACTAATTTTATTAGTAGTGAGGTCGCTTCTGGGCGATATAGCTCTGCAAGTGATGTTGTAAGATCAGCGCTTAGATTATTGGAAATAGAAGAAAATAAAAATAAGTGGCTTCAAAACGAACTGGAAATTGGCGAAAAAAGTGGTTTTGTAGAAAACTATGATCCTAAAAAACATCTTGAAGAAATCAAGAAGAAACATTTATGAAGTATAGAATCACTGAATCTGCCTATCAAGATTTAAATGATATTTGGGTCTACACTTTTCAGGAATGGTCAGAAAATCAAGCGGATAAATATTTTGAATCAATTATTCAAGCAATCGAATTTTTCAGCGAAAACACAGAGAAAGCCAAGAAGTTGAAAAACCAAAAATCTGAATTCTACTATTTTAAAGCCTTATCTCACTATGTTTTTTTCAAATATGGAAATGACCAGATCGATGTTATAAGAATTCTGCATAAAATGATGGATTTCCCAAAACACTTGGAATAGAAAGGGCTTTCGTTTTATAGCTTGGTAAAATTGTAGATTTGGGCTTCATAAAACAAGGTCTTTCTATCCAAATAAAAGTTGCAATGTTTTAGTTGCAATAAACATTTTTTCACTGTCGGGAAGTTTAATGAAATCGTATTTTAGATAAAACCTTTCGGCTTCTGCATCGATTGGGTCAACCACCACGGCAAAAGAGTCTATTTCTTGGGCGAGTTCGTAGCTTCTTTTGAGCGCATCTATCAGTAAGATTTTTCCAAATCCTTGGCCTTGATACTTTGTGTCAATGGCTAATCTTCCGAGTAGTGTGGTTGGAATCGCTTGGTATGATTTGGGAAGTTTTTGTTGAATGTGCGCTGGAAAACTACTCAAAGAAATGCTATTCGTTGAAAGCGTGTAATATCCTTGAATTTGTGTTCCATTTTCGGAAAGCACAAAACAAGCAGCCAACTTTCGTTTGATGTCTTGACTGGCTTGCGTTTTCAAGTAATTGGTCAACAGCGCGTTTCCACAATCAAAATCTTCTCGATGGTGTTTTTTGTCTAAAAGTTTAATCATTTCTTTGAATTTGCCACAAAAGCATGATAATCTTCCAGCGCATTTTTAAGTGTTTTGGAAGGCTTTTTGGGATTGGTGATGGCATCAAAGAAAATTTGGCCGTCTCTTTCAGAAGCGATGATTTGTTCTTTTTCTTGAATGATTTCTTTCGCTTTTTCTTGTACGGTCAAAATCACAAAGTCTGTCAAACTTCGGTATCCGCCTAATGCAGCCGCTTTTTCAAAGAATTGTTTTTGTTCTTTTGGAAGCCTTGCGTCAAAGCGTGCATGTTCTCTATTTGCGGTACTCATGATTGAAATATTTATACAAATGTACGGAGATATTCCGTAAATACAACTATTTTGTACGTTAAATCTCTGTACGTAACAGCTTTTGATTTTACTACGAAATCACTGTTCTTTCAACACATAATTCCCATCCAAATCATACCCATATCCAGCAAATTTAATCGCCTGCACGATTTTCCCGTGTTCATCGATCATTCCGAATTTTCCATTGATTTCCACCACTGCGCGGTTGTTGCGGTAGGCGCGCACTTTGTCGAATTGTGCAGGGAGCATAAGTTTTCCTTGGGCGTTTACCAAGCCGTATTTGTTTTCTTTTAGGAAGAACGACAAACCATTTTCTTGCAGAATCAATTTGCCAAAATGGTGTTGGTATTTTTTCCCTGTGCGCAAATCGTATATGAAATACTCGTTTTGGTCGTTGGCGCAGTGAATGAGCGAATCGTACCAAACGATTTCCGTGTAATTCGGCTCCAAGATGATTTTACCCAAGCGGTTGACGAGGCCAAGTTTGTTGTCTTTCGTTACTTCGATGAAGTTGCGGTGCAATTGTCCGATGCGGTCGTAGATATTCGGACAAAGCATTTCGCCTGAACGGTTGATGAAACCATATTTGTTGTCTTTTTTTACAATCGCGAGTTCATTCTGAAAATACCCAATTTCCCAGTATTCTGCTGGTAATAGAATTTTCCCCGTGGAGTCGATCAAGCCAGAACACAGCATTTTTCCGTTGGGCATATCTACATAGCGCATGAAAACGATGAAATGATCTCGGCGGTATTCGATGTGTTCAGCTTGCAGTTCAAACGGCACCAAGGTTTTTCCTTGCAAGTTCAAATAACCATTTTTTCTGGGCGGATTTCCCAAGAGAAAACCATGTTCTTGCGGCACAATGGCGTAGTAAATCGCTGGCGTGATTTCTTCCAATTCGCGCGAAAGCAAACCCATTAGGAGTGAATCGTTGTGGTAAGCAGTGTAAATCATTAAATCACCGTAACTAGCATCTTGTAACGCTTGGTAATTATTTTGATGCAAGCCAGTTCCGTTGCGGTCCATGAAAGAAATACACCCTGGCGCAACCGTCGCAAACCGATTGGGAGCGATGCGTCGCAATGGAAGATCAGAACCGGGCAATGTCAATTGAAAAGTACTGTCGTAGATGGCGAAAGGTTTGTATTCGGGATGCGTTGTTTTTGGATTTTCTAACAGTTGGAGGGACGGAAAAGTTGCTGTTTCAAATAAGCGCGTGTGTCGCGAAACCAAATAATCGCCATTGGCATAGTCAATGCCTAAATGGTTCATGGGAATGGCAATTTTACCGAGAGTATCTAAAATTCCAAAAAGTTGGACGCCCATTTCAGGCATTTCAGTGCGTGGTTTGGGCACGAAAAATCGCGTGATTCGATAGCCATAGCCGTTGACATCTTTGAGCACTTTTTCCAAGCGATGGTAACCTTGATTTCGAATGGTATTCAGGCGCTCTTTGTGGGTAATTTTTTGGCAGGAATCAGGCGAAGTCAATTGGAATTGCTCCAAATTCGGCACCCCATAATTGGCGATAATTTTCCCATTGAGGTGTCTCACAAGGTAGCCATTTGGGCGATTGAACATCATCGCATCATGATAGGAAGAACCGCCACGCGGATACATGGCATTATGGAGTGCGCCTTCGTCCAAAGACTGTGCATAATAATCTACTTCAATGATTTGCACACTGTCGTAAAACGGAAAATAGTAAATGGGCAGTGAAATCAAAGGATTTTGATTGAAAGGATAAATTTGCGCCGCAGCGCTAAATGACAATAGGAAAAAGCAAAGAATTAATTTCATGAGGGGTGATACATTTTTGTAGGGGATTGGTTCAATAAAAGTAGGGAATTTTTTGGGTTTTTTCTTTTTTGGGCGCCTCCCGATAAAAATCGGGAAACCGTCTACGGCTGCAAGTCCGCGCGGTAAAAAACCGCTGTGGGCTTTCCACCTCCGCCGGGGCGTGTCGGGATTGTTGCATGGGTTTGGAGTTGCATGTTTTGGAGTTTTAAATTTTCTGAAAAAATGGTATATTTGGCGGTAAGGACTCAATTTTCAGGAATTATACGGCTGATTTTTAAGTGTATAAGTACTGTTTTAGGAGACTTAAAATTAAAGTTATAGGGCATTTTAAAGACGACTCAAACTACAAAGACAAAAATTAACAAAATGAATAAATTGAAATTCACAAAAGACGAAGGTTCTGACTTCTACAAAGAACTGATCGAAAGAATCGAACAGTTCTTTTCTGAAAAAGGAATTCGCAAGACAGGTGACAAGACTATGATTTTCAAAATCATACTTTATTTTAGTCTAGACATCTTGTTTTATGGATTAATGATTACAAGCACAACGACAATTGGTTTCTATACATTTTATTTACTGATGGGACTATCTGTTTTGCTGACAGCATTCAATATTTCGCACGATGCTGCACATGGGGTTGCTGTTAAAAGTAAGTTTTGGAACAAATTACTTTTCTCGTTAAGTTTTAACCTTCAAGGAAACAACGCTTACGTTTGGGGAAAGAATCACAACGAATCACATCATTTATATACCAATGTTGAAGGAAGTGACATTGATGTATTGAACAACCCGCTTCTTAGAATGACAGAAAGCCAACCGCTTAAATGGTATCACCGCTTTCAATATTTGTACGCACCAGTATTAAGCTTGTTATACTCTATAAATTGGTTTTTTATAAGAGAAACATTGATGCTTTTCAGATATTCAAGTAGAACAATTAAAATTGAAATTCCTCCAATGGAAGTTTTTAAGCTCATTGTTTTTAAATTGATTTATCTTGTTTACATGTTGCTTTTACCAATACTATTCTTGCCATTTGGTATTTTAAATGTATTCATTGTTTTTGTTTTAAACCATTTTATGGTTTCCATTATTTTCACAAGTGTTTTAGGTGTTTCTCATCTTTCTGATTATGTTCATCATCCTTATCCTGACAAAGATGGAAGATTGAAAATGAGTTGGCCGAAATTACAAATGATCACTTCCGTAGATTATAATGCTGAAAGTGTTTTTCTAAATTGGACTTTAGGCGGATTTAATGCACATGCTTTGCATCATCTTTTGCCAAACATAAGTCATGTTCATTACCTTAAAATATTGCCAATATTTATTGAAACAGCTAAAAAGCACAATATAAATTATATGAATATGCCTTACAAAGAAGCCCTTAGTTCATACTATCGGTTCTTGTATAAGATGGGCAATCAAAAACACATGCAACCTTTAATTTATGAAAGCAAAGCATCTTAATATACCAGAAGACAAAGCTCTTTACAACTCCATTTTGAAGGAGATAAATGATACTATTGTGCTTGACAAAAAAAAAGCCAATCTTTATTTCCTCTTCAAGTTTGTATTTTATGGATCATTGAGTATTGTGTCATACGCTTTGCTCTTTGTCATTGAAAATCCATTTTTATTCCTTTTGAATTTTGTATTATTTGGTTTCATTGCGGTATTGCTGTGTTTTAATTTTGCGCATGATTTTTCCCATCATGCGATTTTTAAACGTCCATATTGGGATAATTTAGGATTTGAATTTATTTACACATTAGTTGGAGCTCATCCAGAGGCATGGAAGGGAAGGCATCTAAACTCACATCATTTTGCCCCAAATGTTGAGCATTTTGACACCGACCTTGCAATAACGGGATTAATAAGAGTTTTACCAACAAGTAATTTAAAATGGTATCACAAGTATCAACATATTTATGCTCTATTTGCATATTCCACGTATTCTTTTTATTGGGTTTGCATTAAAGATTTTATAGTGTTATCGCAATCAAAACATAAAGATGGAGTAACAAAACTCAAATATTACCTTGTATTTTATATCTTAAAATTATTCTACGTTTTCTACTTATTAATCCTTCCATTGTTATTTTCTCACCAGTCTGGATTGGTAATTTTTATTTCTTTTCTAGCTATGCATTTCGTTCAATCCATTTATACATTGTTAACTTTTTTTATTACACATCACGTCGCAGAATCGAACTATCCTGTTGCCGATGGCAATGGATTGATAAATACTTCCTGGTTTAAAAATCAAATTAACAGTTCTAATAATTTTTATCCATTCAGTCAAATTGGAAATTTCATTTTTGGAGGAGTAAACAATCATATAGCACACCATCTTTTTCCGCACATAAGTCACTATCATTATCCTGAAATTAATGTTTTATTGTTTCGACGTCTAAAGGAAAACGGAATTACTCCAAGTGTCACATCCTATTTCGGTGGAATTCTTTCACACTTAAGACTCCTGAAAAAAATGGGCAATACGGACATGAAAAACGCCCTATAGTAGGACTTTCAAAAATATATCTTTGTTGTTTTGTATTTAATGCGAATAGCCAAGTTTCTCTGAAGGAAAAGATTGAGAATGATTTCAAAATACTTCCTGTTTTTGAAAACAAAAATTGAACCCGAAATTGAAGTAAAAACTGAGGAACCAACAGAACCCGAATCAAAGAAAAGCTCTTTCGGACAATAGCTATCGACGCTGTTAAAAATCGATGTGGGCTTTCTTTCTCCAACGGGGAGGGAGGAGTTTGTTGCACGGGTTTGGTGTTATATGTTTTACAGTTGTAGATTTTCGGGAAATATTGGCATATTTTTGGTTAGGACCTATTAGCAAGTTATGTGTAAATTCACAAAAACGGTGTAGCCGAAAACCGAATGGAGTTGGCAGAATTAAATAAATTAAAATGAAAAAAGCATCACTTATTATCGCAATACTTTTCGCTGGACTTTCCGCTGCTTTTTCTCAAATCGGCTACGAAATTTTTGAAAAAGATCAGTTTGGTTTGCCTAAAAAGACAGGCTCGTATCAGCAAAATGACTCTGGCGGTTACGACATTTACCATACGGACGAATTTGGGTTACCTAAAAAGACAGGTTCTTATCAACGTAACAACGCTGGCGGTTATGATATTTACGAAATAGACGAGTTTGGTTTACCTAAAAAGACTGGCTCGTATCAACAGAATGACTCTGGTGGATACGATTTTTATAAAATAGATGAATTTGGTTTACCGCAAAAGCAAGTTTCTGTTCAGCCTATACGCACTTGGTAATCTCAATGAATAAATTACATAAAATATCGCTTTTCTTCCTATTTGTTGCAAATCAATCATTTTGTCAAGAAAATGATTCAATGTTAATTCAAGACATTGTAACAAATGAGATCGAAAATTCATTGGCAGAAGAATTTAAATATTCCTATGTAAATAAGCCTAGTGAAGATGCAATCATTACTTTCACTAAATTTATTTCATGTTTTCGTTTCCCCGATATACTGCGTTCTTCGGCTCCGATTCTGTTTACAAAACAAAATTTGAAAGGCGTAAAAAGCATAAAAGTGATCGATGACGGATTTACCGTTCCTACTTATTACGCAGAATTTGACACCTTGGGTCGGTACAAGAAACTTGATTACTACGAAGTTTATGCGTCTCCTCCCTATTTTACACTCCAATTTGAGTATGGCAAGAATGGCAAGTTTGCCGAAGTAATAAACACCTACGAAAATAAAAACGAACCCTTTTTAGAGTTTTATGCAATTGGAGACACAATTATTCAGAAGTTCGATTATCCAACCAAGATTTATCCCGATGCTTTTGATGTCTATAAAAGGGCATTTTACGATAAAGATTTACAAATATTTGATTTTAGTAAGGCTGTAGCGTTAGATAGAAAAGAACAATACTGCATGAGCGAAGGCGCACATTGTTCGTATTCAACCTTATCAAAAAATGTTTACCGATATGAGTATTCGTTTGAAATTGACGAACGAAATGGGCATGAAATTATCTATTACAATGACAAGAACCAGATAGAGAAAATTGAAATATTTGAAAAAGGTGGCAGAAATCACACAATCACTGTTTCATACGAGTATTATGCTGATAAAAAGTAAGAAAAGTGAAGTTCAAACCTAGGCTGCTAAAAACAGGACGTTTGGCACAAATCTCCTTTTTTTCCAATATTCAAACCGTTAGCCCATTTGAAAAATCATTAATTTCAGCCAATGTTAAGTATATGTACAATTACCATTTTTATTAGCTTCCTCATAGTTGCTTTTTTACATCGCCCAGAATACTATGGGGAAACATCATCATTCTGTCTCTACAAATAATTCAAAACTAACAAAATCATGAGCCACATAGATTCTTTCAAACATGAATTAGTAGGATTTTTGGGATACCTTCCAGTTTATCATCCACTTGAAAAAATAGAAGGAGATTTCCTTTGCGATTCTTCCCAATTGCTGCTTGGTGGGGGAAGTGGTGAACATCCTGCGCTTGTCATTGAAAATCCTACCAGTGCTGTGGCATATTTTTTAAGCGAAATAATCGAGCATGAAACGGAATTGAAACATTGGGAAGAAATCATTGAACCCCATTTAAATTATGATTTCACCGAATTGTTGACTTTCTACAAATGGGATATCGAAAGAGTGAGTTCGTTTCACAAAATGTCAACAGCTGTTTCACTCCCAAATCCCAGTGATGGAACAAATATAGAAAGGTGGTTGATTTTAGGAATTGGTGAATTTGTATGCTAATTCCAGCTATATTGACCACCTCATTCCAGTTTAAATTGACCATGTAATTCCAATTGAAAGTGACCACCTAAAATTTGTCATCAAAAACTACTTTTTTCATGTCTTAATTATTTTCAAATTTAATTAAAAAATTATCCGATTT
>CANHQP010000051.1 GCA_947462925.1 Flavobacteriia bacterium | reverse complement strand
TTACAAGACCCCTTGTCAAATGCACAACCAAAATAAAATCAAAATAAAAACCTATAAAAACAAATATCCCAGTAAACACGTGTTTACTGGGATATAATTTATTAATTTAGTCTTTAATAATCTGTATCGCTTATTTAGGACTAGTCAAAGATTTTCTTATCCGTTAATTGTGTATGTGTTTCCATTGATTGTAATGGTGAATGTTCCATCACAAGTTCCTGAACCATAATCAATCACACGCACTGGTTTTCCTGTTGGCGTAATCTCTAAAGTTCCTTGGGTGATATAGCCACAACCCACTTTGATATGCAATGGCGTTGTTGTGTGCGCCTCATAACCGTCGCCGTTTACAACAGTTGCGTTAGCAGTTCCAGTGATATCGTATTCATCATCCCAAAAATTCAACTTTGAATTGTAGCCTGTGGTAAAAGTTCTGACTCTTGAAGAAGTATAATTTACTACTTCACCAGTCGCCAAAGTGGCAACACCATTGATTTCAACATTGCAATAAGGCTGACCATTAGCATTTGCACCCATATTGGTGATGGTTTTCGTTCCTTCCAATTTATTGTTGTTCACATAATAGTCAACAGGTGTATGCGTAATTACAGTTCCTTGCGCGTAATATGAACCCGTAAAAGTGGTAATGATTTTTCCTCTTCTTTGTTTGCCGTCGTTGCAATCACAATTGGTATTTCCCCAATCGATTGTTACCGTTTTTGGTGAACTCAAAGTATCGATTGTAATGATCACGCTGCAAGCCGCTTTTTCAATCACAGTATTTTCAGCATTTGCCAAATCATAAACAGTCACTTTTCCGCTTTTGTAGAAAATCATATTTCCTGTAATCGCTTGATCTGTCATGTTGGTCATTTCATCAAAAGCATTTTCAACGATTGCATTGGTTCTTGGCGCATTGCTTTTGTCATACTTATTTTTCAGGCAAGAATTCAAAAAGAATACGCTCGAAACAATACAAGAGATAAAAAGAAACTTTTTCATAATTAAAATTTTTAAGTGGTTCTACATTCTAAAAATCAATAATTGAAGACTAAATTACGAGAAATCAATAATTAAGCCAAATTTATTTTTTTTCAATCTCTCTCAAATTCTCCATTTTCTTGCGCACCAAGAATTCATTGATGTCTTCCAAGTGTTCTTTCACCCGCTGATTGCCAAATTCTACGACCTTCGTAGCCAAGCCATCTAAGAAATCACGGTCGTGAGAAACTAAGATTAATGTTCCGTCAAAATCTTTCAAGGCATCTTTGATGATGTCTTTGGTTTTCATGTCCAAGTGATTTGTTGGCTCATCTAAAATCAACAAATTAACTGGTTGCAGCAACAATTTGATCATTGCCAAACGGGTTTTTTCTCCACCGGAAAGCACTTTTACTTTTTTGGTTGAATTGTCGCCTCCAAACATGAATGCGCCCAAAATATCTTTGATTTTATTGCGCACATCTCCCTCAGCAGCGTGATCGATGGTTTCAAAAACGGTCAATGTTTCATCCAACAAAGATGCTTGATTTTGGGCAAAATATCCAATTTGCACATTGTGACCCAATTCCAAACTTCCTTGAAAATCAATTTCTTTCATGATGGCTTTCACCAAAGTAGATTTTCCTTCTCCATTTCGACCGACAAAAGCAATTTTTTGTCCTCGCTCGATGGTCAAAGAAGCATTTTTGAAAACGGTGTGATCGCCGTAAGATTTCGAAAGTTCACTCACCACCACTGGATAATTTCCTGAACGAGGTGCTGGCGGAAACTTTAATCTCAGGGAAGAATTGTCGACTTCGTCCACTTCCACCAAAACCATTTTTTCCAGCATTTTCACCCGCGATTGCACTTGCAAAGTTTTGGAATACGTTCCTTTAAATCGTTCAATAAATTCTGTATTATCCGCAATGATTCGTTGCTGTTCTTCCCATTGTTTTTGCTGTTGTTCGCGTCGTTCTTTGCGCAATTCTAAGTAACGAGAATAATTCACTTTGTAATCGTAAATTCTTCCCATCGTTACCTCAATTGTGCGCGTTGTGATATTGTTTACAAATGTTCTATCATGCGAAATCACGACAACTGCTTTGGCGCTGTTTACCAAAAAATCTTCCAACCATTGAATCGATTCAATGTCCATGTGATTCGTTGGCTCATCCAATAAAATCAAATCTGGTTTTTGCAATAAGATTTTAGCCAATTCGATGCGCATTCTCCATCCACCGCTAAATTCTGAAGTTGGACGGGTGAAATCTGAACGCAAAAATCCCATTCCAAAGAGTACTTTTTCTACTTCGGCTTCGTAGTTGATTTCTTCAATCGAATAATATTTTTCGCTTAATTCTGAAACTTTTTCGATGATTTTGTAATAATCATCTGAATCGTAATCTGTGCGAACAGTTAATTCTGTATTCAAAGCTTCGATCTCGTCTCGCATGGCAAAAATGGATGCGAAAGCTTTGCTTGTTTCTTCAAAAACGGTTGCGTTGTCTTCCGTCAATAAATGTTGCGGCAAATAAGAAATGATGAAATCCTTTGGTGCAGAAATACTTCCTGTGGTGGGTTTATTGATACCAGCCAAAATCTTCAAAAGTGTAGATTTTCCAGCACCATTTTTTCCCATCAAGGCGATTTTATCATTTTCGTTGATGACAAAAGAAACATCACTAAACAATGTTTTTCCGCTAAACTCAACGCCCAAAGCATCTATTGAAATCATATTCTATTAATTTGAAGCGGCAAAGATAGTTTCAATTCAGAATTATAAGTTATTTTTCTTTTGACTTTGATGTGCTTTCAGTTTGTCAATTGTAGTCTAATTAATACTTTTTGTTCCTTTTGCTTGATCAAAACGAACCCAAAAATCAAGGCTGAGTCATCAAGTTAAAGCGCAAATCCTTTTACGAAATCAAATTCTTGGCACCAGCGCTTTATTTTAAATGCTTCTGAAAACGTGATTTTGTCGGTGATCTACTCCACTAGCGTTGCGTAGCTTCCTCCAAAAGTCTACATTTTCAGTGCACTTTTAAAAACCTTTCTTCCAAGGCCGAAATCCCAAAATATTCGATTTAATAAATCATTACAAAAATTCCTTTCAAGAATTTCAATCCAAACAAAATAGTTATCATTCAAAATAAATAATCCCTACCAAGCAATCAAAGCGCAATTGTTTGAACGGAAGATTTCGCTTTATCCATTATATTTGCATAAAAACTATGTTAATGCGTATTCTATTTGTTTCATTTATTGTAAGTTTATTTTTTGTCAGTTGTGGAGGTTCTGATCCAAAAACAGCTGTGAAACCAGCCAATTTAGATAGTTTGGTAAAGGTGTATCCTGACAGTATTCCGCTTTTACTTGAGTATGGAAAACAATTGTTGGACGATTATCGAGCGGTGGAAGCATTGCCTTTGACGGCGAAAGCATTTAGATTGGATACAACGAACATCGAAGCGCGCTATTTGTATTCTTTGTCGCTGATAAACAGAGCTGAACGTACGCAAGCAGACGTTGATATTGCACAAAAATATTTGAGATATATAACTTTAAAACAACCAAAAAATAAAGAAGCTTTTGTGAACTTAGCGTCAACATACACCTTACAAGGCGACTTTGAAAACTCTTTCAAAAATATCAATATCGCACTAAAAATAGACAAAAGATTTCGCGACGCTTATGTGATGAAAGGAACCAACTACATTGCTCTGGGCGATAGAAAATTGGCAAAATCATCTTTTGAAACGGCAGTGCAGCAAGATCCGGAGTTTTTTGCAGGATACATGCAATTGGGTTGGTTGTATTCTGAGGATGGAGAATACAAATTTGCCCTAGAATACTTTAGAACAGCAGCGCAAATTGAACCAAAATCTGTGGACGCACTTTATGGAATCGCTTATTCTTTGCAAGAATTACAGAACTATCCAGATGCTTTGGCTGGTTACAGACATTTGATTGAAACAGATACTTCCTACTATTTGGCATTTTTCAATCAAGGATATATTAAGCAGTTCAATCAAAATGAATTAGATAGCGCGGTTTTCTTCTACAAAAAATCGATTGAAATGCAACCTGATTTTGTGAAAGGGTGGCACAATTTAGGATTGTGTTACGTGCAACAAGGAAGAAAATCCTTGGCCTTTAAATCTTTTAAAAAGGCATTAGAATACAATCCTGATTTTGAATTGTCTAAAAAGGAAATTGTAAAATTGAAATGAATTTATCCCAAGTTAGAATTATCCAAGCTGTTGGAGATTTAGCCATTCCTTTGTTAGGCTATTTCTTTTGGAATTGGGATTTCTACTTTATCCTGCTTTTTTATCTATTGGATTACAAAATATTTTGTGCTTTTTCGTTCATCAAATGCCACAAAATAATTCACTACAAGGGATTGAATTACAAATTTCCATTTTTGAATTTATTGTTGACTATTATTTTGATTTCAATAGGTTTTGTAGCTGTCATTCCTGCTTTGTATCAAGTTGATCCTGGGTTTGATTTAGTGAAAAATACTTGGACATTTTTGAGCTACAAAGAAATGGGCATTGCACAAGGAATTATCTTGATTCCTTTACTCATTTATGCTGGTTTTGCGCAATATAAAATGCAATTTCTAATGACAGGTAAATTCCAAACCTGCAAAACAAGCGACATTTGGAAATTGCATTTTCAAACCATGTTTTTGGTAATTGCAGCTTCGGGACTTTTTCTTGGTCTTTCACTGATTTTAAATATTCCTGTTATTTTCTATGTTTTTGCATTGATTTTTGGCGTAAGTGCCTATCGGTTTTTCATCGCTAGATAAAGATTTTAGCAAAGAAACCAAGCGTTAATTGTTGCCAAAAATTCTTCTAAAAAACCTGATTTGCTTTATTTTATAACATTTTCCCCTTGTTAAAAAAAGTTAAGCATCGGTCTACACTTCAAGATTGAATTACTTTAGTTCAAAAGTTTGAAGTGAAAAAAATTAGAATCAATCTTATTGTTGTTTTAGTAAGCGTAGCTGTTTTGGCTTTGTTGGTGATTCAATTTTTTCAAACTGCGCAACTGTATGATAGAAAATCTACGCAATTTAAAGCGAAGGTTGTCACCTTGTTAGACAGAGTTGCCATCAGACACGAAAAAGCGGAAGACATTCGCAAGTACATGAATGTAGTCAACAAAGATTTTAGTGGTCAGTACAAGGAAATCCTCAAAAAAGAGTTTCAAAATTTGCTGGATGCACAAGAATCTGTGATGATTAAGGATACTTTCATTATTCAAAATGGAGAAATTCAAAAATATTTAATCATCAAAGGAAAATCATTTGATTCTTTGTCTGGAATTTCTGCTGAACACCGTGTTTTTGCTCGAGACGTCAAACAACTGCGTGAACTTTTCAACCGTGAATCTGGCATGCTGCCTGAAGATGATTCGGTCTCTGTTTCAGTTCAATTGGATCAACGTGTGATGCAACAGATTTTTCGTAAATCGAAGTACATCAACGATATGATGATTCAAGCATTTCGCGACAATGTATATGATGAACCATCTGAGCGCATCGATATTGTGTTTTTGGATTCAATCATCGCGCATGAAATCAAACAAGACGAATTACCCAACAATTTTGAGTTTTTGATTGTGAATGAAGAAGGAACACCTATTCGTTATAAGCATCCGACCTCGAACTACAAAGTCAATTTAGATACAACCAAAGTTGCGTCTACCAATCTTTTTCCAGGAAATATCTTAGATGAACAGTTGAAATTATACATCGATTTTCCAACCAAAAAATCTTTTGTTGTAAAAGAAATTTTTGGAATGTTGACCATAAGTTTGGGACTTGTTATACTAATTATCGTTGCTATTTCGTTTATGTTCAGAACCATTATCACCCAAAAGAAATTGAGTGATATGCGGAATGATTTTATAAACAACATGACACACGAATTTAAAACGCCCATATCCACCATTTCTCTCGCTTGTCAAGCCATGGGCGACCAAGAAATGATGGGTGGAGATTTGTCTCATTCAGCCACTTTTGTGAAAATGATTGACGATGAAAATAAAAGGTTAGGCGTTTTGGTTGAGCGCATTTTACAAACCGCAATTTTAGATCGTGGTGAATTGAAACTCAAATTTGAAACCATCAATTTAACCGAATTGGTGAAAGAAGTATGTGAACACGCGGTTTTCAGGTTACAATCTGTGAACGGTGAATTGATTGAAAACATCGCAGATGAACACATTTTCATTGTCGGAGACCGCATGCATACAACCAATGTTGTTTCCAATTTGATTGACAACGCAATTAAATACAGCAAGGAAAATCCTTCTATTTTGGTTTCATTGAAAAAAGAAGGTGCACGCACCACACTCACCATCAAAGACCACGGAATAGGGATTTCCACAGAACATATTTCGAAAATTTTCGATAAATTGTATCGCATTCCGACTGGAAATTTGCACAATGTCAAAGGTTTTGGATTGGGATTGAGTTACGTGAAATCCATCGTAGAATTGAATGGATGGAACATTGAAGTTAAAAGTAAACCAAACGAAGGATCAGAATTTACACTTATTATAATTGATTGATTATGAGCAGAAAATTAAACATATTACTCGCCGAAGACGACGACAATTTAGGACTATTGTTGCACACGTTTCTTAAAACGAAAGGATTTCAAGTAGAATTGGCAAGAAACGGAAAAATTGCTTTTGAGAAATTCAATGCAAGTGCTTTTGACTTTTGCATTTTCGATGTCATGATGCCCGAAATGGACGGCTTTACCTTGGCAAAAGAAATCCGTGAAATTGACAAAAAAGTGCCGATTTTGTTTTTGACTGCGAAAGCAATGAAAGAAGATAAATTGGAAGGTTTTTCTATTGGCGGTGACGATTACATGACCAAACCATTCTCCATGGATGAATTGTTGGCGCGTATCGAAGCGATTTTGAGAAGAACGGATTTGAATTTAGACGAAGAAGAAACTACTTTGATGATTGGAAAAATCAAATACGATCCAATTTCTCGTTTGTTATTTACGGGTGAAGAGCCTGTAAAATTGACGACCAAAGAAAATCAATTGTTGAAATTGCTTTGCAAAAACCAAAATGAAATCTTAGACAGACAAGCAGCCTTGCGCGCTATTTGGGGTGACGATAATTATTTCAACGGAAGAAGCATGGACGTTTACATTGCGAAATTGCGTAAACTGTTGAAAGAAGATGAACGCATTGAAATCATGAACGTTCACGGAAAAGGATTTCAAATGTTGGTGAAATAAATCGACAGAATTAATTCCAATTGATGATGGTGTCGCCTTTCAAAGATTCATTGAAAGCGTCACGCATCGTTTCAAATTTTAGTTGCGCCTGAACGTCTCCGTTTTGGGCGCTTTTTTTTAGCTTGTAATACAAGTCGATGCTGTGACCAAATAAATCGTTTTCCAACATTTTTTTGATTTCAGTGATTTTGGCATTCACACCAATCAAAAAGTATTCGATGTCGCCCAATTCTTTGAGTTCTGAAGAAGAGATTTCTTGTTTTTTCAACAAACTAGAATAACGCGGCAAAGTCTCATTGAGCAATTGAATAAACTGCTCTAATTCTTTGTTGATCGCATCTCTATTTTGACTGAAATCCATCGCTTTACTTTCATAAATTCTTTCTAAAGTTAGAAAAAGATTCGAGAGGAAAAAATAATTTATGATTTATTTTAATTGTAAACATGAAGTTCTTGATTGAACTATCTTTGCAACATGGCAGGAATTTACATCCACATTCCATTTTGTAAACAAAAATGCACGTATTGCGATTTTCATTTCAGTACGAGCTATCAATCATACTATGATTCGATGATTTCTTGTCTTCAAAAAGAAATTGTTGCACGCAAGGATGAAATTCAAAATCAAGTGATTGAAACAATCTATTTTGGAGGTGGAACGCCTAGTTTGCTAAAAACGACTGATATTGAAAAACTTTTGCAAACGATTCATGCAACGTTTCATTGCGCTGAAAACTTGGAATGTACTTTAGAAGCCAATCCCGACGACATCACTTTGCAACAAGTTGAAGCATGGAAAAGTACCGGAATTAATCGTTTGAGTGTTGGAATTCAATCGTTTGATTCAGAAGATTTATTGTGGATGAATCGCGCGCATTCGGCTGATGAAGGATTAAATTGTATTCGCATTGCGCAAAAAGGCGGCATAAAAAACATCAGTTTGGATTTGATTTATGGTTTGCCAAATATGGACAATGACCGTTGGATGAAACAAATCCAGCAAGCCATTGATTTGGATGTCACGCACATTTCTGCCTATTGTTTGACAGTAGAAGAAAAAACCGCTTTGCATCAATTAGTAAAAAAGAAGCAAATCCAACCGGCGAGCAATGAACAGCAAAGTGAGCAATTTGAATTATTGATTTCCGCTTTGAAAAATGCAGGATTTGAGCATTATGAAATTTCTAACTTTGCGAAACCGGGATTCATTTCGAAGCACAATAGCAATTATTGGAAAGGCATTCATTATTTAGGAATTGGACCTTCCGCACACAGTTTTGACGGCAATTCTCGTTCTTGGAACATTGCGAACAATCAGCAATATATGCGTTTAATTAATGCCGATGAAATTGCTTTTGAAAAAGAAATTTTGTCATCCAAAGATCAATTCAATGAATTGTTACTTACTGGCTTACGCACTTGTTGGGGAGTAGATATGACCGCATTGCAAAAACACCTGCCTTTTTCAAAAGAATTTGAAATGAAATTAGCCGATTTTCAAGCAAAAAAATGGATTAGAATGGAAGAAAATCAACTGATTTTGTCTGAAGAAGGCAAACATTGGGCAGATTTTATCGCGCAAGAATTGTTTGCTTGAAGCAATTAATTCCTTCTTTATTTAACCTCAAAATCACACTATTTTAAGTAAAATTACTTAGTCTCTTCCGAGATCGACACTTTACATTTGTCGAAAAGAAATCAAATTTCTAAAAACAAAATCGGATGAAGAAAATAATATTAATATTACTCTGTTTGAATGCTTTGAGTGGACTTTCACAAGATCAATATCTCACTTTCAAATCAGGCTTAACAACCGGAATTACAGGTTTGGGAAACTGGAAAGAATATGCATCTATCTACAACGACGATAATAGAGATTTTTTGAAAACCAAATTAGGCAAAATGAACTTTACCAATGGTTATGAATTGGGTTTAGGCTACAACATTGTTTCAGCTGATGATATTGCGATTACGATTGAAATAATCAACGAACGCAAAATGGCAACAACTTCTGCAGAATTCAAAGACCCTGCCTTGGGGAAACGTGTTTTCGATGCGCGATATACAACGAATACCTTCGTTTTTTCTTTCGGTGGAAAAGTGGAAAATGTAGCATTCACCGCTGGAATTTATTTAGGGTTCAGTCAAACGAATCTCAGTGCATACAAAAAATACAGCGATGGCACAATTTCCTATGGAAATGAAAATGGATCAAATGGTACATATAGAGCCGCGGGATTTTGCACTGGATTTAAGATTGGCGCAGATTATTTCTTAACAGAAAATATTCATTTGTATACGAATATTTTGGGTGGTGCGACTTTAGATCTTACGAGCGACACACCGATGCCAACCGCAGGAATAGCATTTCCCTTGATTTATGTAAATAAGCACTTCACGCTTCAAGTGGGAACACGAATTGGTATAAATTGGTAAATTAAATAATTGAAATCATGAGAATTAGCATCATTATATCCGCAATTTTGATTGTCCTTTTTGGGTCTTGTCGAGGATTGAACGAACGAATGAAAATTAAAAAATACGATGGTACTTGGACCATTAAAACGATAGAATCATCAGATTTCGACTCGCTTGGAAATATTGTGAATACAGTTACAAATTCAAATTTAGTGGGGGATTTGATTTTATTAAGAGACAAAACCTACACGACCAACAATCAAGAATTGATCGAATTCATCAATGCACAAGGAGATTGGATTATTTACTACCGCTCAAAAAGAGATGTATTGCTGTTGGAGAAAAAAAGAGCCACAGTAGTAAAAAGAACTAAAAAAGAACTTCAATTTGAATTAACTGAAGGCGATGGAACAGGAAAAATTTCCAAAAGACACACACTTTCGTTTGAATTCAAAGAAGATGTGTAATCATGTATTGCTTTATTTTCCTTTTGCTGAAAACTTCATAGGATTCCAAAGTAATTCTTTACAGAGATAATACCCCATAAGTAAAAAAGCTCAAATCCTCCCCACAAAAGAAAGAACTTCCTCTAACTTCCTGCCCTGAAAGGGCGTAATCATCATAACGATGAGCATCAACCGTCGTGAGAAAGTCACATGTGACTTCCAAGCCCTTACAGGGTAACATCTCTCCAACGATGGACTAAGTCCATCATGAATCTAAATCACACGTGATTCCAAGTCCTGGTGGGCCGTAATCCAGCATACTAGATTACCTTCTAGTCAAAATTAAAATCGCTTAAAAACCTGACAGAAAATTCTATTCAACTTCAATTCATTATCTTTGCGCAATAAAATTTAAGCAAATTAATTAATTATGAGTTTTAGCGAACTTTCCAGTCAAGAAATTCAGCGTCGCGAGACCCTGAACAAACTGCGTGAGATGGGCATTGAGCCTTATCCAGCAGCGTTGTATCCTGTAACAGATTATACACAAGGTATAAAGGATAATTTCGTGGAAAGTAAACAGGTTTGCGTGGCTGGTCGTATGATGAGTCAACGCATCATGGGTAAAGCTTCTTTTGCTGAAATTCAAGACAGTACAGGTAGAATTCAAGTATATTTCAACCGCGACGAAATTTGTCCAGGTGAAGACAAAACGCTTTACAACGAGGTTTTTAAAAAATTGTTGGATTTAGGTGATTTCATCGGAATCAAAGGATATTTGTTTACAACGCAAGTAGGTGAAATTTCCATCCACGTTCAAGAATTTACCTTGCTTTCAAAATCTTTGCGACCACTTCCGGTAACCAAAACGGACGACGATGGAAAAGTGCACGATGCTTTCACAGATCCAGAATTGCGCTACCGTCAGCGATATGTTGATTTGGTTGTGAATCCGCAAGTGAAAGAGGTATTTGTGAAAAGAACAAAATTGTTTACAGCCATGAGAAACTTCTTCAACGAAGCTGGTTACATGGAAGTAGAAACACCAATTTTGCAAGCCATTCCTGGTGGAGCGGCAGCCCGTCCATTTATTACACATCACAATGCGTTGGACATTCCATTATACATGCGAATTGCCAATGAATTGTATTTGAAACGATTGATTGTTGGTGGATTTGATGGTGTGTACGAATTTTCAAAAAACTTCCGCAACGAAGGAATGGATCGCACGCACAATCCAGAATTTACAGCCATGGAAATCTATGTTTCATACAAAGATTACAATTGGATGATGGATTTTACGGAGCGTTTGTTGGAACATTGCGCCATTGCTGTAAATGGAACTTCAGATTGTACTTTTGGTGAAAATCAAATCAGCTTCAAAGCGCCATACAAACGTGTTACGATGCGTCAATCAATCATTGATTTCACTGGTTTTGACATCGATGGAAAATCAGAAGAAGAATTGAGAGCGGCTGCAAAAGGCATGGGAATTTCTGTGGATGAAACCATGGGAAAAGGAAAATTGATTGATGAAATCTTTGGTGAAAAATGCGAAGGAAACTACATTCAACCAACCTTCATCACGGATTATCCGAAAGAAATGTCGCCATTGTGTAAAGTGCACCGCGACAATCCAGAATTGACAGAACGTTTTGAATTGATGGTTTGCGGAAAAGAAGTTGCGAACGCTTATTCTGAGTTAAACGACCCAATCGACCAACGAGAACGTTTCGAAGATCAAGTGCGATTGGCTGAAAAAGGGGATGATGAAGCAACAGGTTTAATTGACCAAGATTTCTTGCGCGCGTTGGAATACGGAATGCCACCAACTTCTGGTTTAGGAATTGGAATGGACCGATTGATAATGTATTTAACAAACAATCCTTCGATTCAAGAAGTGTTGTTTTTCCCACAAATGCGTCCAGAAGTGAAAACGCCCAAAATCGAACTTTCAGACAACGAAAAATTGATTGTAAGTGCCGTTGAAAAAATTCAAAAAGGACTTTTGTTAGACGTGAAAGAAACAGTCAATTTAAGTAACAAAGCTTGGGACGTCGCAGTAAAAAACCTGACTAAAGCGGGAATTTTGAAAGTGACGAAAGAAGAGGATGTTTTGTATATTCAGGTAGGATAATTAGATAATAATCTAAAATTCAAGCCCTTTTGATTGATTCAGAAGGGCTTTTTTTGTTTTTTCTTTTTCAGGGAATACCATTTTTACGGTATTGTTTTTATTTAGTCTAAATAAGAACTTTGTCCCAAAAAAAGAAAGTTATGTTACAATTACAAAATCTTGTTGGAATATTTTGTCTGTTTTTTGTCAGTGCGACATTCGGACAAACGATCAAAATGGAAGGCTTCGTCAAAAATATTGACGGTGATATTATTAACAATGCAACTATAAAATGTCAGGGAACAAATCTGACCACAAAATCAAACGAAAAAGGTTACTACTTAGTTCAAGCCGTTCCTGTGGGGGCGCAAGTTTTTGAAGTAAGCGCTGCGGGCTATGAAAACTTAAAGATAAATTTAAACATCGCAGGCGGTGAGAATGTTAAATACAATTTTTTGCTAGAACCATTCTTACTAGATATAATTGATATTGTTGGAAAATCAGAAAATCAATTCTACAAAGATTCAAATGTAACGGTGGGAAAATTACCGCTAAAAAATTTAGAAAATCCACAAGTCTATAATTCGATTCCAAAAGAACTGTTGAAAGAACAGGTGGTAACTGAATTCAATGACGCGATGAAAAACGCAACGGGCGTAACTCGATTGTGGGAATCGACCGGTCGTGGTGGTGATGGCGCGGAATATTATAGCATGCGTGGTTTCAGTGTTCAACCAACCATGGTGAACGGTGTTCCTGGATTAAATAATGGCGCAATCGATCCTGCAAATGTTGAAACGATTGATGTGATCAAAGGTCCATCGGGTACTTTGTTTGGTAGTTCAGTAATCTCATACGCTGGCTTAATCAATGTTACAACTAAAAAGCCCTACGAAAAATTAGGAGGTAATTTTGGTTATGTACTTGGAAGCAATGGTCAAAACCGATTAACTGGAGATTTAAATATTCCACTCAATAACAAAACTTCAGTTCGAATCAATACTGCTTATGCTGACCAAAACTCGTTTCAGGATGCAGGCTTTAGAAAATCGTTTTATTTTGCACCAAGCTTCAAATTCAAGGCAAATGAAAAATTGACTTTTTTGATCAATACGGAATTTCAAAATGCTCAATCTGCCAACGCTCCGATGTTGTTTTTGAATAGATATGGCCCACTTTCGTATACAAGTTTATCACCGTTTGAGAAATTTTACAAACGTTCATTTACATCCAATGATTTAGCGATTAAAAATCCAAACTTCAATCTTCAAGGTCAAGCGCTTTACAAAATAAATCAACGCTGGAGTTCGCAAACAATTGTCTCAAGTTCTACTTCAAAATCAAGCGGATATTATCACTATTTCTGGGATTTTGGGGATGGAAATACCTTCGGACGTTACATTTCTAAACGAAACGGAGAAACGCAAACCGTTGATTTACAACAAAATTTTATTGGTGATTTCAAAGTCGGAAAAATCAGAAATCGATTAGTAGTTGGATTAGACTTTTACGAAGCGAATGTTTTAAATAGTTCAACAGGTTGGGTACTGAATGGATTGTTGACAGTTGCTGACGGGATGGATAGTGGAAAATTGACTCAAATTGGCGTTGACAGCTTGTTGGTAGGAACATTTGAAGGTGTTAGCAAAGCAAGAACGCAAGTTGCCAGTGCATACTTTTCAGATGTAGTAAACATCACACCAAAATTGTCTGCGATGGTGAGTGTTCGTTTAGACAATTTCAGAAACAATGATTTTGCAGCTACAACTGAAAAAAGTCAATCATCTTTTTCTCCAAAATTTGGATTGGTGTACCAACCGATTTTAAACAAAGTTTCAATTTTTGGTAACTACATGAACGGATTTGTGAATCAGGCACCTACGCAGGTATCAGATGCTGATGGTTCAAATGTTCGAATGCAATCCCTGAATCCAGAACAAGCAAATCAATACGAATTTGGAGTAAAAACAAACTTATGGACTGAACGAATTGCCTTGACAGCAAGTTATTACAACATAATGGTAAGCAATAAAGTAATGTCAGACCCAAACAATATCAATGGAATTATTCAAGGTGGAAAAGTAGAAAGCAAGGGAATTGAAATCAGTTTGGTAGCCAATCCAATCAAAGGGTTGAATTTGATAGCTGGTTTCAGTGACAATCAATCGAAAGTAGTGGAAGACAATCCTGAAAATGGCTATTTGGGTCTTCGACCAGAAGAAGCTGGTCCAGCGCAGTTGATCAATTTTTGGGTCAATTATTCCTTGCCATTCACTAAATTGAAAGGATTAGGAATTGGTTTTGGAGGAAATGTTTCCAGCAAACACATGACATTGCACCGCGCAGTAACTGGAACATTTACCTTGCCGGGGTATGAAATTTTCAATGCAGCCTTGAGTTACAAAGCGAATAATTATTCAGTGATTTTGAAAATGAATAACTTGATGAATACTCGTTATTACGCAGGTTGGTCAACAATTACAGCCCAACAACTAAGAACAGTTTCTCTGGGTTTTAACTACAATTTTTAATCACATTGAGAAATAAAATTAAGAAGTTACACCTTTGGCTCGGACTTTCGTCCGGGCTCATTGTGTTTATCGTCAGTATCACAGGGTGTTTGTATGTTTTTAAAGACGAGTTTCAAAATTATTTTCGAAGTGAACTAATTCACCACCGTGAAGCAAATTTTGAACAAAAAGCAATCCTTCCACTGCGCGAAATGGAAGCGATGGTTGTGCAACAAGCTGCTGAAAACTATCCATTGCACTGGGTAGAAATCCCCATGGATAAAACCCTATCCTACAAATTTCATTATTACGAGAGCAACCCGAATGCATGGAATTATTTTGATGAATTGGTGATCTACAAAACAGTGTATGTCAATCCATTTTCAGGCAAAGTTTTGGGTGTAGAGGACGAAAAACATGGATTTTTTAACATTGTTAAATTCATTCACTGGAGTTTGTTGCTCAAGTCCGAATGGGGAACCTACATTATCGGAATTCCTATTTTGATTTTTGTCTTTTTGCTGATTACGGGCATTATTCTGTGGTGGCCAAAAAACAAAAATGCGCGTAAACAAAGATTTTCATTCCAATGGAAAAATGGGAAATCTTGGAAACGAAAAAATTATGATCTTCATTCCATCCTTGGTTTTTATGCATCAATTGTTGCATTAATTATTTCGATAACAGGACTTTATTACGCTTTTTTTGTGGTACAAGCGGCAATTTATTTCGTGTTTTCGGGCGGAAGTACGCAATTGCCAAATTTTGATCACATCCAAACAAAAGCCCCAATCGAACTGCGAACTGCCTCTACAATTGATAAAATCGCAGCGAAAGTTGAACAAGTTTATCCAAACGCATCCACTTACACGATTGATCTCGGTCATCCGCATTTGGACGAACATGAACATGAAAATTTCTCCATTTTTGTCAAAGAATTGGGACATTCCTACCACATCAACCACAGTTTAATCTTTGATGAAAATTCAGGCGAATTGTTGCACACGCACGCCCACAAAGACAAAAATCTAGGAGAAAAAGCCATTGCAGCGAATTATGACATTCACGTCGGAAGCATTTTTGGTTTGCCGACCAAAATTCTCGCTTTTTTCGCAAGTTTGATTTGTGCATCGCTGCCAATCACAGGGTTTATGATTTGGTATGGACGGAGGAAGAAAAGGAAGTAGAAATATCTTTTCTTTGAATATTGAAGTTTTACATTACAAAATGAGTTTTGCTGGATCAATGATTGGTAAAATAAAATCAGCTAAAGCTGTGCCTTGAAAACGCGTCATGAGCACACCTCGGGTTGTTGAATAAACAATTGAAGCCAATGCATTTGAGAGGCCACCGTGAATTTCCAATGAATCATTGTTTACTACTTTTGCAAGTTCTTTGAAATTTTCGATATGAAAAATATACACAAATGAAAATGCCGAAGATGCTTCTTCAAGATTTGTGTTTTCAGTACTAATCGTGTTGATTGTAACTTCAAAGTCTGCCTTCACCATGTTGTCTTCCAAATTAAAAGACAAATCAAACTTAACATCATTTTCGAATGATGCTATTTGATGCATATCAAATTCAAATGGACTTTTCATTTCGGCATGTAAAATGCGGAAACCTTGAAGATGAATTTTTTCTGGGATTACTTTAGCTGACACGACTTAAGGTTTTATTTCGAGGTTTTATTTCAAACTTCTCAAATTTTGTGGATGGATTATAAGTTGTATTTCTCAATACAAGCATGTGAATAGGTGCGTGATGATTCGTTTCTTTAAATTTTAGTTGATTATGTGGCACTTGAATAATTTCTTCTCCCAATTCCGCTTGTAATTTGGCAAGAGAGCGAAGCGTGAAATTATGATCTCCGCCTAACCATTTACTGATTTCAGATTGTTTTTTATCTAAACTTTCCGCCAATTCTTTTTGTGACATTCCTTTATCCTGTAAGATTTGATGAATGCGTTTAATAATATCAGCGTATAAGCGCACAAAAATTTTTACGTCTTTGGGCGTTTCATCAAGGATATCTTGGAGCACCTTACTTCTCATGATTTTTGTTTTAAATTCTGTTTATTTATGGTAAGAATATTTCTTGGTCTTGATCAAATTGAAACTCTTTATTTAAATAAGCTTTAAGAATGCATTCTGTAAATTGTAATGCTTCGTAAAATACCATACTCGTTTTCCCATCTTGTGCAGTTTCACTTGTTTTTTCATCGCCATTAAAAAGAACTAAAATTGTATTACTGATTCTTAAACAATACAATCGCAATGGATAATTCAAATGAAAAAAAGTGATACTATTTTTTTCGATTGATTTCTTTGGTGGCAATGCGTGTGCTTGTTGTTCTTCTCGAAAGTAGATGGGCAACGCACCATCTTGATCGCCAATAATGTCTGTTAAGAATGTTGCTAGTTCTTGAAAATTGCGTTTTAGTTTTTCGTTTTTTTTGGCTTTCAGGAAGAACTTGTCGGTTTCAGAATCGTTTGAACCCTCTTTTTGCACGGTGTAAAGCGTACATCGCTGTCCTTCATCGTCCCATATTTTAACGGTAAAACTATTCATTTATTTTGAAATTACAAAAAATAATTCACTTATAAGTTAATTGATTGATTTTTTTAAAACATAATTTAATAATAAGTCATTCAAGCATACAGGAAACTGATTTTTCCAAATACATTGATATCAAGTCCTTGTGAAAATTACGCACGGACTTTTTTATGAGCTAATCTTTTGATTCCTTGGTGTTATTTGTAGAAATAAACTTCTTATTTTGCAAGCGTTTAAAGTTCAGGCTGCGTTCACCGAAATTGATTAATAAGCCCACTTCAAGGTTGTAAGCTTCTAAATAATTGATGGCTTGGGCAAAATGAACATCTTCCAATTTGGTTGTAGCTTTTATTTCGACAGATAAAACACCTTCCACCAAAAAATCTACACGTCTCGTGCCAATTTGTTGATTCTGATAGTAAATCGGCATTTCAAACTCTCGCGAAAATGGAATTTCTGCCAATGAAAACTCAATTTCTAAGGCACGTTGATAAATGACTTCTTGAAAACCGTTTCCTAAAGTAGAATGCACTTTCATCGCACAGCCAATTACTTTTGAAGTTAGGTCGGAATATTTGTATTGTGGGTTAATCATACTATTAAAGATAGTAAAAAACACGTAACGCACATTGTCTGAACCTTGATTTTTTTGATTGTTATGATGAGAATGATTTGTTTACTCCTCCATCACGTCTTGCTCCCATAAATCATTGAATCATACAAATCATAGTTCAGACGATTTACTGAATATTGGAGGTTAGATTGAAACTATTTATGAGAGTATATTATCTAACATTTTTTATAGCTTAATGTTAAGATAGTCTGTTTCCTCAATTAACTTTTTACGGAAAGCTTTCTTATCATCAAAATGCCTAGATAAAGCAATACGTTTTTTGAAATGGTTTTCACTACCTGAGTGAAATAGATGAATGGCTTTGCAATTATCATTTTCAAAAATGGTATTTAGCAAAACGCGATCAGACAAACCTAATGAATGACCAAAAATAACGACATCAAATTCGAAATTTTCAACCTCATAAAGAAGTCTAGCGTAGTAATCCTTGTAATGATAATAATGCGATTTAAAGTGTTTTAACACATTTTCAGAATCTAAATCCTCTAACTTTTTATAATATTCTGTCATTTCATCTCCATAACCAAAAACGATGGATTTTTTGTCCTGTATTGTACCATGTATTGGAATTACATATTTTTCAAAACTTTGATTTCCAATATAGTGATTCACTAAATTGGTATAGTTAAAATTGACAAAAATGATTCGTTCTAATTTTTCGTTGCTGAAACGCTGTTTTATTTTTTGCTTTCTAGAATGATTAAATGTTGATAAATACAAGTCATCTTCATCAAAACATTTGTCAAAATGATACCTAAGATTTTGATTAATTGGTACTAAATCAGCACTTATTTCAGAAATATATTCAACCAACAAACTTTTTATTAACTCAAAATCAGAATTTAATTTATTCAAATCTACATTATCAATTACCTCATTTCCATAATGATTGAAAATTTCTAAAAGATTCGTAAAATAAGCCTTTTCAATATCTGTCCAATTCATGGACATAAATAGTTTATGGAATAACTTTGAATTGAATTGCAATTTAATTGCAGAAGACTTATTCCAACTAACGTCCTGATTTATAGGACAACCCAAATAAGTGAAATTTGGAATTTTTATACAAGTAGGGTCCGACTGTAAATCAGCTAACGATTCATAAGTGAGAATGGAATTTTGACTGCTAGGATTTTTTAATAATACAAATAACTGCTTATATTTTTCAGCTGATTTTGATTTCTGTAAATCATTTATTGCGTCATTTATTAAATGAAGAACAAAATCCTCATATCGCGATGAAAGCCCATGCGCTAAATCAAAGCCATTACCGATAAGTACAATTCTGTTCATTTATTATTAATTTCCTTAATTTGAGCGATTTATTTTTTTTCTTTCTTAGCTATTTCGTTTTCCCACTGTTTATCCTCGTGAATAATCGTTAGCATTAAAATTTCTTTTATAACATAACTAAAACGAACTGAAGCTAATAACAAACAAATACCTGATAAAATCAGAAATGTAATTTTGAAGCCTGAGCCTGAGTAAATGTTTTTATATCCTTCAGTATTTATTAATCCAATTGATAAAAATTTAAATCCTGAACTCATAAGGTAAAGAATTGCACTATAAATTGAATCTATTGCGCAATCCATTATTCTATTGTACTGATCAAATTCGTCATTTTGTTGGTCTATATTTCTAGCCCATGAAAAACAAACTGATGAAATTGCAATTAATATTGCAAAACCAGCGTTTGTCAATGATATGGTATTTACATTAGAGTTCATAAAAACAGCAATTATTGCACCTGCTAGAAATGAGATAAACATGCCTTGAAGTAGAACTACAAATAATATATTGCTGTTTTTTAATATTCGTTTTAATCGTCTTTCCTTTTTAATTAATTTCTTCATTTTCCTTAAAAATAAAAGCTTATTCAGTAGTTTTTAGTCACAATTATTCCCCTCCACAATCCTAATCTCCTCCTCCGTCAACCCATACAACTCATAAACCATTGCATCAATCTCCTTATCTGTTCGGTCAATCTCAGCTTTGATTTCTAGCGTTTTCTTTTTGTTCTCCTCAAAAAGTTCCATCCACTCAAATTCGTCCTTTTTGGTTAAAAGTGTTCCTTTCGCTACTTTGATCGCTTTGTTAAGCTCTTTGATGAAGTCGGGGAAGGTGAGTGAAGTCCAATTATGTAATTTTGCAGATAGAATTATTTTTTCAAAACGTGAATTAATAAAACTTACAAACCGTTCATTTCTTGAGTTAAAATTTTGATTTAACTCTTGAATGAGAAGTGCAAATTGAGCCAATTTTTCATTTTCGAACTTTTTCGGAATTGGAACTGTTAATACTTTATCTCGCCTAAAATCAAAAAAACCACCTTGAAGTGTCGTACAAATATTACTAAGATAGATAAATGTCACCTTAGAATTCAATACAGCCAATAACGCAGGAGAGTCAGAAGCTATAAAGTAATTATTATTTGTAAGCAAAAGATTGCCAGAGGTATCCAAATAAAAGCCACATTCATTGGTAATGCTTCGCCATACAATTTTTGGTTTTTGAATCTCGTTATAGTAATCACATGGTCTTAAATTCCACCAATTTTTTCCCTTATCACCTCTTTTAATTAAGTCATCTTTAAATTGTACTAACCAATTAAAAATTGCTGGGAATTCAGTTTCAATGTTGATATCATATTTTGTAAATAACATATATTTAGAAGCATCAACAAGTCTGTATCTATATACCTCCTTTCCTGTTGCTACTTTTTTTATTATTTCAATTGATTTATCATCTTCAGAAACAATTTTACTTTTTACATCGTCGTCAATTATAAAGGCTTCATTTTTTCCCGTTTTTATACCTAGAAACACCTTTTTGGATACAATCTTCTCCAATGGCAGCGAGTTTAATAATAGTTTATCAAACAGTTTTTTGGTTTTATTATCCAAGAAATTCCATTCGCCCTTTTTTGATAAGTTGTTATTTTGAATTGAAAAAGATTTGTTCTTGAGTACATCTATAGGATCATTCGAAATTAGATTTTTATTGATTGAAGAATAGACAAAATAATCATTAAAGTTATGTTCTTTTTTACTTAGAATAAAAATTAATGGGTAGGTAGTAGCATCAGGAAAAACTGGATAATCATCAAAGTCAAATAACAATTCTAATTTTGAATTTTCCAAAATAACTTTTCTAATTTCTTTGCCATAACTCGCTTTTAGAAACTTGTTTGGAAGAATAAATGAAAATGAACCAAATTGATTTATTAAGTGAATTCCTTTTTCAATAAAATAGGTGTATAAATCCGCAACACTATTGTAGCATTTATAATTTTGCTCTAGAAATGGCTTTATATCTTTGAAAAGTTCCTGTCTCACATACGGCGGATTCCCAATCACCACATCAAACCCACCTTTCCCAAACACTTCTGGGAATTCTTTCTCCCACGAAAAGGCTTTTTCGCCTGCCACTTCGGGGTCGTCAATCAACGAATTCCCGCATTTGATGTTCTTATTCAGCGAGTTAAGTTTTCTTCCTTTTTGCGCAGTACGCAACCACAAGGAGAGTTTGGCAATTTCCACACTTTCGTCGTTCAAATCCACGCCGTAAATGTTGTTTTCCAAAATGCTGGTTTCAATGTCGCTCAAAATCAAGGCGTCGCCCATCAGTTTGGCTTGTAATTCATCCACATAACGGTGCTCGGCAATCAAGAATTCCAAGGCTTGGTTCAAAAACGCTCCCGAACCACAGGCAGGATCGCATATTGTGAGTTGCAACAACCACGAGCGGTAATCGCCCAATTTGTCAAGTAATGCTTTCTTGGTTTTGGTTTGCAGTTTTTTATCGGAGATATAATCTTCGTCTGTGAGTTTTAATGCTGCTTTTTTCTCCAAACACAATTTGCCAACTGTATTGTCAACAATGTATTTTGTAATGTATTTGGGCGTGTAGAAAACGCCGTCCTTCTTGCGTTTGGTTTTGGTTTTGTCAACAACTGTTCCTTCAATCTCTGATTTGATCTCGTCAATTTCGTTCAAGGAATTTTCGAAAATGTGTCCCAAAATGTTCACATCTACATCGCTGTCAAAGTCGTAGTGACTTAATCTCTCGGAATAAGTATGCAGGAGTGTATCGTCAATTTTTACGTTGTCGAGAATTTCATCTGGGTGAAACAAACCACCGTTATAGGCAAAAATTTCAAATTCCGCTGTAATGGCTTCGCCCGTTTTTTTACCAAATGCGGGCAAGGTTACTTTTGCTCCGTGGTTCAAATCGTTGAAATACACCAAATACCTGTCGTACAACGAAACGGGAATGCGCATTTCCTGCAAGTTTTTCCATTCCTTATTGATACGGAAAATCAAGTTGGTGGGCAACAAATTGGTGTCTTCCGCAAAAAAGATAAACAAGAAACGATCTAACAATTTTTGCGTTTTCTTGAAGATCAGCAACTTATCAAATTGCGGGTTCAGTTCTACTAAATTGTTATACAACGCGCGCTTGAATTCAGAGTAATCCTTGTAAAGCTTTTTGGTAATCTGGTCTTCTTGCGAAACCGATTCCGCTTTTAAGCGTTTGGGAATATTGTTTTTAATGTTGTCGTAAGACAAACACAAGTAAAGCAACGAAAATTGGTCGCGCGTTAGCGTAAAGAGGTTGAATTCCTCAAAATCAATCGTATTATCTATGTAAAAACGCAACTTTTCGAAATTCGAAGTAATCACATAATTGCATTCCGCTTGGTTATTTTTATAGCCAAAGGCTTGTATTTCAATTTTAGTAAGGTCGGTTGTTTCTGTCCCTTTCAGTTCAATCACTGCCACTGCTTTTTCGTCCACCAAAATGGCACCATCGGCTTTTTTGCTATTGGTGGTATTTTTCAATTCGGTTGTCAAATTGAAATTTGGGTTTGGATTGAGCGTATAATTCAACACATTTCCAAACAATTCGCGTAAGAATCCTTCCTGAAACTGTTCTTCTTTTGCATTGCGAATGTTTTGCTGAATGGTTGCATTATGAAAATAAGCAACATAGCGCTGGAAAGCATTATCCATTTCAGCAGTATTAAGATCGAGTATGTGTTTTTTCAGTACAGATTTTTGAAAGAGTGGCATGTTTAATTCAAGTATTGGATGTGTTTCAGCAATTTGATTTTATCAGTAAGTATTTAGACCATATTTGTTTCCTGTCCGAATCTACTAATAAAACTTTAAAAACTTGCTAACTATCGAAAAAATTTAGGATTCTGAACACATTTCACAAATCCATCCATTTTTTTAAATAGGAAAAACATCACACCTTTTTTCAAGGAGCGTTTTTATAAAATTGAAAAAAAGTTATCAAAAAGACATACAACTGCTACTTGTGCGTTCTCATACTCTTCAACGTTTCAAATGCTTTCACATATTCATCTAATCTCGTTGTGAGTGCGAGCAACTGATGTGGAGTTGCTGTCGGAAACAAACTTTTCAACTGTTTTTTGGCGCTGAGAATCGCGTTTTGAGCTTCGGTTTCATTTCCAAGTTCATAGGCGTTTGCCATGTTTTTCAGGGATTGATTCACAATCGCAACGGCCAACATTTGTTTATGGGATTTGTCGATGGTCATGTCCAAATTTCCCGTCGCGGTTGTCCATTCTAGGGGAATAGATTTTTCCAATATGACTTCTTTTTCCGTCACTGCATCGGTATATTTTAGCTGCACTTTTACCGGTTGCTTTTCGATGCTTTGGGTAGCATTTATCAAATCAAACTTCACCAGCGCCATTTGATTTAAACCTGGGAAAAGGTGGTCGATTTTCACTTGCATATTTCCCGGTTTCACCACTTCATTTTCGTAGCCAAAAAGCTGTTTGTAAACCAATTGTTCATTGTAAAAAAGAGACAATTGTGCTTTCTTTGCCATTGGATATAAAATGCTCTCCATTTCCTTTTGAAACGCTTCGTCCATGCCTTTCATGTCGCCTGCAAAGTGCAACATTCCGCCGCCTGCAGAAGCCAATTGCGCCAATAACGCTTGGTTGTAATCCATTCCCACGCCAATTGTAGAAAGTTCAATGCCTTTTTTGATATTCTCTTTGGCTTTCGCAACAACTTGTTCTGGCGGATAAGAATCGTATCCATCGGTCAAAAGTACCACGCGATTCATGTAATTTCCCGCTAAATTTTTAGAAACTTCCTCAAATCCTTTCACCATTCCGTCGTAAATGACAGTGCCTCCATCAGCTTGAATGGCATGAATAATATCGATGACACTTTTCTTGTCGCCCAATTTTTGCGCTGGAACTGCAACAACAGCTTGATCATCAAAAACAACAATCGATACAATATCAGTTGGTCGGAGTTGACTGATGAAATTCACCAAGGCTTTTTTCAATTGGTCGATGCGGTCGTAACCCATCATAGAGCCACTCTTATCGATTACGAAACTAATATTGAGCGGAATATTTGATTTTCTAGTCAAATTGGATTTCGTTTTCAATCCCACTTCGAGCAACGCTTCTTTCGAATTTTCATTGAATTTATTTCCCCATTGCAAATAAAAATCAATGTCGCCAGCAGCAGGTTCTGGATACTGTTTATCCACGAATTGTTGCACATCATACAAAATTAAATTGGAGATTTTTGGAATGAAATTTTCAATATTTTCCAATCTTGGATCTGGCACATACTGCACATATTTTGTCTGAAAACCAATGCCTTTCACTTGCGATAAATCAATCACATCTGCATCGTGCTGAAAGGTAAAATCAACCATGTATTTTCCACGAATTGGAAGCATAAAATCAACTGCTCCTTGATCATTGGTTTTGGCTTTGTAAACATCGTTGGATTTCAACATGCGCAAATAAACATCTTCGTTGATTCCACCATTTTTGCCCCCACTTACAGTCAATTTGATGTGCGCATGCGATGAACTCGGTTTTGGATCTGCAGGAATTTGTTGAAAAATGAAACCGTCTTTGGTTGTTTCTGTGAAGTTTTTCTTCTGAAACAACATGGTTTGTGTCATCGTCACAGGCCGATTGTCGGTATCATACCAGTGAATGGATTCAACGCCATCAATGTCGATGTCGAATTTACTATTCAAAGGCAATTGAAAAATCGCTTGTCCTTGTGCATTGGTAATCGCTTTGTATTGCGTTTTGGATTCAAAACAAGTCATTGCCACTTCAATTCCTGGAAAAACAGTTCCTTTTTGGTCTTTCAGTAAAATGGTTATTATCGCTTCATTTCCAGCATTTTTGACTGTTGAACTCAATTTTTGCTCAACGACTTTAAATGCAATTGTGCGACGGTCTGGTCTTGGTTCGCGCTCTCGCAAATAGTCTTGTAAATTATAAGTAATTGTTCTTGAGGCTTCTCCCCCACTTGGTGTTTTCACCACAAAACAATTGCGCATTTCACCTATTGTGACCGACCATTCTTTTCCTTTTTTGAAAGCATAAGCCAAGGAACCTGTTGCGTCTGTTTTAAAAGCCAATCGTTCATAAGTACTCGTTTCGATAAAAACCACGTCACGATTTACCTCAGGTTTTCCCTGTGTATTGTTGACAGTAAGTTTGTACTTAAATTCCGTTTGAGCGATTCCTAAATCAGCAACAAAAAGCAAAACGAGGAGAAATAATTTTTTCATAAGGAGTAATTTTGAAGATATAACAAAATTGCCTTGAATCTGTTACAACATTTCAAAATTAGGTGAATTGCGGTGATTTTAAAATAACGCATTTAGGTGATTTTTCAACTTTACACTTGAATTCCAGCATTTCTTTGTACTTTTAATTCTATGGAAAATGAACTTTCAAAAATCAATGATTCCATTGATCAATCGATGCATTCGAAAGACTTTGTTTTAAGGACTCAGCGGCAGATAGCCAAAGATTTTCGCCAACATGGGTTTGAATTTGAAGCTGATTTTGAAACTGAAGCCAAAACACTATCGAATTTATTGGAAACCCTTCAATTCAGGTTGGGAGATATCGCAGAAAATCACGCATCTAAATGGCTTCCATTGATGTATGCTTTGGATATTTCAGAAAAAAGTTATGCTCGGTTCTTCATCAATGCAGATAAAAATTGGTTGGGAGATTTTGCCATGATTGTTCTAAAAAGAGAAGCACAAAAAGTGTTTTTCCGAGAAAAATTGAGGTGATTGAATTAAAATATCGTCAGCTTAAAGTTTTTTGTTCCTTTTCACTGCGTGGCTGCTTGCGCGGTGCTTGATCAAAACGAACCCAAAAATAGCTTCGCTGAGATCGCCTGCGGCTAAGTTCAAGGCTGCGTCATCAAGTTAAAGCGCAGATTTTTGCACGCAAACAAATTCTTGTATCAAGCGCTTTATTTTAAAAGGTTACCTGCGGTGCTGCTATCGCGGTCTGAAAACGTGATATTAGCTTCGCTGCATCCTTCGGAAGTGTCGGTGATCTACTCCACTAGCGCTGCGTAGGTTCGCTTCGCAGCA